>DASPXX010000081.1:0-4331 GCA_035637095.1 Thermoanaerobaculia bacterium
CCCCTGGGCGAGGACGTGCGCTGGGCGGCCGAGATGCTGGGGGTCCGCCTGGTCTCCCTCTGGTACCGCCGCGCCCAGCTCGACGAACGGCGGCACAAGCGGGAGCGCAGCTGGCTGTTCGGCATCATCAACGCGGTGACCGATCCGATCCTCCTGACCGACGCCGACGGCCGCATCCTGATGGCCAACGCCGGCGCCGAGATGCTCTTGACCGCCGACGACCAGAAGAGCGAGGGCCGGCGGCGCGCCGTGGCGCTCAACAACATGCTGTTCTCGGCGGCCCTGTTCAATGCCGAAGGGGCGGAGGCCTCCCGCAAGGAGCTCCTCCTGGTCGATCCCACCGACGGCCAGGACCTCCTGTTCGAGGTGCTCTCCACGCCGGTCAAGATCCGCCTCGGCGAAGCCGGCGTGGTGTCGATTCTGCGCAACGTCACCGACCTGCGCCGGGCGAGCGAGGAGATCGAGGAGAACTACCGCAAGCTGCGCGCCGCCGAGGTCGAGACGCGGGCCGAGCGCGACCGGCTCGACCTGATCCTCAACTCGGTGGTCGACCCCATCCTGGTGACCGACCCGGCGGGCAACATCGTGCTGATGAACCCGCCGGCGGAACGCATGTTCACCGTCGGCTCCGGCGCGAGCAGCGCGGACGCCGAGCGCCGGGTGCGGGCCAACGACGCGGTGTTCACCTCGTTCGTGTCGACCAACATCCTCGCCGGACCGTCGCGCCACTGGCGCGGCGAGCTCACCCTGGTCGACCCGGAGAGCGGAGCGACCGTGCCCGTCGAGGCGATCTCCGGCCGGGTCAGCTCGCAGCGCGGCGAGGAGGCCGCGGTGGTGACCATCCTCCACGACCTGACGGACGCGGTGGAGAAGGCGCAGCTCTACGAGCAGGTCAAGCGCCATTCCGAGGAGCTGCGCGAGAAGGTGCGGCTGGCCACGGCGGAGCTCGCCGACCAGAACGAGCTGCTGCGCCGCCAGGCTTTCCAGCTCGAGCAGGCCTCGGCGGCCAAGTCGCAGTTCCTGGCCAACGTCTCCCATGAGCTGCGCACCCCCTTGAACGCCATCATCGGCTACACCCACCTGCTGCTCGAGGGAGTCTCGGGCGACATGAGCTCCGCCCAGCGGGAGAAGCTCGGCCGCGTCGATTCGAACGCCCGCCACCTGCTGTCGATCATCAACGACCTGCTCGACATCGCGCGGATCGAGGCCGGCAAGCTGCCGCTCCAGGTGGAGAAGGTGGTGCTGCCGGATCTCGTCGACGAGGTGATGGCCGAGGTCGAGCCGCTGATCGCCGGCACGACCCTCGTGGTGACGCGCAGCATCCCGCCGCTCCTGCCCGAGCTGCGGACCGACCGGCAGAAGGTCAAGCAGATCGTCTTGAACCTGCTGTCGAACGCCCTGAAGTTCACCCCCGAGGGGTCGGTCTCCATCGTCCTCGACTACCATGCGGCAGACGAAGAGGCCTCGGTGGCGGTGGCGGACACCGGCATCGGCATCTCCGAGGAGAACCAGAAGACGATCTTCGAGGCGTTCGGCCAGGCGGACAGCTCGTACGCCAAGCGGCACGGCGGGACCGGGCTGGGACTGTCCATCTGCCGCCGCCTGGCGACGATCCTGGGCGGACGCATCACCCTGGCCAGCCGGCTGGGAGAGGGTTCGACGTTCACCCTATACCTCCCCCGTCGTACGAGGAAATGATGACTCGAGAATCCGATCCGGCCGCGACTCTGCCTCCTCTGGTGCTGATCGTGGACGACGTGGACCATGGACGCGAGATCTACTCGGAGTACTTCCAGTTCCACGGGTTCCGGGTGGCCACGGCCGCGGACGGCCAGGAGGCGCTGGACAAGGCCTTCGAGCTCCTGCCCGACGTCATTCTGATGGATCTCTCCCTGCCCAAGATCGACGGCTGGGAGGCGACCCGCCGGCTCAAGCAGGACGAGCGCACCCGCTCCATCCCGGTGGTGGCGCTCACCGCCCACGCTCTGGCGAGCGCTCACGAGAAGGCGTTGGAGGCCGGCTGTGACTCGGTGGTCACCAAGCCATGCGTGCCGAAGGAGCTGGAAGCGGAGGTCCGGCGTCAGCTCGAAGGGAGGGCCCGATGAAGAAGACGGATCAACCCGCCCCGAAGAAGACCTCGGCGAAGAAGGCAAAAAAGGTTGCCGCCCCGCCGCGCAAGGCCGCGGCTCCGGCAGCCCGGAAGGCTCCGGCCAAACCGCCTCGCGAGGCGCCGCTCCCCTTCCGGACCTTCGAGGAGCCGCGGGAGAGCCCGGCCGACAGCGGCAAGTACGTCTACTGCATCATCCAGACGACGGAATCGCTCCGCTTCGGCCCGATCGGCATCGGCGGCGAGCCGGCCGACGTTCACACCGTCAATTACAAGGACATCGCCGCGGTCGTCTCCGACACTCCGCTGGAAGTCTACGATCCGACGCGCGAGAACGTGCTCGCCCACGAGCGGGTCAACGAGGTCGTGATGCGCGACTTCACGGTGCTCCCGATGTCGTTCAGCACCGTGTTCAAGACCTCCGAGGACATCGTCGAGCTGCTGCGCACCGCCTACGACGCCTTCCGGGACGTCCTGGTCAAGATGCGTGACAAGGTGGAGTTCGGGGTCAAGGTCCTCTGGGAGCCCGAGATCATCATCCGGGAGATCGAGAAGGACGACGAGAACCTCCGCCTGTTGCGCCAGGAGATCTCGTCCCAGCGCGGGTCCACCTACTTCGCCCGCATGCAGTACGGCCGGCTCGTCGACTCGCTGCTGCAGCAGCGCTCGGAGCAGTTGGTCAACGACATCTTCAACACCCTGGGGAGCGTCTCGGTCGCCTCGCGGGCGAACAAGCCGATCGGCGAGAAGATGATCCTGAACGCCGCCTTCCTGGTCGCCCGCAACCGCGAGACCGACTTCGACGCCAAGGTGAAGGAGATCGACGCCCGGTACGAGAACTTGAAGTTCAAGTACACGGGACCCTGGCCGCCCTACAACTTCGTCAACATCCGTCTGAAGCTGGAGCGCGCGGCGGAAGCGGAATAGCCGTCCGCATGGTCATCATCGACCGCCTCATCTTCGGAGGATTGCGGTTCGTCCTCGACAAGATCGCCGTCGCCCTCGACCGGGAGCTGAACGATGAAGGGCGGCTGCGCGAGGAGCTCCTCGCCCTCCAGATGGAGCACGAGCTCGGCGAGATCAGCGACGAGGAGATGGCGGCCGCCGAAAAGGACATCGTCGAACGGCTGCGGGAGATCCGCGAGGCCCGCGGCGAGGAGACCCCGGGTCTGCGGCCGGGCTCGCGGGTGGTGGGGGTGGACATCTCCACGGAGGTTTCCACGGATACCGCCCTCTGGCCGGAATTCGAGGACGAAGGTTGATCTCCCTTCCCCCTCTCCCGGTTGGTGGGGGGGCGATGGGAGAGGGGGCCAGGGGGTGAGGTTCCTCTTCTTCGGCGGCAAGGGGGGCGTGGGCAAGACGACCTGCGCGGCGGCGGCGGCCCTGCGCCATGCCGAAGCCACCGACTCCGGCCGCCGCGTCCTCCTGGTCTCCACCGATCCCGCCCATTCGCTGGGCGATGCCCTCGACGTCGACCTCGGACCCGAGCCGGTGCAGATCCCGACCCGCCGCGGGCGTCTCCTCGCCGCCGAGCTCGACGCGGAGAGCGCCCTCGGCCGTTGGCTCGGTCCGCGCCGCGCCGACCTGGAGACGATCGCCGAGCGCGGCACCTGGCTCGACCGCGACGACGTGAGCCGGTTCCTCGACCTCGGCCTGCCGGGGGTCGACGAGCTGGCCGGCCTCCTCGAGCTGATGCGCCTCGTCGAGGCCTCGCCCGGGGACGAGGTGGTGGTCGACACCGCGCCGACCGCCCACACCCTCCGCCTCCTCGCCATGCCCGGAGAGCTGCGCCGCTTCGCCCGCGCGCTCGACGACCTCCAGGCGAGGCACCGCGCCGTGGCCACCGCCTTCGGAGGAGCCTGGCAGCCGGACCACGCCGACGCCCTCATCACCGAGATCGACACCCAGGGCCGAGACCTGGAAGCCCTCTTGCGCGACCCGGAGCGCACCGCCTTCTTCTGGGTGCTGCTCCCCGAGGTCCTCTCGGTCGAGGAAACGAAGGACGGCGTCCGCGCTCTGGAGGAGGCGGGGATCCCGGTTCCCGAGCTGATCGTCAACCGGGTCGCCCGGCGCCGGGGAGAAAGGCAGGCGGTGGCCGCCCTGCGGAAGGCGCTACCCGAGTACCCGGTGCGCTTCGTGCCGGCGCTCCCCCGCGAGCCGCGCGGGGTGACCGCGCTGCGGCGGGTGGGCGGGCTGTTGGCAAAGGACCTAAAGGACTTAAAGG
>DASPXX010000082.1:0-7809 GCA_035637095.1 Thermoanaerobaculia bacterium
GGACTCGTTGATCCGGGAGACCAGCTGCGTCGCCTTGAGCGAGTCGCCGCCGAGCGCGAAGAAGTTGTCGGCGACGCCCACCGGGCGCCCTTCGAAGACCTCGCACCAGAGCGCGGCCAGCCGCTCCTCGGTCAGGGTGCGGGGGGCGTCCGCCGGGGTGGCCGCCGCGGCTTCGCCCTCGCGCCACTCCTCCAGCGGCTCCAGCCGTTCGGCCAGGAGATCCGCGCGGCAGGCGCGGCGGCGCACCTTGCCGGAGGACGTCTTGGGGAGAGCTCCCGGCTTGATCAGCACCACCGCGTGCACCGGCACCTCGTGCTCCTGGGCCACCGCCAGGCGCACGGCATCGGCCACGCCGGAGAGGTCGTGGCGCTGGCTGCGCTCCACCTCGTGGACGATCACCAGCCGCTCCTCGCCCTCGACGTCGATCGAGAAGGCGGCGCCGCCGCCGGCCCGTAGCGCCGGATGGCTGCGCTCCGCGGTCAGCTCGATGTCCTGCGGGTAGTGGTTGCGGCCGCGGATGATGATCAGGTCCTTGACGCGGCCGGTGACGTAGAGCTCGCCCTCGGCAAAGAAGCCGAGGTCGCCCGTGCAGAGCGACCGCTCCTCGCCGGCGCCGAACGTTTCGGCGCTCTCCTCGGGCCGGTTCCAGTAGCCGGCGGCGACGCTCTCGCCGGCGATCCGGATCTCGCCGACCTGCCCTTCCGGCAGGATCGCGCCGCTCTCCGGATCGACGATCCGCACGCTCTGGTCCAGCCACGGACGGCCGCAGGCCACGAGGGCGCGGGACGACTGGCCGCCCGGCGCGGGCTCGACCACGTTCCTGCCCAGGGCCTCGGAATTCACCAGGCGGACGCCCGCGCCCTGCCCGGGGGTGCCGCCGGTGACGAACAGCGTGGCTTCCGCCAGGCCGTAGCAGGGATAGAACGCCTCCTGCCGGAAGCCGTAGGGGGCGAACGTCTGGCCGAAGCGGAACAGCGACTCGGCGCGCACCGGCTCGGCGCCGTTGAACGCCACCTGCCAGGAGGAGAGGTCGAGACCCTCGCGGGACGCGGGGTCGGTCTTCCTCACGCACAGCTCGTACGCGAAGTTGGGACCGCCGCTGGTGGTCGCCCGGTAGCGGCTGATCGCCCGCAGCCAGCGGATCGGCTGCTGCAGGAAGGCGACCGGCGCCATCAGCACGCAGCTCGCTCCGACGTACAGAGGCTGGAGGACGTTTCCGATCAGCCCCATGTCGTGGTAGAGGGGGAGCCAGCCGGCGATCACCGACTCCTCGGACTGGCCGAAGGCGAGCTGGATCATCCGCTCGTTATGGACGAGGTTCTCGTGGGTGACCATCACCCCCTTGGGAGTGGCGGTCGAGCCCGAGGTGTACTGCAGGAAGGCGATCCGCTCCGCCGTCTGGCGCGGATCGGGGTCCGGCGGCGTCCAGCGCTCCGCCCAGGAGTTATCGACCTCCTCGGTGGCGACCCACTGGATCTCCTGGAGATGCGGGAGCTGCGCTCCCTGGAGACGCAGGCCCGCGAGCGACGGCGTGGTCAGCGCGAAGCGCGGCCGGGCGTCCTCGGCGATCGCGGCGAGGCGGGCGTCTGGACGGTTGGTGCGCGGCGGGTACGCCGGCACCGCGATCGCGCCGCCGTAGAGGCAGCCGAGGAACGACGTGACGAACTCGAGACCCGGCGGATAGAGCAGGAGGACGCGCTCGCGCGAGGCCCCCTGCTGCTGCAGGAAGGCGCCCAGCGCGCGGGCCCTCCGGTCCAGCTCGGCGAAGGTGACGGCGGCTTCCTCGTCTTCACCGTTGGCGAGGAAACGGTATGCAGTCTTCTCCGCCTGGCGGACCGCCCGCATCCGGAGGATTTCGATCAGAGTCATCATGAAAAGGCCTCTAGTTGGTCCAGTGTTCAAGAAATTCGGATGAAAACCGTCTATTCCTGGTCTGAACCGGTCATGGATGATACCATCCCGCGCGGCTTCTAAGAGGGGGGTGCCGCGAAAGGCGGGCATAGGGACAATAACGCTCGTCCGGGGCACAAACCCTCTCTGCGGCCCGATCGTTTACACTCTGTCGTCACCCATCGACCTGTAGAGGGAGTCATGAGCCAGCTCACCCAGGACCTTCGTTTTGCCGTTCGTAATCTGCGCAAGCAGCCCGCTCTCCTTCTGGCTGCGATCCTGACCCTGGCCTTGGGCATCGGGGTCAATGCGGCGATCTTCAGCATCGTCGACTCGGTTCTCCTCCAACCTCCGCCTTTCCGCGATCCCGGCCGGGTGGTGATCATCTGGGCCTCCAACCCCGATTTCGCCCGCGCGATCGGCATCGACGACGACCTGCCGTCGGCGACGGCGCACATCGCGGACTGGGCGAAGGCGTCCTCGGTGGAGAGCATCGCCTCGCTCCAGGCCGACCGGCGGATCCTGACCGAGCATGGCTTCCCGCAGCTGCTGGGAGTCGTCCGCGTCACCGGCGACTTCTTCAAGGTGCTCGGCGCGGACGCGGAGATCGGCCGCACGCTCGGACCGGCGGACGATCCCGTCGGCAAGGGCTCGACGGTGGTTCTCTCGCACCACCTCTGGCAGGACGTCTTCGGCGGCGATCCCAAGGTCCTCGGCCAGAAGATCATCCTGAGCGGCAGCCCCTATACGGTGGTCGGTGTGATGGGACCGCGCTTCAACTTCCCGCGCGGCGGCCATGACGCCCAAGCGGGGTACGGATTCCAGGCCGAGCCGGATCTCTGGATGCCGATGGAATTTCCGGCGCAGGCGCGGCAGGACCACCAGTTCCGCGGCAACGTGGCGATCGCGCGCTTGAAGCCCGGAGTGTCGGTGGCCACCGCGGACTCGGAGATCAAGGCGATCTGCAAAGGGCTCGGCCAGGCCTTCCCGGAGAGCGACAAGGGGTGGAGCGCGAAGCTCCAACCGATCATGGACAAGCTGATCGGCGACGTCAAACCGATGCTCGGCATTCTCACCGCCGCGGTCGGGCTGGTGCTCTTGATCGCCTGCATCAACGTCGCGAACCTGCTCCTCGCGCGGGCGGCGTCGCGCCAGAAGGAGATCGCGGTGCGCATGGCGATGGGGGCCGGCCGCCGGCGCCTGATCTCGCAGCTCTTGACCGAGAGCGGCCTGCTCGCGGTGCTCGGCGGTCTCGTCGGCGTCTTCCTCGCCTGGGCCGGGCTGCGCCTCTTCGCCGGCTTCGTGCCCACGGGCCTGCTCGGCACCGCCACCATGAGGCTCGACGCGCGGACGCTCGCCTTCACCGCGGCCCTGTGCATCCTGACCACCCTCCTGGCCGGTCTGATCCCGGCCTTCCAGATGACCCGGCCGGACCTGGCCGGAACGCTCCGTGAAGGGACGCGGGCGGGCGCCGGCACCGCGGGCAGCGGCCGCACGCGCAACGCCCTGGTCGTCCTCGAGGTGGCGGTCGCGGTGCTGGTGATGATCGGCGCCGGGCTCCTGCTGCGCAGCTTCGTCCGCCTCCTCGACGTCGACAACGGCTTTCGCCCCCAGCGCATCCTGACCGCCGAGTTCGCCCTGCCGCCCTCCGTGATTCCGGTGGAGAAGCGCGGTCCGTTCATGGAGAGCATCCTCGAACGGGTGAAGCCGCTTCCGGGGATCAGCTCGGCCGCCCTGATCTCCGACCTCCCGATGGGCGGCGGCGAGACCGTCGGTCTCATCACCATCGAAGGCCGGCCCGAGCCCAAGCCGGGCGAGGCCCCGACGGTGGCCATGCGCACCGTCTCGCCTGGCTATTTCGAGCTCATGAGCGTCCCGCTGCGCAAGGGGAGGTACTTCACCCCCCAGGACCGCCAGGACTCGATCCCGGTGGTGGTGATCAACGACGTGATGGCGAAAGAGCAGTTCCCGAACGAGGACCCGCTGGGCAAGCGGATCCGGCTCCTCGGGTTGAGCGACACCTGGTACACGGTGGTCGGCGTGGTCGCGGGCATCCGCTACTCGGGGCCGCAGGGAGAGCTCCGGTCGGAGCTGTACCGGCTGGTGTCGCAGGCTCCGCCCGGGACGATGCCGTTCATCATGCGGATCGCGATGAGCACGGCCGCCGATCCCGACACCATGGCCGACAAGGTGCGCGCCGCGGTCAAGGAGGTCAACCCCGAGCAGCCGGTGTCGACCGTCGTCACGATGGAGCAGCTGGTCTCGAAATCGATCGCGAAGCCCCGCTTCAGCATGCTGCTCCTCGTCCTCTTCGCCGCTCTCGCCCTGCTCCTCTCGGTGATCGGCATCTACGGCATCACGGCCTACGCGGTCTCGCAGAGGACCCGCGAGCTGGGCCTGCGCATGGCGCTCGGCGCCCAACCCCAGGGGATTCTCAACATGGTGCTGGGGGAGACCGGCCGGCTCGCTCTCCTCGGGGTCTTCCTGGGTCTCGCCGCGGCGTTCGGGTTGACCAAGGTCCTGGCCTCGTACCTCTCCTCGCAGCTGTTCGGCGTCGAGGCGACCGATCCGCTGATCTTCGTGGCCGTCGCGATCGGACTCGTCCTGATCTCGCTGGCCGCCGCCTTCCTCCCCGGCCGCCGGGCCACGCGGGTGGACCCGCTGACGGCTCTGCGGGCGGAGTGACCCTCACCCCCTAACCCCCTCTCCCACACGCACTCACGCCCGCCCGGGAGAGGGGGATTTCGGTCTCTGGAAGTCGTCGTAGATCCCGGGACGGTGTCTCACCTCCCGGGATTTTGCTTTATGTCCCCGGATTTGCCGTAGATCCCCGGAAATCGTCCTGCATCCCGGGACGACGCTCCAGATCCCGGGACGGGCCCCGTCGCCGCCAGATTCACCGCAGATCCCGGGAAGTCGCCGTCCATCCCGGGATGTGCCCCAAATCCCGGGACGGCGCCTCGCCGTCTCCAGCTTTGCCGCAGATCCCCGGATGTGCCGTCGATCCCGGGACGGCGCCTCCCATCCCGGGACTTTGCCGCGCCGTCTCCGGATCTGGCGCAGATCCCTGGACGCGCGGTCGATCCAGGGATATGCCGTGAATCTGGAGAAGTCGCGCCACATCCGCAGACGGCGCCGTCAATGCGGAGAAGTCGCCGCAGATCCCGCGGCGGCGCGGCCCCGTCTCTGGATATACGACGACTTTTGGAGATTTTTTGATGCATAGGACAAGAGAAACGCTCGCTGTCTCCCTCATGATAATCAGCATTTCATGCGAGATGCTGTCAGCTGATCGAGGTCGCTTCGTGGGAAGCGGGCCAGCTCTTTGAGATGTAGGAAGCAGCAGGGCGCCGGGGCTGGGAACCCCGACCCTGTCTCTCCGTCTTGGGGGACCGGCCTCTGGGCCGCCGGGCCGGTCCCTGTCTTTTCAGCTCCCTCTCTGGCTGTGTGCGAAAATACCGTCCATGCCCGAACACTGGGACGTCTTCCTCTCCTACGCGCGGGCGGATGCGGCGCAGGTTCACCGGCTGGCCGAGATCCTCCACAACGCGGGGCTGGAGATCTTCCTCGACGCGTGGGAGATCGCTCCGGGAGATGTGCTCGTCCACCAGCTCGACGGGGGGATTCTGAACAGCCGCAATGGCATCCTGGCGGTCACGCCGACCTCGCTCTCCCGCCCCTGGGTGCTCGCGGAGTACGCGGCCATGATGACTCGGGCGGTGGACGGCAAGCAGCAGCTGATCCCGGTGCTGCTGGCCAATGCCGAGATGCCGCACGGCCGGCGGAGACTGCATCAACCATCAGTCTCCGGACCGCGGTAGGACCATCGAGAAGCTTTTCCCTTTCGACGAACGGAAGACCGTGAAGCCACGATAGTCGAGCGTCAGGATCTCGAAGACGCCCAGACGCTCGGCGAGAAGGACCAGGGTGGCATCGGCGTAGTCCATCGGGATGTCTGCATACTTCTCCATGCGGCGAGCGGCTTCGGCCAAGGCCGCTGCGTCGGTGAAGTCGAAGATTTGCATTCCGCTTCGCGCGACGAACTCGGCCAGGAGGGCGGGGCCCCTGCGGTCGGTTGCTAAAAGGTGCATCGCCTCCGTGATGACGGCCGTGGTCGTGAGGAGTTGCCCGGTAAAAGTATCGAGCCGAGCCGCGACCCGAGGAGATTGCTTTTCCGTCGCGTCGATGTAGGCGACGAGGGGGCCGGTGTCGAGAAGCCAGGCTTTCAAGAGCGGAAGTTACTCTTGCGAAGGTGAGCGCGCCAGAGATCGGAGGTGTCCTTCTGGAGATGCAACTGTCCTCGCAGGTGGCCGATGCGTTCGCCCAGCGGGCGCTCTGCCATAGCTTCGCTGAGGATCTCCAGAGCCAGCTCCGGGACGGTCTTGCCCTGCAACGCTGCCCGCTCCTGGAGAGCTTCGTGGAGCTTCTCATCCGTGGGGATGGTCAGAGTCAGCGTCGTTGTTCTCATGAGAACAGTCTACTCCAAAGGACGGGGCGCTCTTTCCCGCGCCAGCTCCTCAGCCCCGGCCGCGCTCTTCGAGCAAGGCTCGCAACCGAGCGAGCTCCGCCTCGGCTGCTTCAGCCCGGAGGCGCTCCGCCTCGGCCCTCTGTCGTTCCACCTCGGCTCGCTGGTCTGCCGCCTCAGCCTCTGTCGGCACCAGGCTTCCGTCGGGACGGTAGAGCCGGACCCAATCGCCCTCCCTTCTCCCGACGACACCATGCCAGACACCGAAAAATACTTTGAGTTGCTCGCTCCAGAGCCGGCCCTGCGCATCGGGTTGGATCGGCTGATAGTTCCGTCCCGCCAGACGCAACCCTTCCAGCTTCACCGGCTCCGGGTCGTGCATGAAGTACTCCGCCGTGCGGAAGACCCGGGCGTAGAGATCTCTCTTCTCGGTTCGGTCCTTGCGCTTCGTGGTGGGCGACAGCAGCTCGACGATGACATCCGGCAGCCGCCCTCCCTCCTCCCAGGCGATCCACAGATTGCGCTCACGGCCCGGGTCGACGCCTCCCACCCAGAAGACGTCCGGCCCGCGGAAGGCCTTCTGCTCCGGCGGCTCCAAGCCCTGCGCCACCTCTTGCGCGACCTCCCAGGCCTGCTCGAGGGAGTAGTACACGAACATGTTCGCGCCGGTATAGAAGTCGGTCCGGCCCTGTTCCGCCATGGTCTGGAGGATCAGCTCCCGCAGGAGGGGGAATTCCAGGGTATGCCACTCGGTCTCCAAAGGCTCTCCGTCGTCGAGGACGAGCTCGAAGGGCAGAGGCGCGAGCGCCGCGACGGCTGGCTGGCTCATGGCGTGCTCCCTTGCAGAGTCGTTGTCTGCGAAGATCTTATTCTGCATCGGCGGCAAAGGGAAGAGGGAGGGGAGCTCCCCGATCCTCCTCCTGGACGACAGGATAGCATCCAATCCGTCAGCCTGGGATCTCCACCGGTGCGTTTCTACGACATCCTCATGACCGCGGCGGCGGGCCTCATCTCTGCGATGGCACCGGCGAGCTTTTCCACCAACGGCTCCTGCAACAGGTTGTAGTGATCGCCTGGGAGATCGTGGACCTCCACAGGCTGGCCGGCCACCCGCTCCCAGCCCAGGTCGGGAGCGCCGGGAGTGGCGGCGGCGCGGAGGAGGAGCAGGGGAGCTTCGCAGGGGCCTCCCCTGTAGCGGGCCATGGCGCGGTGGTTGGCGGCGAAGGAGGCGAAACGCTGCTCGAGGTCGTCGCGGTCCAGCCCCGGCGGTAGGAGGCCCATCCCCTGCGCCTGCTCGAAGAGCCCGCGCAGCGCCTCGCCCGCCTCCAGCTCGGAGAGCCCGGCCGGCGCTCCCGCGAGGTCGATGCCGAGCAGGCGCGCCAGATCGTAGGCGAAGGAGGCGACCAGTGCGCCGCCGGAGAGCGGCTCCTCCGCCACGGCGCCGGGGGCGGGCG
>DASPXX010000083.1:0-18780 GCA_035637095.1 Thermoanaerobaculia bacterium
GATTCGGCGCCTCTCTTCTACTCCGCGCCGCAGCTCCAGTCGCTGGTGGTGCTCGATCCGACCTTCTTCCTGGCGAAAGACCCGCAGCTCTTCGAGTCCTATGTGCGAATCATCCAGGGGCAGCATCCGGATCCCGCCCGCGCCATCCGCGAGCGCTTCGGAGCGCGCTGGGTCACGGTGTCGAAGCAGCCGGTTTACCGGACCTTCGCCGAGCAGCTCGCCCGGACGCCGGGCGTCCTGGTGCCGTTCAATTCGCGGCCCTACCTGATCTTCGATCTGCGGGGAGTGGTGTAGGGTGCTCGCGGGAGCGATGCGGATATGATTACGGGCATGGGCCACGAGATCGACAAGGTCCTCCTCACCCCAGGCGCCACCGTCACTTTCGAGAACCGCGACGCGTTGCTGGAAAGCCTGGACCGCCTCGATCAGCCGGTTCCCGCGAGGCATGAGGGAAGGACCACGGCGCAACGGGAACACTTTGTCATGCTGCGCTACCTGCGTTTCCTCGCTGGCGAGAATTTTCTGCCACTCCCGGTGACTTTGAGAAAGACCCCCAAGAATCAGAATCCCCCCGATTTCGTTTTGGAGTGGTCACAGGGACGGACGGAGACCTTCGAGCTCACCGATGGCTCTACGCAGGACTATCAGAGGAAGCTCTCGGAGACGAGCGGGACCGACGAGCTGGTCCTGCCCGTCCACATCGACACTCCGGAGAAGGATGCGGCTCAGCTTTGGGCGGAGATCTTGTTCGCCGCATTCCTCCGGAAGGCTGAAGCGCTCAGGATCGGCCACTATGACCTGGACCACCTCATCATCTATGACTTGACGGGCCTCGGCCTGTTGCTCCCCTTGGAGCGCGGGGCACCGACCCTGAAGCAGAAGATCCGGGAGTGGCATGCCAGAGAGAAGCCAGCGCATCGCTTCGGGCGCGTTTCCGTCCTGCGAGACCTGGCTCTCCTTCTCGACGTGGAAGACGAGGGGCAGATTCTCCGTCGGGGGTCGCCGTATTTCCGGCTTCCAGTGATCCGCGCTCGCGACGAAGAGGACTTGAAGAGGCGGCTTCGGGAGGTCGACCGCTTCTGCCGCGAGAATTCCATCCGTCACCTCAAAGCATTTGGCTCCATTCTGGGGGACAGAATCGACGACTTTCGCGAGGACAGCGACTTGGACTTGCTCGTGGAGTTCGAGCCCGGGACGCGCGTCACTCTCCTGGACATCGCCCGCATGGAGAGGGAGTTGGGAGAGCTCACCGGATTCATAGTCGACCTCCGTACAGCTGGCGACCTGAGCCGGTACTTCAGGCACGAAGTCCTACAAAACGCAGTGGAACTGGATGCTTCCCGAGCCTGACAGGATCCGCTTGCAGCACATGCTCGACGCTGCCAGGAAGGCGGTGCGTATCGCCGCTGGCCGTCACCGCGCGGACCTCGAAGCCGAGGATGATCCACTCGCAGACGCCCTGGTCCGCTTGGCGGCCGGATCGATGCGCATCGTCTCGCTGGTCCCGAACGGTACGGAGATCCTCTTCGCGCTGGGCGCCGGCGACCTCGTGGTCGGGGTGAGCCACGAGTGCGACTTCCCGCCGGAGGCGCGGACGCGGCCGATCCTTACCGGCAGTGCTCTGACGCCCGGGATGAGCGCCGCCGAGGTGGATCGGGCCGTCTCCGCGCAAGTCGGCAGCGGCCTCAGTCTCTATACATTGGACGAGGCGCGGATCGCCGAGCTCGCGCCCGACGTGATCGTCACCCAGGAGCTCTGCCCGGTCTGCGCCGTGAGCACCGGGCAGGTGGACGATGCCGTCCGTCCCCTCCCCCGCTGCCCGGAGCTCGTCTCGCTCGATCCCACGACCCTCGCCGGCGTCTTGGCCGACATCCGCCGCGTCGGCGAGGTGACCGGACGCACGGCCGCGGCCGAGGCCCTGGTGCGCAGTCTCCAGGAGCGCCTGGACGCCGTGCGCGCCCGGGTCGCCGGCCGTCCCCGCCCGCGCGTGGTCGCTCTCGAATGGCTCGATCCGCCGTTCGCCGGCGGTCACTGGGTGCCGGAGATGATCGAGATCGCCGGCGGGACGGATGCCCTCGCCCAGCCCGGAGACCACTCGCGGCGCCTGAGCTGGGACGAGATCCGCGCCGCCGATCCCGATCACGTCGTGGTGATGCCCTGCGGGTTCGACGAGGCGGGGGCGCGCGAGCAGATCGGCCTGATCGCGGAGCGTCCCGGGTGGCGGGAGCTGCGCGCCGTCCGCACGGGGCGCGTCCATCCCGTGGACGCCAACGGCTGTTTCAGCCGCCCCGGCCCCCGCCTGGTCGACGGCATCGAGCGGCTGGCCGCGCTCTTCCACGCCCTCTCCCGCTGAGCGGGAGAGGGCGCCCCCACCCACCGTGTCCTTTGGCGTCCTTGCCTGTCCTTGGCGTCCTTTATTGATTGGCCCCGGTGCGGCGCGGGTTGCCCTGGTAGGTGGGCCAGCCCGGGCCGCCGCCGGCGCTCCCGAACTCCAGGGCCTCCAGCAGGTGGGCCGGCTGGCCGGCCGCGCCGGGTGGGGTCTTGCCGATCACGATCTCCAGCGTACCGTCGCCGTCGAGGTCGGCGACCACCGGCGCCGCGACCGTACCGCCTGCGAGGTTGTACGGCCAGCCGCCCAGGGCTTGGCCGCCGGCCTTCCAGACGTGGAGGCCGCCGCCCAGGTCGGGCACGATCACCTCCGGCCGTTTGTCGCCGTCCAGGTCCGCGAGCGCCGGCGAGGCGGCCACGGCCACCTCGGTCGCCACCGGCCAGCCCGGCAGCAGACGGCCTTCGCCGTCGACCACGGAGAAGAAGCCCGAGCCGTCGAACTGGCCGCTGCCGATGGCGATCTCCAGGCGGCCGTCGCCGTCGAGGTCGCCGAGCGCCGGCGAGGAGAAGGCCCAGGTGCCCGGGAGCTTTCCGAGGTCGGTCACGCGCCCGCTCCGGTCGAGCCGGTAGAGGCGCCCGGTGACGCTCGCCGCCACGATGTCCACCGCGCCGTCGCCGTCCAGGTCCGCCACGGCGGGCGAGGAGGGACCCAGGGAGCCGAGGTGGGCCGGCCAGGAGCCGGCGGGCGCGGTACCGTCGGCCCGCAGCGCCACCAGGAGGCCGTCGGAGGTCCCGGCCAGGATCTCCAGGCCGGGCTTGCCGTCCAGGTCGACCAGCGTTGGCCCGGTGTTGCTGGACGTTCCGACCTTGCGCGGCCAGCCGGGCAGGCGCCGGCCGGCGGCGTCGAAGACGTAGACCTGCGCGTCATCCGAGACCACCACGATCTCGTCGCGGCCGTCCCCGTCGACGTCGCCCGCGGCCGGCGAAGAGAGGACCCAGCCGCCGATCTCCTGCGGCCAGCCGGGAAGCTCGCGCCCGGAGACGTTCATCACGTGGAGCTTGCGATCGCGGACGAACACCAGCTCCGGTTGACCGTTGTGGTCCAGGTCCTCCACCAGCGGCGAGGACTGCTCGACGTTGCCGTGGAAGGTGACCGGCCAGCCCGGCACGAGGGAGCCGTCGGCCTCGCGCAGGAAGGCGTCGCCGCGACTGGAGAGAGCAAAAATTTCAAGATCGCCGTTGCCGTCCAGGTCCCCCAGCGCCGGTGAGGTGATCATCCCGTCCGAATCCTGCTCGCCGGCCGCCGGCCAGCCCGCCTTGACCGCGGGGCCGCGCAGCACGAGAGGGAACGGCAGGTCCTGATGGACGCCCGCGCCGCGGACCTCCAGGTGGAGGGGTCCGCTCGCCCCCCAGGCGACGTCGTCGGCCACCCGCAGCTCGACGGCCATCGTGCCGGCCCGCCGCGACGGCCAGGCCTGGATCGGCAGAGCGCCGGAGAGGACCGTGGCCTGCGGGCCGTCCGACACCAGGTTGACCGTGACTCCCTGCACCGGGAGCCACGCGTTCTCGAGATCGATGCGCAGACGCGCGGTCTCGCCCGGCCCGGCCACCCCTTCCCACGAGCGGAGGATGAACGTCGGCCGCGCCGGAGCGGTGAGGGCGCGCAGCAGGTTGAGGCGGCCGCTGCCCAGGGTCTGGAAGCGCCCGTTGCTCGCCTCGAAGGGGAGCGGATCCGCCGTGGCGATCACGCGGGCCACCGCCTCGGCGGGAGAGAGACGCGGCCAGGCCGAGAGCACGAGGGCCACCGCTCCGGCCACGTGCGGGGCCGCCATCGAGGTGCCGCTCGCCCGGGTGTAGCGCGCGTCGACCACACCGCTCGCGCCTCCCACCGCGGTCGATGCCGCCCGGGTGGAGAGGATCTCGCTCCCCGGCGCGGCGATGTCCACGCTGCCGCCCCAGTTCGAGAAGAAGATCCGGCGGTCGCTCGCCACCGTGGCTCCGACGCTCACCACCCGCGGATCGGCCGCCGGCCAGGTGTCGGCGCCGTCGACGCCGTCGTTGCCCGCCGCGGCCACCAGGACCACGCCGAGGGAGGCGGCGTACTCCAGGGCCAGGGCCAGGGTGCTGGACTCCTTCCCGCGCACGCCGAAGCTCATGTTGATGACGTCGGCGCCGTGATCGGCGGCCCAGCGGATTGCGGCCGCGATGTCGTCCTCTTCGAAGGCGCCGAGGTGCATGCCGTCGCTCGCCCGGAAGATGTCGAACCCGGCCCGCACCGGCATGATCTTCGCCCGCCAGGCCACCCCGGCGATCCCCTGGCCGTTGCGCGCCACGGCGCCGATCGTGCCGGCGACGTGCGTGCCGTGCCCATTGCGGTCGACGGGATCCCCGTCCGGATCCCGGTAATCCTCCTCGGAGCGGATCGAGAACCCGGCCGCCGCGAGAGCCGACAGCGTCTCGTTGGAGACGTCGACCAGGTCGGTCCCGGGGTTCCCGGCGGCATCGCGCCAGAGATTGGCGGCCAGGTCCGGATGGCCGGCGTCGACGCCGGTGTCGATCACCGCCACGATAACGCCGCCGCCGCCGCGGCGGGCCGGGTCGGGCCAGATCTGCGCCTGGCGCCGCCAGACCTGCCCCCAGCCGATCCGGTCGAGGCCCCACAGGTCGGCGTAGGGCTCTGCCCACGAGCCGCTCTGGAAGACGTTCTTGCGGCCGGGGTCGACGTAGCGGTCGTTGGGGAGCGCCTCGGTGACCGCCAGCCGGTTCGGCTCGGCGAAGTCGACGTGCGGATCGCGCCGGAGAGCCGCCGCGGCCGCGTCCGGATCGACGCCCGTGCCGAGCTCGATCCGGTAGACGTGGTAGAGCGCGGGCGCAGCCGATGCCGCAAGGCCTTCCCGGCCGCTCCGCCCGGGCGCGCCGCGCAGCGAGCCGGCGACCGCCGCCGTCTCGCGGAGCCGCAGCTCGGCCACCGGCAGAAGGGACTCGCAGGACGGCCGGAAGACGGCGCGGACATCGCGGACCCGGAGCTGGCGGAAGAGGAGGTCGAGGGAGGAAGACCGGTCCGCGGTGGCAGCCTGGAAAGGCTTTCCGCTACGGAAGAGGGCATCGGCGCAGACCGTCACGCCGTCCTTGAAGCGAACGAGCACCTCGCGGGAGACTGGGAGCGGCTCCGGCGCAGGAACGGACAGGGCTGACAGGTCTGACAGAGCTGACGGACCGGACAGGCCGGCCGCACCCGTCGAGCTCGCGACGGGCGCCATGCTGGGTGCCACCGCGTTGCCGGCGCGGGGGGCGATCAGGAGGAACACTATCAGCAGCAGGAAGACGGCCACACGCCGCTCCCGTACCGGACAACACATGGTGAAGACCTCCGAGCATCCCGAATAACCCTCTCGCGGTCTGACGTCGAAGACCGCGCCAGGCGTCATCTTCACGTCTCGTGCCAGAGGCGGGGCCCGGAACGAGAGAGGCGGGTGGGTTCGGGTGCAGTGCGTGTGGGAGAGGGGGACGGGGACGGGGACGGGGACCAGACTAGACCCCTTCCCGTACCACCTTCTCCGCCGTCCGGAAGGCGCTGTAGAAGCGCTGGTGCTCTTCGTCCGCGTCGTGGTAGATGCGGCGGATCGACGGCAGGTCCCTGGTGGCGATCACCAGGTTCACGTCATAGAGGAAGGCCACCGTACCGTCGAGCGTCTTCAGGCCGTCGGCCACCAGGATGAAGAAGCCGCGCCGGCGGTCGGCCGCGGGAAGCGACGTCAGGAGCTGCATCTCGGCGAGCGGCGGCCGGGTGAGCTGCGCCGGGGAGAGGAAGACGACCGTCGGGAACTTCTCCTGATAGTAGTCCCGGCCGGCCTCGACCGTGGGGAAGAACACCGGCTGGAGGCCGATGTCCCGCGCCGCCTGGCGCAGCGCCGGGGAGTCCGCGCCCACGATCAGGGCCTTGGCGCTGATGTGGTCCTCGTCCTCTTCCGGCAGATCGGGCGCCGGCGCGGCGAGCGGCTCGGGAGCGGCAGGAGGCGCTGACGGAGCGGCGGGCGCGAGCGTCCGGCGGTCGATCGTGATCGGCGCCTTGCACCCCGGACAGGGGAAGGTCACCGGCTGGAACGGCAGGCGCGCCTCGTCGACCGAGACCGGCTTCTGGCACGCGCCACAGGTGATGCGGATCATCTACTCCTCGATCAGGGAAAGCATCGACTCGCCCTCGGCCGCCTCCGGAGCTTCCTCCGGCGCAGGCTCGTCGACCAGCCGCAAGGCCAGGTTGGTGGGGTTGGTGGCATAGGCCAGGGCGGTCTCCTTCGAGATCGTCCGCGCCTCCCAGAGCTTCTCGAGCTCGTCGTCGAACGTCAGCATCCCGTCGATCGCCCCGTCGTGCATGGCATCGGTGAGCGACCGGCCCTCGGTCTCCCCCTTGAGGACATAGTCGCGCGTCCGCTGGGTGGATTTGAGGATCTCCAGCACCGCGACGCGTCCGCCGCCGTCCTTGGGCACCAGCCGCTGCGAGATCACGTAGCGGAAGGACTGGGCGAAGCGGTTGCGGATCTGCCGCTCCTGGTCCTTGGGGAAGACCCCGATGATGCGGTCGACCGTCTTCGCGGCGTCGATCGTGTGCAGCGTGGAGAGCACGAGATGGCCGGTCTCGGCGGCCTCCATCGCGATCTCGATCGTCTCGATGTCGCGCATCTCGCCGATCAGGATCACCTTGGGCGCCTGGCGCAAGGCGGCGCGCAGAGCGAGCGAGAACGAGCGGGTGTCGGCGCCGACCTCGCGCTGGTTGACCGTCGACTTCACATGCCGGTGCATGAACTCGACGGGATCTTCGATGGTGATGATGTGGTAGGCGGCCTCGTGGTTGATCTGGTTGATGATCGCCGCGAGGGTCGTGGACTTGCCCGAGCCGGTCGGACCGGTGACCAGCACGATCCCGTTCTTGAGCTTGCCGATCTCGTTGAGCTCCCGCGGCATCTTGAGCTGCTCCAGGGTGGGCACGCCCTCGGGGATGACGCGGAGGACGATGGCGTACGTGCCGCGCTGGGAGAAGACGTTGACGCGGAAGCGGGTCTTCTGCGGGATCGAGTACGAGAGGTCGACCGAGCCGTTCTTGAGCAGGGTCCGGATGAGCTCGATGTCGCCGCGCAGCATGCGCAGGGCGATCGTCTCGGTCTGGAACGGAGTGAGCCGGGTGAGACCCGGGAAGCTCACCCCCACCAGCTGGCCGTCCACCTCGACCTGAGGCGGCCGTCCCACCGAGAAGTTCAGATCGGAGACGCGCTCAGCCGTCTTGAGCATCGCCTCCAGGATGGCGTCGAGATTGAAGTTCTTCATGGTGCTCGGTAGGTCGATTATTGCTCAAAAGCAGGGGAGAGGGGAAGGGTCCCGCGGCGCGCCGCTGGATCCTGAACCCGACCTTGGCGAGCAGCGCGGGGAGGTGGCGGACGGCGTTGCGGTCGCGCTCGCGAGCGCTTTCGTCGATGTCCTCCCACGGGACGAGGTAGGGGCTGAGCTTCCGTTCCAGGTCCTTGACGGGGCCACGCTTCCAGCCCTGCCTCTCGCGCTCTTCGACGAAGCGCTGGTGCTCGATGCGGGCCAGGGCTTCGACCTCCTCCGGCGTGAAGCTGAAGAGGGGCTCGTCCCAGTCGGTGCGCGGGTTGATCACGCAGCCGGCCTGGTGGATCTTGGCGCCGATGTGCTCCGCCTGGTGGCGGTTGGACTCCCGGAGGTCTTCCGACAGCAGCTCCCAGGGGGCCATGGACGGGTTCGTCTGTGCGGTCTCGCCGCGCCGCCGCTGCTCCCGGACGTACTCGTCGTGGATGGCGCGGGCGAGGATCTCGGTCGTGGTGCCCAGAAGGAGCCCCGGCTTCAGAACCTGGTCGAGGAGGCCGAACGCCCGCAGCTCGGCGGGAGCGCCGCTCTCCTGCTCGCGGGTGCGGAGCGTCTCGACGAGGCGGCTCTCCTGCTCGAGCGCGAGGAAGATCGGCAGGCGGCGGCCGCCGAGCAGGCTGAGCAGGGTGAGGGCCGCGGAGAGCCCCTCGGAATCGTCGCGCAGGAGGACGTAGGCGCGGGTGAAGGCGAGACCGCCCCGGCCGTCGAACAGGAAGGCGCCCTCCTCGAAGCGGGCCGATTCGGGATCGATGGAGAGGCCGGTGACCGAGCAGTGCCGGGACAAGGCCGGATAGTGGGCCGCCAGGGCATGGAGGCGCTCCTCGGCCTCCCGGTCGACGACGGTGACCGAGATCCCCTCGTCCCGGCCGGCCTCGCCCCAGGCCTGGACCAGCTGCACCACGAAGCTCTGGCTGAGATGCCCGAGCCCGATCACGAGCAGGCGCGGGCTCTCCCCGGAATCGCCGAACGGTGTGGACTCGTCGAGGAGGATATGGGCTCCCCGCTCGAAGGGATTGAAGAAATGGAGACGGTAGGGGTCGGCATCGGCGGCCTCGAGCTCCTGCTCGGTCAAGAGGCTGCAGAGGCGGGGGTCCACGATGTAGACCAGGCAGTCGAGCGGCCGGCCCGGGCGGCGGCCGGCCAGCGCCTGGGTCGCGAAGGCCACCTCGGCATTGGTGCGGTCGTCGCCGGTGAGGCAGACCAGGACGCTGGCCCGGCGCACGTGAGCCCTCTGGAGCTGGGCGCGCTCGGCCGCATCTCCCAGGACGACCGGCACGCCGAGCCGCGACAGCCCCTGGACCGACGTGCTCTGCTCGTCGCGCTCGATCACCACCACCCGCCGGCCCTCCTGAAGGAACCGGTGGGTCAGCAGCCGTCCCTTGCGGCCATAGCCGGCGATGACCACGTGCCCGCGGTAGAGCCGCGCCTGCGCGAGGAGCCAGCGGCTATAGAAGAGGACGATGAGCGCCTGGAGGGTGGTCAGGACGAGGAGCAGGGGAGCCGTAAAGCGGGCGATCTGGAGCGCGAGGTCCTTCTTGTGGTCCACGTCCAGGCTCACGTCGAAGGTGAACAGGCGGAGCGTCTCATAGGCCGCGTCGGCGATCTCCGGGTCCGGATCCCTGGTTCGCTGGTAGTTGCGGAGGCCCACGAAGCCGAGGGTGAGCACGGCCAGCCACAGGCCAAAAATCACCCACCAGCGGTATTCCCGCCACCAGTCCTCCAGCCGGCCGATCCAGGTCATGGCGTCTCTGTCCCTCCCCAAGAACTGCGCAGAGGATCATAGCCCGGCGGGGAAGGCAGGGGCGGGGGAGTACAATAGAGAAGTCATGGAACGCTTGACGCCTGAACTCGTGAACGTCATCGCGAAGCTCCGGAAGGGATTGGAAGAGCTCTACGGGGAGCGCTTCCACGATCTCCTGCTCTACGGGTCCTACGCCCGGGGGGAGGCGCGGGAGGGGAGCGACATCGATCTGCTGGTACTGCTGGACGGGCCGGTCGTTACGTCCCGAGAGATCTCAAGGATCCAGCCGCTCAAGTGGCCTCTTTCGCTTGCCCATGATATTGTCCTTTCTGTGATGCCTGTCAGCTACGAGGCATTCAGGAAAGGAGAAACCGCCTTCCTGCGGACGGTCCGCCAGGAAGCGGTCCGGGCGGCGTGAGCGAGATCGAGCTTCTGCTCCAGAAAGCGAATCGATCCTTCGAGTCGTCCGAGGAGACCCTGGCCAGCGGTCATTTCGACTTCGCCATGTCCCGGGCCTACTACGGATGCTTCTAGGTCGCCCAGGCGCTTTTGCTGAGCCGCGGCTTGACCTTTGCGCGGCATGGCCAGGTCATCGCGCAATACGGGCGGCATTTCGCGAAAACAGGCCTGCTCGATCCGCGGTTCCACAACTTGCTGGACCACGCCTTTGACCTTCGTCAGAGTGCTGATTATGAAGCTGACGCAGTGATCGAGGCACAGGAAGTGGTCGAGGCGATCCGCCAGGGCCGCGAATTCCTGTCCGTCGCCACCCAACTCCTCGAAAAAGGCACGAGCTAGATCACCCGCTCATTCCCCCCATCCACCGGAATCTGCGCCCCCGTGGTGCGGGCGAAGAGGGGGCCGCAGAGCTCGGCGGCTAGCTTGCTGGTGACCACGACGCCGAGGACATCACCGGAGCGACCCTCCTCCTGGTAGGACCGAAGCAGAGGAGTGGCGTTTCTCCCTCAGAGGTTGAGCAGAGGATCATAGCCTGGCAGGAGGAGGCGCGGGGAGTACAATCAAGAGGTCATGGCCTACCTGACGCGCGACCTCGTGAATGTCATCGCCGAGCTCCGGAAGAGATTGGAAGAACTCTACGGCTCGCGTTTCCACGACCTCCTGCTCTACGGCTCCTACGCCCGGGGGGAGGCGGATGAAGGGAGCGACGTGGATCTGCTGGTGCTGCTGGATGGGCCGGTCGATACAGGTCTTGAGATCAAGCGCACCTCGAACATCAGCGCGCCGCTTTCTCTCGCCCACGATATTCTCCTTGCTTTGATGCCGGTAGATTACGAGGCATACCAGAAAGGTAAGACATCTTTCCTGCGGATCGTTCGGAAAGATGCGACACGAGCCGCTTGAACGAAATCGGATCTCTGCTTGAGAAGGCGGAACGCTCCCTCGTCGAGGCTGCAGGGACCCTCGAACGAGGGAATTCAGACTTCGCTGCTTCGCGTGCTTACTATGGGTGCTTTTATGTCGCCCAAGCGATGTTATTGTCCGAAGGACTGGAATTCGCCAGCCATGGCCAGGTTGTCGCCCAATTCGGCCGTCTTTTCGCCAAGACAAAAAGATTGGATCCTGTGTTCCATGGTCTCTTGAGTCATGCTTTTCAGCTACGCCAGAGCGCCGACTACGACTCCGGAGCCGCCATCAACCCTGTCCTGGTCAAGGAAGTTCTCGAAGAGGGATTCCGTTTTTTGGCCGAGGCCACCGCTTATCTGAAGCCTCGCCAGCCGAGAGAGGGTTGATTCAAATCACCCGCTCATTCCCCCCATCCACCGGAATCTGCGCCCCCGTGGTGCGGGCGAAGAGGGGGCCGCAGAGCTCGGCGGCGAGCTCGGCGACGTGCCGGCTGGTGACCTCGACGCCGAGGACGTTGTTCTTCTTGTAGGTCTCGACGTCCAGGCCGTACGCCGCGGCGCGGGAGGCGAGGACCTCGTCCGTCCAGACGCCGGTGTCGAACACCGCGTTCGGATGGAGGACGTTCACCCGGATGCCGTCCTTGCCCCATTCCAGCGCCGCCACCCGGGCGAGCTGGTTGAGCGCCGCCTTCGAGGCCGAGTAGGCGCCGGCGCCCGGCCCCGGCGCGGGCACGTTCTTCGAGCCGATCACCACCACCCGCCCCCCGTTCGGCGCCAGCGCCAGCAGCGGGTGGCTCTCGCGCATCAAGATAAGGTTGGCGTCCAGGTTCACCCCCAGCACCCGCCGCCACTCTTCGGTCGACAGCTCGGCGAGCCTGCGCCCTCCGGGGAAGATCCCGGCGTTCAGGATCAGCATGTCCAGCCCGCCGAAGGCGTCGACCGCCGCGGCCACGGCCCGCTGGAGCGCCGCCTCGTCCGTCACGTCGCAGACGATCCCCCGGTAATCCGGCCGGGTGTGGAGCGCCTCGATCGCGGGATCGCGGTCGAGCCCCACGACCGCAGCGCCCCGGGCGAGGAGCGAGGCCACGCAGGCCTTGCCGATCCCCGAAGCCGCTCCGGTGACCAGGGCGACCTCGCCGGCGAACACCGGCGGCGGACCGGCCTTCTTGAGCTTCGCCTGCTCCAGGTCCCAGTACTCCACGTCGAAGAGGTCGCGCTCCGGCAGCGCGCGCCAGCCGCCGAGCCGGTCGGCGCGCTCGATCACGTCCATCGTGTGGTCGTAGATCTCGGCGGCGACCGCGGCCTCGGTGGCCCGCCGTCCTGCCGCGAGCAGGCCGAGCTCCGGATCGAGGACGATCCGCGGCGCCGGATCGAGCATGGTCTTTGGCGTCTTCGCCTGGGGCGCGTGGGCCGCGAAGGAGTCCCGGTAGGCCCAGGCATAGGCCGCCACGTCGCGGCCGAGGAGAGGAATGCGCTTGGTGCGGATCACATGGTCCGGCGTGGCGGGTCCCTGCTGCGACAGCACAGCGACGTCCGGCCGCCGGACGAACGCGAAGCTGCGGGCGTCGCGCCGCGACAGGAGGACCATGGGGAAGCCCGCCTCGCGGGAGAGGTCCCGCCGCAGCCGCGCGATGTCGTCTGGAGAAGGCGGCGGCGGCTCGGTCTCCGGAGGTCGCGGGAGATCCCAGGCCCCCTGGGCGGCGAGGTGCTCCTCGGCCAGGGTCACCAGCTGGATCATCCGCTCGTAGGACTCCCGCGCCGTCTCGCCGAAGGAGAAGATCCCGTGGTTCATCAACACCATGCCGATCGTCCGCGGGCCGGCCTCCTGCGGAAACCGGCGGGCGCAGAGGCGCGCCAGGTCGAAACCCGGCATCACATACGGGATGACCACCACCAGGCCGCCCCAGATCGCGCGCACCCGCGCCTCGCCGTCCGGCGTGTTGGTCGCCGCCACCACCGCGTCGGCGTGGGTGTGGTCCACGAACTTGTTGGGGAGGGCCGCGTGGAGGATCGCCTCGACCGAGGGCGTGGGTGCCGACGCCCGCGTCATGTGCGTCACCATCTCGTTGACCATGCGGGGGTCGCTCAGCTCGTCGAGCCCGGCGAGGCGCAGCAGGTGGTCGCGCCGCACCGGCGCGAATCCGGCCGCCTCGATGGTCTCCAGGTCCCAGCCGCTCCCCTTGACGTAGAGGATCTCCTCCTCGTCGCCGAACAGGTTCGACTCCCGCACCTTGACCGACGTGTTGCCGCCGCCGTGCAGGACGAGCGATTTATCCCTTCCCAGCAGGCGCGATGTGTAGACGCGCAACCCCAGGTCGCCGCCCTGGTCCTGAAAGGTCGCGGCCTCCTCGTCATTCCAGAGGCTCTTCATGGGCGCAGAAGCTAGCACAACGTCCCCTTCGCGGCTCTTTCCTGCACTTTCCATGGTGTAGAGTGACGAGGATGAGCATGACGAAGGACTGGTCCCCCACCTCCTGGCGAAGAAAGCCGGCGCTGCAGCAGCCGAACTACCCGGAGCCCGAGCGTCTGGAGCGGGCGCTGGAGGAGCTGGCGCAGCTCCCTCCCCTCGTCACCTCGTGGGAGATCGAGCGGCTCAAGTCCCAGCTCGCCGAAGCCGCGCGCGGCGAGCGCTTTCTGCTGCAGGGGGGCGACTGCGCCGAGACCTTCGCCGACTGCAACTCCTCGGTGATCGCGAGCAAGCTCAAGATCCTGCTCCAGATGAGCCTGGTGCTCACGCACGCCCTGCGGCGCCGGATCATCCGCGTCGGCCGCTTCGCCGGCCAGTACGCCAAGCCGCGCAGCGAGGACATGGAGACGCGCGACGGCATCTCCCTCCCGTCCTACCGCGGCGAGCTGGTCAACCGCGCGCCCTATACGCTGGCCGACCGGACGCCCAACCCGGAGCTCCTGCTGCGCGGTTACGAGCGGGCGGCGCTGACCATCAATTTCATTCGCTCGCTGATCGATGGCGGCTTCGCCGACCTGCACCATCCCGAGTACTGGGACCTCGACTGGGTCCAACACTCGCCGATGGCCGACGAATACCACCGCACCGTCAACGCCATCGAGGATTCCCTGAGCTTCCTCGAGCAGATCGCCGGCCTGCCGGTCTCCGAGGCGAGCCGGGTCGACTACTTCACCAGCCACGAAGGCCTGCTCCTCGTCTACGAGCAGGCGCAGACGCGGCAGGTCCCGCACCGCACCGGGTGGTACAACCTGTCGACCCATTTCCCGTGGATCGGCATGCGCACCGCCCAGCCCGGCGGTGCCCACGTCGAGTTCTTCCGCGGCATCAACAACCCGATCGGGGTGAAAGTCGGGCCGGGGATGGCGGTGGAGACTCTCGTCGAGCTGGCCGAGATCCTCGATCCCGACCGCGAGCCGGGCCGTCTCACCTTCATCCACCGCTTCGGCCACAAGCGCATCGCCGAAGGCCTGCCGCCGCTCCTCGAAGCGATGCGCCGCGCCGGGCGCACCGTGCTGTGGATCTGCGACCCGATGCACGGCAACACCGAGACCACGACGACCGGCTTGAAGACCCGCCGCTTCGAGAACATCCTCTCGGAGCTGGAGCAGGCCTTCGACATCCATACGGACGTGGGCTCCTACCTGGGCGGGGTCCATTTCGAGCTGACCGGCGAGAACGTGACCGAGTGCATCGGCGGCGCCCGCGGCTTGACCGAGGACGACCTGCGGCGCTCCTACCACACGCAGGTGGACCCTCGCCTCAACTACGAGCAGGCCCTCGAGATGGCCCTGCTGATCGCCCGCCGGGCATCCCAGACGCCGCGGCAGTCGCTGCGGGTCGCGGTCTAACCGCCGGACGCCGCAAATCCGCTCCTCCGCGCCGCAAAAAGACTCCTCCAAGCCTCCCGCACCGGCTTCCGTGCCGCAAAACGAGGGGAACAGAGAGCCCGCACCGAGGAATATGCCGCCTGTACCTGTCAACTTGCGGCACATTCTCCTGGGGGAAGAGTCGCCCCTCGGCAATTTGCGGCACCTCGATCGGAATTTGCGGCGTCCGTGTTCTTCCCGTCGGCTCCCGAACGCGAATTTGCGGTGCGCTGTCACCCATTTGCGGCGCCTGGAGGACACAACGCCGCAAATTGTCAGCGGGCGGTGACTCCCCTCGAGGAATATGCCGCAAATTGTCTCGGGGTTGCGGTGTTCCCTCTCGGGGAAGAGGTCATCCCCGACCGATTTGCGGCATAGGGGACATTCCACTCGATGTAGAATTGTTCCGATCCAACGGAACGGACGCACGGGGAGCCATCAAGAATGCCGCCTTTCGTGTTCGACCGAGATGGCGCGGACCATTCCTGGGAGCGGGCTTTGCGGGAGCTCGCGGCCGGGCCAGACGAGCGCCGCCGCGCGGTGGCCGAGAACTGGCGGATGGACCACCGGGTCTCGCGCGAGCGAGAGACTGAGGATCTCCTCGCCAGCGGATGTTTCGCGGCTCAGGATGGAGCCGAGGAGTGGCGCGGGGCGCTCTACACCTATTTCCAGCTGCGCCTCTGCCAACCCTCCGACCCCGGCAGTGATCCGCGGTCCGCGTACCTTTACGCCAGCAATACCTCGAATCTCGTCGGCGGCCTCATGCCCTTCGACCGCTTGTGCCACGTGGGCTCCCTTCAGACCATCGTGGGGCGCGTCCTGGCGGGGAGCGCGGCTGCCGATGCGGCAGCGGAGCTCGCAGACGAGATCGGCGTGGCCCTTCCGGAAAAACCTCCGGGAGACAGGGACCCCCTCTGGTTGACTCAGGCGGTCAGCCGCTTTGCCGAGCGCCTGGCCGAGCGCGGTGAGGTGGCGGTGCGCACGGCGGCGCGCATCCTGCTCGGAGCGATCGGCCCCGCCGAGCCACCCTGGTGGGCCTGCTTCGCCGAGGAGGTCCAGCCGCAGATCGACGCGGGAACCGCGGCAAGCCTATGCGAGGCTCTGGGACTCGGGCACCGCTGGACCGGCGAGTGGCTGGTCGTCTGGACCTACCCGGTGTCGGATGCGGCGCCGCTCTACCGACCCACCGTGGCCGAGGCCACCGATTCGCCGTTCCACCACCCGTCGCCGCCAGAATACAGTTTCGGCATCACCATGCCCCTTGATCCGGCCCGAGGCACCTGCAGGGAGGTCCTGCACCGCCCGCTCCGCGGCCCGGCTGCGGAGACTGCGTGTACCGGCAAGCTTCTTTATCTTGAGGATTTTCCACCAATGGTGGATACTCGGCTAATGGAGCTGCGCCGGCTACATCGTGAGCGGTTGCGCTCGGAGTTCGGCACCGATGCGCTGACGGCTTGGCTCGACCGCCACGCGGAGGCGCGATGAGCGCCACAGCAACATCTCTCCTCCAGCCTCTTTCCGAGTCGTTGACAACGATTGCTCGCGGTGCGGATGCTCGCGCTCTTCGCGCTCATCTCGAAGGTCGGGGGCTCCCCATTCTGGGTGGTGACGCTGAGCCCGCCGAGCTGATCCTGCGGGCTCTCGGAGAAACACAGGACCCGCAAAAGTTCGCGGCCAGCCTGGCTCCTATACTGGCCTTGGTCATCGCTGAGTGTATGGCGGAGCGAGCTGAGGAGCTGACGCCGATCCTCCAGCTACTGCTCCATCAGGCCCTCCGGCTGGCGGCCGACCTGCCCGCGAGTGCCATGCTCGCCGGCCGTCTGCGTGCCCTGGCTGCGTCTCTGGAGGAAGCTACTCCAGATTTCTGGTACCAAGCACCCCTCGCGCCGCTCGTGGCGAGAGCTCTCGTCCACCAACAGACGGACGCTCAAACCGAGCCTCTCTGGCTTCGGCTGCTGGAAACCTCCGGGGAAGACCCCTGGACGCCGGAACGGCGGACCGTGCTCCTGTCCGCCTGGCGCGGTCTGCTGCACGTACCACCCGATAAGGAAGCCGCGCACGTCGGCAGGGTGATCGACATGGACCGGGTCGAACGCGGGCTTCTTGCCCTGGAGGCCGGGGTGAGGTCCCGCGAAGGCGGGCCTCGGCTGGTTCGGCAAGCACTGCGGGTGCTGACCGAGACCTTCCCGCGCTCGCCGCAGTTCTGGGAAGAACGGCTGGGGGCTCATATTGCTGGCTGGCCCGAAGGGTTGCGGGAAGCGGCGGCCCGGCAGTGGTCTGGGTTGGAGTCCATCATCCAGCAGCAGGCCCAGGAGGAAGACCTGTTCGAGCTGCTCACCCAGCTATCCGAGATCTCCGACGAGGAAAGCCCGGAAGTCGTGAGGGCAGAAGACGAGCTTCGGCGGTAGGAACCCTCAAGCCTTGCGCACTCGTTCGAGCTCCGCCCGGAGGCGTGCCAGCTCTGCCTTGGCAGCCGCCGCCTCCTTTGCGGCATGATTCGCCCGTGCCGCCTCACCGTCCTCTCCTCCTCATGGCCACGTCCGCGGTCTGCTTCGCGCTGATGGCGTTCGCCGCGAAGCTGGCGGCGGAGCGGCTGCCGGGCAGCGAGGTCGCGTTCCTGCGCTTCGCGTTCATGCTTCTCCCCGTCGTCCTCGTGCCCGGGCTCGCCCGCAAGGCGATCGAGTTCCAGCGCCTCGACCTGCTCCTCTATCGCGGCATCTTCGGCGGCACGGCGGTGCTCTGCTACTTCCTCGCCATCGCCCACATCCCGGTGGGGCTGGCGACGCTGCTCAACTACGCCATGCCGGTGTTCAGCGTGCCGTTCGCGGCGCTGTTTCTCGGCGATCGCGCGGACCGCCGCCTTCTTCTCCCCCTGGCGACGGCGCTCGTCGGCATGGCTCTGGCCGCTGGCGGAGGCGGCGCGGCCGGGGAATTCCTGCACTTCGGCAAGTGGGAGATCGTGGGGATGGGCTCCGCCGTTCTCTCCGGCGCGGCGGTCACGGCGATCCGCGCCGCCCGCCGCACCGAGGGGTCCTGGGCGATCTACGGCAGCTTCTCCCTCTTCGGGCTGCTCGCCGCGGCGCCCATGGCAATGCACGATTTCCAGGCGCCGACGCCGCGAGAGTGGCTCTTCCTGGCAATCGTGGGAGGGTTCTCGATCATCGCCCAGCTCCTCATGACCTGGGCCTACCGCTGGGTGACCAACCTCCAGGCCGGCATCCTGTCGCAGCTCACCGTCGTGCTGAGCCTGACCCTCGGCGTGGTCTTCCTGGGAGACCGCCTGACGCCGGTCCAGATCCTGGGGAGCCTGTTGACGCTGGGAGGAGTGGCGGGAGTGGTGAAGATGCAGGCCACGCCGCGCGCGGTGGAATGAGCCCTCACCCCCGGCCCCTCTCCCACAAAGTGGGAGAGGGGTGTGGGTTAGAGGATGCAGTGGGGTCGGAAAGTCTCTTGGCTAACCTGCTCCCCTCGCCCGCTTGCGGGAGAGGGGCCGGGGGTGAGAGCCTACTTCTGCTTGATGTTCTTGAAGAAGTCGGCCATGGAGCCGAAGCCCGAGCCACTCCCGGTGCTGCTGCCACCCGACGAGCGGCTGTAGGCGACCTCGGCCTCGTCGTAGCGCTCTTCCCGGACGCGCGGCCCCCGTCCACCCCCTCCCCCACCCCGGTTCTCGGAGCGGGAGAAATCGGCGCGCGATCCGGCGCCGCCGCCGGAGCCCGAGCCCATCGAGAGCGAGATCCGGCGCTTGGCAGGATCGACCCCCAGCACGCGCACCTGCACGTCTTGTCCCTGTTGGAGGGCGTCACGGGCATGGTTCAGCCGGCGGTTGGCGCCCATCTCGCTGATGTGGACCAGGCCTTCGATTCCCGGCGCGATCTCGACGAAGGCGCCGAACGACTCCAGGCGCATCACCTTGCCGGTCAGCTCGGTCCCCTCGGGGAACCGGTCGGCCACGTCCCGCCAGGGATCGCGCTCCAGCGCGCGCCGCGACAGGGAGATGCGCGGCCGCTTCTCGTCCTTCCCCTTCTCGACCTTGATGATCTGGACCTCGACCTCGTCCCCGACGTTCAGGACCTCTCCCGGATGCGCCAGGCGCGAGAAGCCGATCTCGCTCACGTGCAGCATCCCCTCGAGGCC
>DASPXX010000084.1:0-11654 GCA_035637095.1 Thermoanaerobaculia bacterium
CTGCCGATCGCGATCGCCCTGCACGGGATCGTCCTGGCCTCGGTGGGAGTCGCGCAGGTCTGGAACGTCGCGGCGGTGAGCGATCCGGAGACCGTCACGCCGTTTCAGGTGCTCCTGGTGCCGTCGCTTCCGGCCGGTGGAAGCCAGCCTCCCACCGTGCACACGCAGAAGCCGGCGACCACGGCGAAACCGGCCCAGCCCGACACGCGGGTGCTCCCCGACAAGCCGGCCTCCAATCCCGCGCAGGAGGCTACGAACGGTCCCGTCGCGGACAGTCCGACGACTGGAAGGAACGACGACAGCGACATCGACCTGGGTCCGTCCGACGGTCCCTTCACGGGTCCGGGTCCGGCTGACGGTCCGAGCTCGGTCGCGCCCGCGGCCGCCACGACCGACGACCAGATCCTGACCGTCGGCGGCGCGGTGACGCGGCCGGTGCTCCTCTCGGGACGTCCGCCGCAGTTCCCCGAGATCGCGCGCCGTGCCCGGATCGTGGGAGCCGTGGTCCTGCGTGCCGTGATCGATGAGCGGGGCCGTGTCACGGACGTGCGCGTCCTCCAGGGCCTGCCCATGGGGATCGACAAGGTTGCGGTCGAGGCCGTGCAGACCTGGCTCTTCCAGCCGGCCCGCTTCGAAGGGCGCGCCGTCAAGGTCTACTACACGCTGACCGTCAACTTCCAGATCCAGCGATAAGCCGGCGCCTCCCGACGCGGCTCCCCCCGCCTGCGGCCTTGCCGGCGGGGGGAGCCGGGTCGCAAATCACGAGCAATACGCGACCTGCTCCAGCTGCGATGCCTCGCAGATCCCACAAAGTGTGACCTCCACCGGCTGATTCTCGACCTGCTCCCCGGTATTCTCGACTCCCCAACGGGTATTCTCGACTTCTGGCTGGTGGGCGGTGAGCTGTAGAGTCCTATTCTCGACCTATATCTCGGTCGGAGAGGCTGAGACCGGGAACGGAGTCGCGCAATCGCGCTGGGGAGTCACGAATTGCGAGGTTTGCGCGACCTATTCCTGGAGGGCGCTCACTCCCCCTGTTGATTCTCGACCTGCTATGCTCAGCCGGGGCAGCAAACCACCAGAGGAGACAGCATGGAGAATCTTCAGCTCACACAGGCGCCGGTCGCGAAGACCGGAATGCTCATCCGCAGGCCCGTGGCGGAGGTGTTCGAGGCCTTCGTCGATCCGGAGATCACCACGAAGTTCTGGTTCACCAAGAGCAGCGGCAGGCTCGAGGCCGGCAAAGAGGTGCAATGGGAGTGGGAGATGTATGGGATGTCGATCCCGGTGACCGTGAAGGTCGTCGAGCCGAACGAGCGCATCGTCATCGAGTGGCCGGGATACGGAAGCCCCACGACCGTGGAGTGGACCTTCACGCCTCTGGAGGACGGCACGACCTTCGTCAGGATCAGGAACGACGGCTTCACCGGCGACGGCGACGCCCTCGTGCGGCAGGCGATCGACTCGGGGCAGGGGTTCACCTGGGTGCTCGCGGGGCTGAAGGCGCTGCTCGAGCACAACGTCAGGCTGAATCTCGTGGCCGACCGCTTTCCCAAGGGAATCGAAGAACACTGAGCTGGAGGCTCCAGACCATGGACAGGACCCGTCTGCTTCCCATCCTTCTCCTCTGTGGGCTCCTCTCCGGAGCCTCGCCGGTTCACTCCACCGAGCCCGCTGCGCAGCCGGACGGCTGGAGCGCGGACGAGGCCCAGATCCGCGCGCTCAGCCAGGCTTCGGCGGACGCCTGGAACCGGGGGGACCTCAAAGGGCATCTCGCGATCTACGCCGAGGAGATGACCTTCATGACCCGCAACGGGCCGCGCCCGGGCGTCGAGCCGCTCGAAAAGGCGTTCGCGGAGAAGTACTTCCACGACGGCCGTCCGAAGCAGACGCTCTCCTTCGACAACCGCACCCTGCGACGGCTCGGGCCGGACGCCTCCCTGGAGACCGGGCGCTATGTGCTCTCCGGGGGCGGCGAGCCCGAGCAGTCGGGGTGGTTCACGCTGGTCTGGGTGCGCACCGCCGCCGGCTGGCGCGTACTGCACGACCACTCCAGCTGAGCGAGCCTCTCACGGCGTGTAATACCCGGTGACATCCACCACCACATGCGTGTTGCCGGACGCCGCGTTCAGGATGCGGAACGCGCCGCTGCCGTCGGTGGACAGGAGGAGGGTCGCGTTGTTGGACAGGATCTCTCCGGTCTGGAACGACAAGGTCGCCGTGCCGAGGAAGAAGGCGTTGCCCGGATCGAGGCTGAGGAAGCCGCTGCCGGCCGGTGCGACCACCGTCACGTTGACCGAAACCGCCGCGGCGCCCGCGGGGATGCCGCAGGTGTTGATGATCGTGAAGACCCGCTCGCTGTTGGCGCCCAGGACGGGGCCTCCCAGAGGTCCGTCGGCCAGCCGGGTGTCGAGCAGGCGGCAGGGGGTCAGCGAGAAATAGTCGGTCCCGGCCGGCGGCGGGGTATAGAAGTAGGCGTTCGTCTTCGTGCCGAAGCCCGTGTCGGGGTTGGTGACCGTCACGCCGACGGCTCCCGTGGCATGGGCCGGCGCCGTCACCGTGAGCTTGGTGGAGTTGTTGAAGGTCACCGCGACCGCGGTGCCGCCGAACGTCACGGTCGCACCGTTCTGGAAGTTGGCTCCGTTGATGGCCACCGACGTTCCACCCGCGGTCGTCCCGCTGTTGGGAGAGAGGGATGAGATCGACGGGATGGAATCGAAGGTGAACGCGTTGGTCCCCGTGCCGCTGCTGGTGTCCGGGTTGGTCACGACCACGTTCACCTGACCCGCGGCGTGGGCCGGCGTGGTGGCCGTGAGCTGGGTCGAGTTGTTGAAGGTGACGGAGGGCGAGGCCGTCCCGCCGAAGGTCACGGTCGCACCGTTCTGGAAGCCGCTTCCGGTGATGGTGACCGGCGTGCCTCCGGAAGCGAGGCCGTGGTTGGGGCTCGTCTGGCTCACGGTGACGGCCGGGAAGACGCAGATCCCGATCTTCGGCGTCACGAGGCCCGTGATCAGATCGATCGTCCGCGGGTGGAAGACCTGCTGGGTGTTGCACGAGCCGAAGGGTGAGAGATTGTTGCAGTAACTCATCAACGTGCCCTGGGTGTTCACTCCGTTGATCGTGGTCGCCGCCGGACAGGCGTTGCACGCCAGGGCGCCGTCGCCGGCCAGCACGGAGCATTGCTGCGCGGTGCATTGCGTGAGGCAGTTGAAAAGATTGGTATTGGTCGTCGTGGCGCAGGTGTCGATCGGCGGGTTGTAGCCGGCCGGGTTGTGGGTATGCTGGGAGCCGAAGTTGTGGCCGAGCTCGTGTCCCACGACGAAAGCATCGGACGCGCCGGTGCTGCCGTTGTATTTGAACACCTGGGAAAAGCTGTAGCCGAACGAGGAGCTGCAGAGGGTGTTCACGTAACCCAGCCCTGCGCTGAGGAATTGATTTGGGCTCTTCCCCGACAACAGCATGGCGAGCCCGCGCGTGACACCTCCGTTGTTCGCGACCCAGTAATTGGCGAATTCGGAGAGCTGGGCATTGGTGACGAGGCCATTGCTGTCCGGAAGCTGGGAAAAGGGATCCGGAGTCGAGGAGACGCGCAGGAACGTCGTTCCCTGGAGGAGCCGGATGTTGAGGTCCCGCTCGTAGGTCACAGTCATGGCGGCGATGAGAGCCGCCACGTAGCTCGTCGCATTGGTCGCATTGTCGGAGAACTTGAGCGACAGCAGCTCATTGTCGGTGTCGACCGTCACGGTAACCGTGTGTAGGGAGGAGAGGACGCGTCCGGTGACGGCCTCGTCGCTCGGCTCCAGCGGGATCTCCGGAGTCAGCTTCGCATCCGACTGGCCGCATCTCCACGTGACCGGCTGCGCCTGTCCATTCTGCGGAAGGAAGTATTCCGGCACGGTGACCAGGTGCTCGCGCTCACCGGTCGGGCGGATCTCATAGCGTCCGCGCGGGGAGATGGTGAGCCCCTGGAAGCGCCCGGTGTCCGGCTCGACCGCGACGAAGACCCGGACGTCTGGAGCGTCCTCGGCCATTCCCTCGAAGAAGGCCATTCGGGAGCGGGGCACCTCGGTCTTACGGTCGCCCTCGACCTTCCAGATCTTCGCGCCGGGCGCGTAGACGTCGAAGCGGGTGAGGCGCACGTCGGCCCGCTCTCCCGGGGAGACCGGCCAGCCGGCAACCACGACCGTCTCCTCGAGGGAGACCCGCAAGAGGGACGGGGCGAGGGACGCCCCGAAGGTCACGACCTCGGCCCGGACGTCGGTCCCGGGAGCGTCGATGACCTGGCCTTGGGCGGCGGCCGTGAGGCGGATGGGATGACCGGTCGCGGCGGCGAGCGCCGCGGGCAGCGACAAAAAGAAAACGGACAAGGCGCAGGCGAGTCGGCGAGCGCTCTTCATCTCGGGTCCTCCTGGGATTCGCTGACCCGAGATTATACACCGGTGTGCATTTTCGTGCTGGCGGCTTCTCTAATCCTTCCTAGTTGTAGTACCCGGTGACGTCCATGATCACCTGCGTCGTGCCCGTGGCGTTGTTGCGGATGATGATCGTGCCGGTGCCGTCGGTCGCGAGCCGCAGGGTGGCGTTGTTGGAGCGCACGACGCCGGCCAGGTAGTTGAGCGAGGTGGTCCCCAGGTCGAAGGCGTTGCCGGGGAAGATGCTGAGATAGCCGGAGGCCGTGGGGCCGGCCACCGTCACGTTGGCCACCACGGACTTGGCGGTAGTCGGCACGCCGCAGCGGCCGGTCACCGGGAACGACCGCTGGGCCGAGGCGCCCAGCGCGGGGCCGCCCCAGGTGCCGTTGGCGTTGCGCGTGTCGAGCACCCGGCAGGGCGTGACGGTGTACAGGTCGGCCGCCGCCGTGGGGGGCGCGTAGAAGTACCCGGGGCTCTTCGTGACGCTCAACCCGCCGGGGTTGGTGACCACCACGCTCACCGTGCCGCCGGCGTGCGCCGGGGCGGTGGCGGTCAGCCGGGACGAGCTGTTGAAGGTGACCGCGGCGGCCGCGGTGCCTCCGAAGGTCGCGGTGGCTCCGCTCTGGAAGTTGGTGCCCGTGATCACGACGGTGGTGCCGCCGGCGGTCGTCCCCGAAGCCGGGCTGATCGTCGAGATCGTGGGAGAGGGCGTCGTCCCTCCGGCCGGGAAGAGGCAGACGTTGAGCTTGCTCTGGATGATCGGCTGTAACAGGGATACGCTGCCGGGGTGGAACACGTTCGAGGTGGTGCAGCCGGCGAGCCCCCCGAGGTGGCAGTAGCTCATCAGCGTGCCGGTGACGTTGGTCACGCCGTTGATCGTGGTCGGCGCCGGGCAGCTCTTGGTCCCGGAGTAGCAGCCCGACTCGGTGTTGTAGCAGTTGTCGAGCGGCGGGTTGTAGCAGTGTGTGTGGGGCGAGCCGAAGTTGTGCCCGATCTCGTGCGCCACCACCATGACCTCGGAGGAGCTCAGCGTCGACCCGGTGAGGAAGAGCTGGGTGTAACTGTAGGCGGAGCTCTTGTTGCAGAGCACGTCGAGCCAGGCGATCCCCGAGGCGCCGGAGCCGCCGCGGCCGGAGAGCATGGCGGCGGCGGCGCGCGCGACCCCCGCGTTGTTGGCGCTCCAATAGTTCCCGAACTCCTGGAGCTTGTCGAAGGTCGTGCCCGTGGAGGTGTAGGGGTCCGCGGCGGTGCGCAGGAAGGTGGTCCCCTGGAGGAGCCGGATCATCAGATCCCGCTCGTAGATGATCGTCATCGCGGCGAACAAATTCGCGATATAGTTCGTCGCCGTCGTCACGTTGCCGCCGAATTTGTTGCTGATCAGCTCATTGTCGGTGTCGATGGCGATGGTGGCCGTGTAGAGCGAGGTGAGCGCCTCGTCGAACAGCGGCAGGGTGGTGGTGGCTTCCGCCTTGTTCTGCAGGAACTCCGGAGGAGCGCCGGACTGGTCGCAGCTCCACGAGTGCTCGCTGTCGGTGCCGGAGGTGAGCGCCTCGGCGGCCCCGATCAGGTGCTCGGAAGCGGCAGCTTTCGGCTGGGTGTCCCGCAGGGGGTGGATCTCCTGGAGTCCGGCGGCGCCCGAGACGAGCCCGGAGAAGGTCGCGGTATCCGGGTCGACGGCGACGAAGACGCGGGTGTCGGGATCGTTCTCGGCCTGGCCGTGGAAGAAGGCGAGCCGGGACCGCGGCACCTCGGTCAGAGCGCCGTTGCGCCCGACCTGCCAGATCTTCGCCCCCGGGGCGTAGACGTCGAAGCGGGTGAGGGCGACGGTTGCCCGCTCGCCCGGCGCCACCGGCCAGTCGTCCACCTTGACCCCGGTCTCCAGGGGGACGCGGAGGAGGGCGGGGGCGAGGGTTGCGCCGAAGGTGACGACCTCGGCCTTGGAGCTGCCGTTCGGGGCGTCCACGAGCCGGCCCTGGGGTTGTGCGGCGAGCCGGAGGCCCGCGTCAGGAGGCGCGGCGGCGAAGAGGGCCGCCGGCAGGAAGAACACGAACAGGAGAGCGAAAGCGCGATGCAGTCTTGCCATCACCAGATCCTCTGAGTCTCGACCGGGGCCTAGCGTGCAGCATTACAGCGCCCCTGTCAGTGATGTGGTTCTCTGCCGGGATGTGACCTGGCTCACGGACAGACGGGAAACAGGATATCGGCATGTGTCTATTCCAGCCCGTGTGTTTTCCTCTCTGGACGATTTGGTTTAAGCTATGGCCGCCTCACCGCGGCACGTGGAAACGAAGGAGGAGCTCCTCTGGCGCTCCGGCCGGCCCGGACCCCGGGGCTTTGGAGGTTCGTCTGGATGTCGAGTCTTTGGCAGGACGTTCGCTTTAGCTTCCGCACGCTGAGCAAGAGCCCGGGGTTCACCCTGGTGGCTGTTCTCACCATGGCGCTCGGGATCGGTGCGTTGAGCTCGATCTTCAGTGTGGTCAACGCCGTCCTGATCCGGCAGCTCCCCTACGAGGACCCCGGCCGGCTGGCCCTGGTCGACGGGGTGAACCTGAAGGACGAGTCGCAGCGCATACCGCTCTCGTATCCCGACTTCTTCGATCTCCGCGACCGGTTGAAGACGTTCGAGACGTTCGCGGCGCGCACCGAGAGCCGCAGCTTCGCCCTGCGGACCGACCACGGGCCGGAGATGATCGACGGGGAGATCGTCTCGTCGCCGTACTTCCCCCTGCTCGGGGTCAAGCCGGTCGAGGGGCGGACGTTCCTGGCCGAGGAGGACAAGCAGGGCGGTCCGCTCGTGGCGGTCCTCTCGAACGAGCTGTGGCGCAGCCGGTACGGGGCTTCGGAGTCGATCGTGGGGAAGGCGATCCAGCTCGACGACTTGAACTACACGATCGTCGGGGTCCTCCCTCCGGGTTTCCGCGGGCTGACCGACCAGGCGCAGGTCTGGCTGTCGCTCTCCTCCGCCACTCAGCTGGGGAAGGGCTACACGGACCGCACTGTGCGGTGGCTCTACGCCGTCGGCCGCATCAAGCCGGACGTGACGCTCAAGCAGGTGCAGGAGGACCTCGACCGGGTGATGAAGCAGCTCGACTCGGACTTCCCGGACTCGAACCGGGACATCCGCGCCCGCCCGGCGCTCCTGCGGGACGTCTGGTTCGGCGAGCTGAGCCGCAAGCTCCTGATCCTCCTGGCCGGCGGGCTGTTCCTGCTGCTCATCGTCGGCACCAACCTGGCGAACCTGCTGCTCGCCCGCTTCGTGGCGCGGCGGCGCGATCTGTCGCTGCGCATGGCGCTGGGCGCGGGGCGGCGCGGCCTGGTCCGGCAGATCCTGAGCGAGAGCGCCATGCTCTCGCTCCTCGGGTGCGTCGCGGGCCTCCTGGTCGCCCGCGTGAGCACCGGCTTCCTGGTGCGGGTGAGCGGCATCCAGCTACGGAGCTTCGTCAACGTCAACGTCGACCTCGTGGTGGTGGCGGTGATCCTGGCGGTCTCGCTCCTCTCCGGCCTCCTCTTCGGCCTGGTGCCGGCGCTCGTCCTCTCGACCCGGCTCCGGCTCTACGAGATCTTCACCGAGACGGGCCGGCGGAGCAGCCAGGGCGAATCGCACACCCGGCTCCAGAACATGCTGATCGTCGGCGAGGTGGCTCTCGCTCTCGTTCTCCTGGTCTGCGCCGGCCTGATGACCAAGGGCTTCCAGCGCCTCAACCAGACGGCGCTGGGTTTCGATCAGGACCACATCCTGACCGTACGGCTGAACATCAAGGGTGGCCGCTTCGAGCAGGATGCCGCGGTCTGGAACCTGGTGCCCGAGGTGCAGCAGCGGCTCGGCGCGATCCCGGGGGTCCGCGCGGTGGCCCTGGAAGGGCCGCGCATCCCCACGGACGACTGGTACGGCGTCCCCTTCAGCCTGGAGGAGCGCCCGCCCGCGGAGCAGCCGTCCCTCGTCGCCCTCCATTTCGTCAGCCCGGCGTATTTCACCGCTCTCGGAGTGCAGGTGAGCGGGCGCGACATCCTGCCGTCCGACCGGGACGGAACGCCGTGGGTCGCGGTGATCAACAAGAAGATGGCCGCGGATCTCTGGCCCGGGCAGAATCCCGTCGGCAAGCGGATCGTCGCCGGCAAGCGGGGACCCGACAACAAGGCGCCGTGGGTGACCGTGATCGGTGTGGTCCCGGACATCCGGCACGGCGGCCTGCTGAGCAACGACAAGCGCCCGGATCACAACGTCTACCAGGCCCTCCTCCAGAAGGTGAGCCGGCGGCCGGCGACGCTGGGCGTCCTGGTGCGCACCGAGAGGGACGCGGCGGCGGTGACCCCGCAGGTGGTCGCCGAGCTCAAGAAGATCGCTCCCGATCTCCCGGTCTACGATCCGAAGACCATGAAGGAGCGCCTCTCGGCGCAGACGCTCCAGAACCGCTCGTTCGTCCTGCTGATGAGCCTGTTCGCCTTCTTCGCCCTGGCTCTCGCGGGGGTCGGAGTCTACGGCGTCGTCTCCTACTCGGTGGCCAACCGCACGCAGGAGATCGGTGTCCGCATGGCGCTCGGGGCGCAGCTGCGCGACGTGCTGCGGCTGGTCGTCGCGCAGGGCGGGCGCCTGGCCTTGCTGGGGGTGGCGCTCGGGCTGCTCCTGGCCGCGCTGGTGACCCCGGTCCTGCAGACGTGGCTCTATGGGGTGAGCCCTCTCGACAAGGTGATCCTGGTCGGCATGTCCTTGCTCCTCCTCGGAGTGGCGATGGCGGCGAGCTACATCCCGGCCCGCCGTGCGGCCAAGGTCGCGCCGTTCCAGGCCCTGCGTCTGGAATAGCCGGACATGCATTCAGCAAAGCGGCCCGCCAGCCCGGAGCCGGCGGAGCCTCAAACCATCCGGGCCTTCCGGGCCATCCGCGCGGGCGGTTTCCTGCTCTCGCCGGGCGAGCGGGCGCTCTGGTTCCTCCACCGCCTGGCGCCCGGCAGCGCCGCCTACAACCTGGCCGGAGCGCTGCGCATCGAGCATCTGGACGTCGCGGCGCTGCGCCGGGCCGTGTTCCGGCTGGTCGAGCGCCACCCCGCCCTGCGGACGACCTTCCCCTCCGAGCACGGCGAGCCGTTCCGGCGGGTGCGGGAATGGCTCGAGCCCGAGATCGTCGAAGAAGACGCAACCGGCCTTGCCGAGGCGGTCGTCCGCGAGCGGCTGGAGGCCCAGGCGTTACGGCCGTTCGACCCGGAGCACGGGCCGCTCCTGCGGCTGTGGATCTTCCGCGGCCTCGACTGTTACGGCGGCGGCGACGCCGCCCTTTTCGTCTTCCACCACCTGATCGCCGATTTCTGGTCGTTGACGGTCATCCTGCGCGAGCTCGGGGACCTCTATGGCGAGGAGACCGGCGGTGCTCCCGCCGAGCTCCTGCCGCCGCCCGCGCTCTATGAGCAGTGGGTCGAGCGGCGGGCGCTGGAGCTCTCCGGTCCGCGCGGGGAGGCTCTGCGGGCTTTCTGGATGGAGCGTCTCGCCGGGCCGGTGCCGGTGCTCAACCTGCCGGCGGACCGGCCGCGCCCGGCGGCGCCGAGCGGGGCCGGCGTGAGCGGGTCCGGACGGCTGGATGCCGCGGTGACGGCGCGCCTCCAGGCGCTCGCCCGTGCTCACGGCGCCACGCTGTTCGCCGCCGCCCTGGCCGGCTTCCAGCTCCTGCTGCACCGGATCACCGGCGAGGAGGAGATCTGGATCGGGGTGCCGGCCGCGGGCCGCGGGGCGGCGCGTTGGGCGCGGACGGTGGGCTATTTCGTCAATCCGGTGGTGCTGCGCAGCCGGCCGCTGGAAGCCGCCTCGTTCGAGGGCCTGCTCGCCGGCGCCCGCCTGGAGTCGGAAGAGGCCCTGGCGCATCGCGACTGGCCGTTCCCCTGGCTCGCCGAAGAGCTCCATCCGGTGCGCGACGCCGGCCGCATGCCGCTCTTCCAGGCAATGCTGGTGCTCTACCGGACGCGCTATCCGGAAGAGGAGCCGCTCGCCCTCCTCGCACTGGGGCAAGGGGGCGGAGCGGCACGCCTCGGCGGTCTGGAGCTCGCGACGCTCCCCCTCGGGCGCCGCGGCGCCCAGCTCGACATCTCGCTGACCGCGGCCGTGGTGGCGGGGGAGCTGCAGTTCCGTCTGGAGCTCGACGCCGACCGCTTCGACGCGGCGACGGCGCAGCGCTTCGTCGACTCGTTCGCGACCCTCCTGGCCGGCGGTCTGGACGCTCCGTCCCAGCACCTCTCGGAGCTCCCCCTGCTGCGCGAGGCGCAGCGGCATCAGATCCTGGAGTGGGGCGAGGGCGCACCGCGGCGCGACGCGGACCTGCCCGTCCACGAGCGGATCCGGCGGCAGGCCGAAGCCACGCCCGAAGCGCCGGCGGTCTTCTTCGAGGGGCGGATCGCGCTCAGCTGGCGGGAGCTGCGCCGGCGCACCCTCGGCCTCGCCCGCTCGCTGCGCCGGGCGGGCGCCGTTCCCGGGACGGTCGTCGGCATCTCGCTCGACCGCTCGCCCGAGCTGGTGGTGGCCGTGCTGGGCACCCTGGAGACCGGCGCGGCGTATCTGCCTCTGGACCCGACGTATCCGGAGGACTATCTGGCGCACGTCGTGGACGACTCGGAGGTCTCGATCATCCTGTCGCGGGAGGCTCCCCTGCCGCTGCCCCGGCCGGGCGAGGAGCCGGCTCCTCCGGACGGGCCGCCCCTGCCGCTGGAGGCCTGGGCCTATGTGCTCTACACCTCGGGCTCCGCGGGCAAGCCCAAGGGGACGCCGGTCACCCACCGCGCGCTCCTCAACTACCTGGAGTGGACCCTGGAGGAGCCGCTCGCCGGGATCGACGACGTCCTGTTCATCGCCTCGCTCAATTTCGACGCCTCCCTGAAGCAGCTCTTCGCGCCGCTGCTCCGCGGGCGGCCGGTGCACCTCCTGGGAGAGGAGTCGGCGCGCCGGCCGGAGCGGCTGCTCGGCCATCTGCACGAGGACTTCCGGGGCGCCGGCCGGCTGGCGCTCAACTGCGTCCCGTCGCTCTGGCGCGCGGCGCTCGACCTGCTGGAGACCGGCGACCGGCCGCTCCCCCCCCTGGCCCGCCTCCTCCTGGGCGGCGAGGGGTTCGAGCGCGATCTGGTGGACCGTACGCTCGACCTCCTGCCGGGGCTGGAGATCTGGAACCTCTACGGCCCGACCGAGGCGACGGCCAACGCCAGCGCCGCGCGCATGGAGGCCGGCGACCGGCTCCCGCCGGGAATCGGCCGGCCGATCCGCGGCGC
>DASPXX010000085.1:0-15127 GCA_035637095.1 Thermoanaerobaculia bacterium
TCCCTGGGACCGCCGGCGTCTCGCCGGCATCATCAAGAAAGTGGGCCAAAGGCCCGGCCTTCATAGGGCAGCAGAGCCCCTTGCCGGCTGCCGTGGTCACGGGGAGCATGGCCGGCGAGGACGCCGGCGGTCCCAGGGGGCGCAAGCTCATCCCTGGAGAGTGGCCTCGTCCAAGGAGGGGATCGCCAAGGCGGCCATGAGCCGCCGGGCCTTGGATTTTCGCCGGCGAAAATCGCGAATGAAAACTATCGACTCCGCGCCGCCCTCTCCACGTCCGCTTTGGCCTTCTGCGCCAATTCCACGGTGGCCGCCTCCCGCCGGGCGGCCTCACAGAAGAGCCGGAGCGAGCGCACGGCTTCCCGGCGAATGCCTATGGCAGAGAAGACCCGCTGCAGCGGCACAGCCAGCTTCTTGACCGCGCCAGTGTCTCCCTGCTTCAGCCAGTAGAGGGCCAGGTCCAGGCCCGCCAGGGCCGCGTCGTAGGGGAGCGGTGGCTTGCAGCGGAGGAAGTCGTTGCAGACTCCATCCAGAATCGCGATCGCCTCTTCCGTCCGCCCCAGACCAGCTGCCACGCGCGCAGTGAGCCAGCGGGTCCGCAAACGAGCCAGTGCCCCGAGCTGGTCCGCCAGCCTCTGGACTTCCGACACGAGTTCCTCCGCCTGGCCGGCTCTCCCCAGGTTGCACAGGCAGACGGCCGTGTTGAACCGCAAGACGCAAAGATCGCGAGGCGCCCCAGACGCGAGGACGTAGGGCTCGGCTTCCTTCAGGGTCGCGAGGGCGCGCTCAAAGTCTCCCATCTGTTCAAGTGTGAACGCCTTGTTGAGGAGGATCGATCCCCTTCTCTCCAAAGGGCTGAGCCTGAAAGCCTCATCATGCAGCGCGACCGCTTCGGGGAAGCGCCTCTCCTCCCGGCATAACGAGGCTTCGAGATCCGGCAGACGACCCTCGTCCAGCAGAGGCGGATCGCTCGGAGAAAACGCATCCCGCAGCTTTCGCGTCCGATCGAAGGCGGCTCGCGCTGGAGCGAGATCGTTGCAAACGCGGAGGGCGTTCCCCAGGTGGGGTAGGGCGAGGAGGGCCTCGACGCGGGCGCGCCAGCTCGCAGTGCCCCGGATCTTCCGGGCGACCTCCAAGGCCAGCCGGGCAAGCTCCAGAGCGTCCGCCGGCGCATCGGCTGCCGCGACCTTGCTCTCGTTACACAGGCGCTCGACGAGGCTCCAGATACGGAACGCGGCCGATTCCCGGACGAGGCGGGACCGCTGCTTGGGGTCAAGCCGCCTGAGGCGCTGCCACAGCACATCAGCCCGGCTGCGGTCTTCCGGCCGCGGCCTCCCCGTGTCCTCCCACGGCTCGGGTGCTGGCTCAGGAGTGAGGAACGCGCCCGCCTCTTCGATCGCCATCAGGACGGCTTCGGCGATCTCCGCGGTGAGAGGCTCACCCGGTGCGGCAGCCCGCTCCCCGGCGAGGCCCCAGGCTTCGGCGAGGCGTTGAGCATCGAGCAACCTCCGAAGGAGCTCCAGCTGGCCGCGCGAGATTCCTGCCTTTTCCCCCAGGCGGGCCAGGATCTCCGGCGCCGGAGTCCTCTTGCCCTTCTCGTAACTCCAGAGAGCCTTTCGCGACATCCCCACAACCGTTGCGACCTTGCTCAATCCCCCGTGACGCAGACGGAGGCGCCGCACGAAAACCGCACCTAGAATCCCCGCAATCGGATCGGCCTTCTCGTCCGTCATGTGCTCTCCCGTGGCGGTGTGTTCCCATTTTGAGGCCAAAGCGTGGACTTTTCCAGGCCAGCAGCAGGCACCATTGAGCCAACGGGAACCGCCCGGCGCGGCCATGGAGGCCGCCCCGGAGCGTCTTCCCCCGAAAGGAGCCTCTCATGGCTCGGTCCCTGATCCGGATCTCCGTCCTCTTCGTTCTCACCATCCTGCTCGCCGCACCCTGGAGCGCCGCGGCGCCCCGGCAGGACAACGCGCCCGCCCCGCAGCTCCTGGCCCGGCTCTGGCACCAGGTGGCCGACCTCTGGGGCGACATCGGCTGCATCATGGACCCGAGCGGCGCCTGCCGCGCGAGCCCGGCGCCTACCGCCGACATCGGCTGCGGCATGGACCCGAACGGGGGCTGCGGCCACTAGGCCTTCCCCCCTCGGCCCCCCTTCGGGGGGGCCTGTCGTTGCACTCTTTCGATGGCTTCGGCCGTCCGCCGGGCCAGCTCCACCGTGGCTTCCTCCCGGCGTGCGGCCTCCCAGAAGACCCGAAGGGCGGCCAGGGCTTCGCGCTCAATGTTGAACGTTCGAAAGACCGCCTGCATCCGCCCCGCCAGGAACATGACCTCGCGTGTGTGTCCCTGTTCGAGATGGACCGCGGCCAGATCCATGCCGGCGAGAGCGGCATCATAGGGGAGTCTGAGCGCCACAAGGTCGTTGAACACCTGCTCGAGAGCGGCCGTGGCCTTGGCGATCCGCCCAAGGCCCGCATCGATCAGCCCCTCGTTCCACAGAGTGCGGGCGAGATCCAACTCATTGCCCCCGAGCCTCAGCACCATCTCGCGAATCGCCGGGACGAGATCCTCTGCGGCCGGTAATTTGCCGAGCTTCCGCAGGGCGACCGAGAGGTTGAAGAGCAGGACCTTCAGGTCCCCGAGCTGGCCTGCCTTCTCGACGTACGATCGCGCCTGTTCCAAGGCCTCGATGGCCGCTTCCGGGTTTTCCATCTGTTCGAGCGTGAAGGCCTTGTTGAGGAGGATGCGGCCCCTTCTCTCCTCTGGGCTGAGCTCCAGAGCCCTCTTGTGGAGATCCAGGGCTTCCGAAAATCGCCTCTGCTCGCGTCGGAGAGACGCTTCGAGATCGAGGGGCCACCCCTCGTCCAGGGGAAGGAAGTCGTCGTCCTCTCCCGCTTCCCAGCACGTCCAGGCCCTCTGGAAGCCCCTGTCGGAGGCATCGAGGTCGTTGCCGACCCGGTGAGCGTTCGCGAGAGCGAAGGTCGCCCATCCTTCGAGGCGCTTGCGGCGGCTCTCAAGCCCTGGCACGAAGGGGGCAGTGAACAGGGCGAGCTCGGCCCATTCAAACGCCTTGGCCGGCGTATCGGCCGCGGCGCGGATGGACTCATTGGCCAAGCGCTCCACCATGGCCCACGTCTGGTAGTCCTCGGCGTTCTGGATCCGCTCGCGCCGCTCCTGCACCGTGGCGAGCTGGCGGAGGTACTCGCAGCACTCCTCCGCGCGCTGCCGGTCGCGCGCGAAGCGCTCCTCGAGCTTCTGGCGCACCAGGAGCGGATAGACGCTCCGCGCCACATGGAGCCCGATCAGGCCGGCGCCCACCACGCAGCGGCGGATGTCCTCTTCCTCCGGGGTCACCGGCTCGGGAGGCGGCGCCGCGGCCCACACCCACCGGCCGAAGCCGAGAGACATGTCGATCGCCGCGGCGGGCAGCTCCATGGGGGCGATGATCTTCTCCGACTCCTGGCGGCTCGGCTCCTTGCGCCAACCCGTTTCCAGGTTGTAGAGGACCGATTTCGAGAGACCGCTGGCATCCCCGAGCCGCTCAAGCGACCAGGCCATCTCCTCCCGAAGTCGCCAGATGGCTTTACCCCGCGGCGTCGGTTTCGGCTTCCGTCCTTTCTTTCGCCCCATGGACCGGCCCCCTTTGTGAAGTGACAGCTTTCCACTATCTGGAGGTGTGCTGAAGATCGCCGAGCGGGACAGCGCGACAGCTCTCCACAGGTAAAGTTGCCGGAGACCGGGTACCAAGGGACAACTTTTTCCAAATTCCGCCGATAAGGCGTTACCGCGGCGGGAAGACAGAGCCAGAAGAGGCCGCCGAGCTTTACTCTCCCGGCCGTGATGATGACCTTCGAAGACGAGCTGCTGCAGAGGTTCTGGCGGGCATTGCGCAAGCGCACCGGACATTCCGCCCCCGCCGGCGTGGTCCATGCCGCCGAAGATGCCACCCTTTGGGATCGCTTCCTCGAACGGACACCCGCGGCCATCGGAGAGGCGCAAGGCCGCCGGGCCGCCGCCGAGGAGCTGCGCGACGAGATCTTGAGCTTCGAGCCTGCGGAGAGACTCGGCCATCTCGCCAATCCGCGCTTCCATTCGGAGGATCTGCTCGAGCTGCTGCTGGATGAAAGCCAGGAGCTCCAGGCCGCTGATGCGGAAGCCGCGGCATTCTGGGCCCGGCTCGCCGGCCAGCTCGCTGAAGCTCTCCGCGACAAAAGGTTCCTGGGCAGCGACGCCCAGGTCCGCGCGGGTGTGCTGCACGGCAACGCGCTGCGTCTCGCCGGCGACCGGGAGGGAGCCGAGCGCACCTTCGCCGCGGCGAATGCCCATCTCGACGAGGACTCTCCCGAGCTGCCGTTGTACGCCCGCGCCCTGGGGGTGCTCCGCTGGGAACAGCACCGCCTGGCCGAAGCCGTCAGCCTGTTCGAGCACGCAGCGCGCCGGTTTCTCGGCGAGGACCTGGATCTCGACGCCGGGCTCAGCCTGCTCCTCGCCGGTGTCCTGCACGGAGAGACCTGTATGCCGGACCGCGGCCTGAATTTTCTGCTGCTGGGGTGGCGCAAGGCCGTTCCAACCCCGCAGCCATGGCTCAGCTTGCGCGGCGGCTTTCTCCTGGCGTCACGCCTCGTGGAGGCTGCCGAGCTCGCGATCGCCCGCACCGTCCTCGCCGAGACCATGGAGCTGTACAAGCAGATCCGCGACGAGCACGAGACCCTCTGCGGCTTCCGGCTGGAGGGCGCCGCCCGGGCTCGCCTGGGGGAGATCGGCCAGGCCGAGGATCTCCTCCAGGGGGTCCGGCAGACCCGTCTCAACCGGCGTCATCTCCCGGAGCTCGTCCTGACCTCGCTCGAGCTGGCCATCGTCCTGGCCGAGTTGGGCCGGGACAGCGAGATCGCGCAGCTCGCGGCCGACGTCGAGGGCTTCGAGCCCGAGGAGGGCGGCGTCTTTGCCGTCGAGGCCTTCCAACTGTTCCAGACCTTCCGGAGCCAGGGTTACAACCTTCTGCGCAGCGCGGCCGGCGCCGCGGCGGAGTTCCGCCGTCTGTGCCGCCTGTTCGCGGTTCCGCTGGACCCGATCCCTTTCGTGTGAAAGCTATGGCCGCGACCTGCCGTTCACCGTTCTTTGCTTTGTGTGCCGCTAGCCAACGAGCGGCCCTGCCGCCCCTTGGCCTGCCCGGCCGGGGGGCGCTTTTTCTACGACAAATCGATCCGGAGCGCCGACGCATGGCTGAGCTGGAACCCATGGCGGCTGCCCTGGCCCAAGCCCGGGAGCAGCTCCGCCACACAATCGAGCGGCTCGACGAAGCGCGGGCCGACCTGGAGGCCACGGCCGCGGGTCTTCGCCTGCCCGAGCACGAGGAAGACATCGAGGGGCCTCTCGCCGGGCTGGTCGAGCTGGATGCGGTGATCCGCTGCGCCGTCCACGACCTGAAGCCCCTGATCGCCAGCCTGCGCAGCCTGCTCCACAACGCTACGAGGGAGCAGCTGTGACGAGCTGCGCTGATCGCCGCGCCATGAACCGCTTTGTGGCCGGTACCGCCAGCCGGTCTGAGTGCCGCGAAATCGTGCGTCATCTCCTGGCCGGGTGCGCCCCTTGCGCTGCGCTGCTCCAATCGGCCTTCCAGCCGCCGGTTGAGGCAGGGGCCTACGACGAGGTGTTGACGCAGTTGATCGATGCTGTGCCGGCCCAGGCCGGCTGTTCCTGAGGAGTCGCCGAAACTTGATCCGCTCTTGTGGTTCATCGGCTCGTCTTGGGGGATACCGTCCCCGTTCTATCCCTCTTTCCTCAGGGCGAGCCCCTTTTTTTCACTGGAGGATTGGAGGCATGCGATGCGAGGCGGAATGTTCGCCGAGCTGGGAAGGACTCTGCGCGACTTGCGCGAGGCGGTCGGCCTCACCCAGGCCGCGCTGGCCCGCAAGGCCGGCGTGGGAAAAAGCCAGCTTTCCAAGTATGAGCAGGGCAAGGAGCTTCCGAAGCTCGAAACCCTGGAGAGGCTCCTTGTGGCCCTGGGTACCGACCCCTTGACCTTGTTCTATACCGAACACCTTCTGCGGCATCGGGCCGAGATCTTTCCCGTCACCGTCCTGATGACGACGACGCAAGACCTCGACGATCCGGCCCTGGCGAGCTTCCGGCGCCTTTTCGGTCATTTCCTGGATGCGTTCGAGGTCCTTGTAGCGACCCGGTCCCGCAACGGCGCCCAAACCACCGGTTCAGGCCAGGAGTCGGGCCATGGAGCCTGAAACCGCGCACATGATCCAGACTCTGCGGACGGTCATGCGGGTCCTCGGGTTCCGCAATGCCGATCTCGAACGCAAACTCGGCCTGAGCACGAGCTACCTGAGCCGCCTCTTCTCGGGAGGGATCGAGCTTCGCTTCGAGCACATCGTGCTGCTCGCCGAGGCGATGGGAGTGCGTCCGGCCGAGATCTTTCGCTTCGCCTATCCCGAGACGGGCGAGCCCCCCAGCGAGGCGGCGCAGCGCCTGCGGCTGTCGACCGGAGGCTTCCAGCCACCGGTGCATCCACCGGAGGTCCGACCACCATTCGTGGCGCCCCCGAGCGAAGCGGATCTGGAGCGCCTGATGGCCAGGACTCTCCGGCGTTTCTTCGCTGAGATGGCGAAGCTCGACGAGGGGAGAAATCCATGACCGACGATCTGGACGAGCCTGAAACCGGCGAGGCTGAGACAACCGCGGCCGCCTCCTCGGAAGAGGTCTTCACCGGAGCGGAGGCTGCAAAGCTCCTCGGCATCACGAATGTGAGGCTCAGCCGCTATGTCGAGGACTTGCACCTCGACATTCCGCGTGGCAAGAGCCTGCGCATCACCCGTTCCAACTTCGAGGTGCTCCGCACCTACCACCGGAATCGAGCGGACGGTCCTCGTTTCCGTGAGTCCGAGCAGGCGCGCGAGTATGCGGCGTCGCTCAAGGAATATGCGCGAATCTTTCGCTCTCTGAAGAAGCTCACCGCGGAAGCCCTCACGCTTGAAAAGCGCCTCCGCAAAGCCGTCCCGGCCGGCCTTGGTGTGATTCACACCTTGCCCGAGCCTGACCTGGTCCTCGTGACCCCCTTGAGGGCCAGCATCGCACCGAGCGGCAAGCGCTACCGAGCAAGCTTGCCCGAAGCGGATATCGAAGCCATGGGGTCCACTCGCGACGAAGCCCTTCTGGAGCTTCGCGAGGAGATCACTCGCGTGTACAAGCGCCTCGAAAAAGGGCATTTCTTCAACACCGGAGACCGGGAACGTCTCCGCGTCCTGAAGATCCTGATCACCCGCCGGCCGCCGACGCAGGAGTGACGGGGATGAGCGGAAGCACTACCAACGCTGCCTCTCCCCGAGAGCGCATGGAGTAGAACCTCAGCGAGCTCAAGAACCTGGAGTTCCAGGGGGCGGAGTGAGTGCGTGTAGGAAAGGGGAAGGCGTTGAAGCGGGCTGCTTCGGGTCTCAATCGACCGGCTCTCCGGCGAGCCTCAGAAGTCCCCTGCACAACTGGCAAAAGCTTGGGGAGCGGTTCGCGTTCTTCCCCTGCCACTCCGTCCCCAGATGAGGCGCCATACTCTCGGCCCACCCCACCTTGTCTTCTACGGTGGCTCCGATCACGCGCTGGAACAGCTCCCACGTCCCGCACACACTGTCCTGGACATAGCTCTTCATCCTCTGGAACCTGGCCTGTGGGAACGCCCGGCGGATTGCCGCGGGATCTCCAAGGTAAAATGCCTCCGTCTCTTCGATCGCAATCCAAAAGAGAACGAAAGGCCTGGGATGGCACTGCTCCAGGGCGGCGATCATCCTCTGCTTCAGCTCCCGGCAAGGGTCATCGTGGGCATCTACCAGGATCAGCACGCGGTCGGTGGCGGGGTCGAGGCTTTTGCCGTAGGCCCGCAACTTGGCCGGGAGTTGATCCAGGAGTCCTTCTCGGCGGATATCGGGCACCTGCAACGGATCGCGGGACAGCTTGCCCTTGCCGCGATGCCGGATGACGACGAACGAATGGCCCGGCGGCAAGAAGCGACGCAGCCATCCATGCATCAGAGCCTCTTCCGAATCGCCCTCCACCAGGACGTGCAGCCTCATCCGGTGAATCGCTCCTCGAAATGATTGCTGTACCAGAGGCTGCCGAGCGGGATGCCTTCGTCGATCATCGCCTTGACGACCTCAATATCGGCCGTCCGGCGGATTTGCGTCCTCCCCTCCTGGTCCTTTTCCATCAACCAGACTTGCTCCGGCCGCAAGGCATCGACGAAATAGGGAGAGTGCGTGGTGATGAAGAGCTGGGTTCGGTCCTGCACTTCCTCGCCATGCCGCAGCAGCTCCCGGGCGAGCTCCTCGAGCAGCTTGTGATAGAGCCCGTTCTCCGGCTCCTCGATCCCGATCAGAGGGAAGGGCTCGGGATCTTCGAGGAGGAGGAGGTACATGAACATCTTGAGCGTGCCATCCGACATGCTCTTTTGATAGAAAGGGTCTTCATAGCCCTTCTCGTTGAACCGAAGGAGCAGCCGACCGTCCTGGCTCCTCTCGTGCGAGATCGTTTGGATTCCGGGGATTTTGCGGGAGATCCGGTCGAGCACCCGCTGGAACTTCTCTGGGTGGGTCCGTTCCAGGTACTGCACGACGTTCCCGAGATTTTCGCCCGTCCGATTCAAGTGCTTCTGCGCCCCGGCCTGAGGCAGGCTGCGAGCTGCATCAGGAAGGAAGTATGAGAGATACCAACTCTCGATGTAAGACCGGAGGCCGACGATCCGGGGGTGTTCTTTCAAGTTCCCCAGAGTGGTGATCCCGAGGCGTCCGAAGTCGTCGAGTTGAACGTCGAGAGATGTGGCACCCTCCTCGTCCTCTGTCGCCTCACCGGCCCAGACTCGCCCCTCACCCCTCTCGAGACGAAGAAACGGATACGGCTGGCCATGCTTCTGGCCCTTGCGCCGCTGCCGCAGGGATTCCTCGACCACGACCGGCACACCGGACAGCTCATCGACAGCGAAGCTGTAGGTGATCGGCCGGCTCTGTGGAGTCTCCCGATAGGAGAGGTGAAAGCGGATGGGGTCGCTCCGTCCCTGGCTTCGCAGCTTGATGAATCCGCCGCGCTGCGGCTCGTCACAGGCCGCTTCGACTCCTTCCCGAAGGCAGTCTGCCATGAAGCCGAAGGCGTCGAGGAGGGTCGACTTCCCGCTTCCGTTGGGGCCGATGAAACAGCTCAGCGAAGGCAAGGGCGTCCCCTGCCCATAGCCCACCTGGCCGAGGCTCACGTCGACCAGGGACTTGTAATTCTGAACCTTCAACCCCAACAGTCGCGGCATCGCGGACCTCTTTCCGAGAGCACGCCAACTCTATCAGGCGCGCCTACCGCGCCGCCTTCCTCCACACATGCCGGGCCGCGGCGACGTCCTCGATCGCGATGCCGAGCGATTCGAAGAGGGTGATCTCGTCGGGCGACTGCCGGCCGGGGAGGCGGCCGAGGAGGAGGTCTCCCAGCTCTCCGGCGATGTGGTCCTCCGCCAAAGCGCCTTCGCGGATGGGGATGAGCAGGTCCCCGGCTTCGGCCAGGGCCGACTCCCGGCGGTCGACGAAGACGCGGGCGCGGCGCACGGCCTCGGTGTCGAGCTCGCGGGTGGCCGGCGTGCAGGCTCCCGCGGCATTGACGTGCGTGCCCGGCGCGAGCCACGCGCCTTCGACGACCGGCTCGCGCGCCGAGGTCACCGTGCAGACGAGGTCCGCCCCCTCGACCGCCTCCCGGGCCGTGGCGGCGGTCTCGATCGACAGGCCGTGGCGCTCCGATTCCTCGGCGGCGAAACGGCGGGCGTTCTCGGGATGGCGGCTCCAGACGCGGACGCGGCGCAGGGGCCGGACCTCCTTCATCGCGGCGAGATGAGAGCGCGCCTGGACTCCCGAGCCGAGGAGCGCGAGGTCGCCCGCGTCCTCCCGCGCCAGGAGGCGGGTCGCCAGGCCGCTCGCAGCGGCGGTGCGGATCTCGGTGACCGCGGCGGCGTCCAGGCTCGCCAGCGGCTTCCCCATCTCCCCTTCGAAGAGGAGCACGGAGCCGAGGTGCGACTCCTCCCCGCGCTCGTGGTTGCCCGGAAAGACCGTGATCACCTTGATCCCCAGGACGGTGCCCCCGTCGCCGTCCCACAGCGCTCCCGGCATCACGCCCAGGAGGCCGTGGCGGTCGGGCAGCCAGTGGGCCTGCCGCAGCGGTTGCAGGGCCTCGCCCCGCGCCAGCGCGGACAGGGCCTCGGCCATCACCTCGATGCACTCCCCCATCGGGAGGAGCCTCTCGACCTCTTCGCGGTTCAGGGTCAGCATGACCGGGAAGTGTAGCAGCCACTCGCTGTAGAATCCGCCGGATCTGTCCATGGGAGGAATCCATCTGATGAACCGCACCGCCGCCCGCCTGCTCATCGCAGCACTCCTGGTCTCTCCCATCCTGGCCCTGGCCGAGGAGCCGGTGGACCTGGAGATGGTCTCCCGCATCCGCGACGAGGGCTTCCGCCACTCGCAGGTCCTGGAGACCGTCCGCCACCTCACGGAGGAGATCGGCCCGCGGGTGACCGGCTCACCCGGGATGAAGGCGGCCAATGAGTGGACGCGCCAGGAGCTCGCCTCCTGGGGGCTCCAGAACGCGCACCTGGAGGCCTTCCCGTTCGGCCGCGGGTGGTCGTACAGCCGCGGGCTCGTCCAGGTCGACCAGCCGTTCGAGCGGACGCTCCTCGCGATCCCCAAGGCCTGGACGCCCGGGACCGAGAACGGGCCGGTCCGCGGCTCCCTGATGATCGTCTCGGTCACGGAGGAGAAGGACCTCGAGCAGTACCGCGGCAAGGTCGCCGGCAAGATCCTCCTGATCGGCGAGCTTCGCGACCTGGTCGCGAAGCCGCGCAAGGTCGATCCCCGCCGCTACACGCCCGAGGCGCTCGACGAGCTGGCCCTCTACAGCGGACCGGACAAGAGGGATCCGGTGACGCAGGAGAAGGAGTTCATTCAGCGCATCGAGCTGCGCACTGCGATGAACCGCTTCTTCGCCGCAGAGAAGGCGCTCGCGACGATCGACAACAGCAGCTCCGACTGGGGCATGATCCGCGCCACGCGCGGCGGCTCGCAGAATCCCGCAGACCCGCAAGGCATCCCCAGCGTGATGATCTCCGCGGAGGAGTACAACCGGCTCCACCGCCTGGTCAGCGCAGGCCGCGAGGTACAGGTGGAGGTCGACGTGCAGGCCCGCTTCTACACGGACGACCTGAACGCCTACAACACGATCGCCGAGATCCCGGGGACCGACCGGAAGGGCGAGATCGTCCTGGCCGGCGCCCACCTCGACTCCTGGCACGGCGGGACCGGCGCCACCGACAACGCCGCCGGCTGCGCCGTGATGATGGAGGCGGTGCGCATCCTCGAGGCGCTCGGCGTGAAGCCGCGGCGGACCATCCGGATCGCGCTGTGGAGCGGCGAGGAGGAAGGGCTGTTCGGCTCGATCGCCTACGTGAAGGACCACCTGGGCTCGCGGCCGAAGCCCAAGGACCCCGACCTCCTGAAGCTCCCCGCCTACGTCTGGCCGTCGTCGACCGGCCCGTTCCAGGCCAAGCCCGAGCAGGCGAAGCTCTCCGCCTACTTCAACATGGACAACGGCGGCGGCAAGGTCCGCGGCATCTACGCCCAGGAGAACGCCGCGGTGGTGCCGCTCTTCGAAGCCTGGCTCGGTCCGCTCCACGATCTGGGGGCGACGACGGTGACCATGCAGAACACCGGCTCCACCGACCACATCCCCTTCGACGCCGCGGGCATCCCGGCCTTCCAGTTCATCCAGGATGAGCTGGATTATTCAGGCCGCACCCACCATTCGAACCTCGACGTCTACGACCATCTGGAAGAGGACGACCTGAAGCAGGCCTCGGTGGTGGTCGCCACGTTCCTCTACGACGCGGCGATGCGGGACGAGAAGCTGCCGCGGAAGCATCTGGATTGAGGGTTACTCTCCCGCCTCGTCCCGGAGCCGCATGGCTTCCATGAGGAGGAAGGTCAGGCCTCCGGCCAGCGGGGGTGCGGTGACGGGACAGAGGTCGGAGATCTCGATGTCGGCGTGCTCCCAGGCCATGATCTCCAGGGCCGCCGGCTCGCCGGTCCGGTCCTCGGTCTCGGCCCCGACGAGCTTGCCGCTGCGGAAAAAGAGCTGCCCCCGGCGCTCGCCGGCGGCGATGCCCAGAGTGCAGGTCTTGCGCTCGATCTCCAGGAGCTGGAGGAACGAGGCGAGACTGATGTTCTCCACCCGCCCCTGGATGCGCTGCGCCAGCATGTCGGCGATCTTGCGCCGCAGGACCTCCACGTCGAACGGCTTGCTCAGACACTCCAGCGCGCCCTCGACGCCCAGGCGGGCCGAGGTCTCGTCCGGGCCGAGCGCGGTCATCAGGATGACCGGCAGGCTCGGATGGGCGCGGCGCAGATGGGCCAGCAGCTCGAAGCCGTCCACGTCCGGCATCCGCAGATCGGAGACGACGAGGTGGACCTTCTCCGTCTGCAGCAGCTCCATGGCTTCCCGACCGTTGGCGGCGGTGACCACGTGGAGCCCCCGGCGCTTGTCCACCAGGGCTTCCGACAGGGCGAAGAGCACCGCCGGCTCGTCGTCCACGACCAGGATCTTCTTCATCGGCACGCAGTGTGACCGGAAAGTCACCGGGCCGTCAATGGAGCCATGGGGCCGGTTTTCGCGTAAAGTTGTTGGATCCGGAAGGACCTGAACGACGCGCAAGGAGGAGTCTCGAATGCGCCCCATTCGCTGGACCGTGCCGCTCGCCCTCGCCTGTGCTCTCGCCGCCGGCCTCGCCACCGCCGCGGCGGGCCAGGTGAATTGTGTGAACCCGCCCCGCGGGGAGATCGATCTGGAAGGACCACACATCCGTGTCGGCGACGCCGTCTGGGCGGGTCCCACCGCCCAGGTGATCGTGAAGTGGGTGGACAAGGACGGGAGCCCTCCCACGACGCAGGCGCTCTCGCGCAGCCGCGAGGATCTCGACGCCTTCGCGTCCCGCCCGGGCTCGGTCCCGGTCGTCAAGATCTGCGAGAACGCCGCGTCGATCCAGCCGCTCGCGTTCGCCGTCGACGCCGCGGCGCCGGAGCTCACCTGGGAGGTGGTGGATCTCGACAAGTTCCCCAACCGCCGCCGCGAGGCGCGCAATCCCAAGGGTCTCTCCTGGTCGGGCGGCGCCAAGTGGCTGCCGCTCAAGGTCGACGGCGAGGCGGTGCGCATCGGCAGCGACACGCCCCAGCTGCTGCTCCACGGCGCCCGCTTCGACATCGACGGGAGCTCGGTCGCCCCGAACGGGGATCAGATGCTCCGCGTCCGCTTCCGCGACAGCGGCGCGGGAGTGGACCACCTGAGCTTCCGGGTCCTCCGCGGCAGCGGCGACCACATGACGCTGGAGATCGAGACCGCGGACCTGGTGGGCAACGCGCGCACCGTGAAGTGGGGGATCGACGCCGCCGAGAAGAAGTGAAGTAAGGATGGGAGGAAATCGCGAAATGACCTCTGTTCGACGGACCGTGTCGTTGATCGTCCTCTGCGTGCTGGCCTCCACCCTGGCGGCCTCCGCAGAGCCGGGGACCGCGTGGCACATCGTCCGCCCCGGCGAGAACCTGCACATGATCGCCCTCCTCTATCTCGGCGCGAAGGACCGTTGGCCCGAGCTGGCGCGGCTCAATCCGGAGGTCCAGGACCCGAACCGGCTGGAGCCGGGCCAGCGCATCCGGGTCACCCTCCCCGGCGGCGCCGACACCCCGGCGGCCCGGGTGGCCCGCCTCGCGCGCAAGGTGGAGGCGCAGCCGACGCCCAATCCCTGGGAGGACGCCCAGCAGGACGACCTCCTGCTCGACCGCGACGGCCTGCGCACCTTCCCCAAGTCGTCCGCCGAGATGGCGTTCGCCGACGGCACCCGCCTGCTGGTCACCGAGAGCTCTCTCGTCTTCTTCCAGCAGACCGGCAGACAGCTCCAGGGAGTGGACCGCAAGTCGGTGGAGATCGTCGAGGGGCAGGCGGACGTCGAGGCGCAACCGGCGGCCGACCGGCCGACCCGGCCGGTTCCCGAGGTCGAGATCGTCCTCGGTCCGGCGCGGGCCACGGCGCGGCCGGCACCCGCCGGGGGCACCCGCGCCCGGGCCCGCCGGGTCGACGCGGGGAGCTCCAAGCTGATGGTCTACGGCGGCGAAGGCGAGGTCGAGGCCGGCGGCGCCAAGGTCACGGTGCCCGAGGGGATGGGCACATCGATGGCCGCGACGGGTCCGCCCACCCCTCCCGAGAAGCTCCTCCCTGCTCCGCAGCCGGTCTCTCCCGCCGCCGGCGGCCAGGTCGCGTGCGGCAATCCCCGCTTCCGCTGGAACGCGGTGCCGGACGCCGTTTCCTACACGGTCGAGGTGTGCCGCGATCCCTCCTGCGGCGCCCTGGTCGAGCGCGCGGTCGGGCTCGACAAGCCGGAATGGCGGGCCGCGGCGCTGCCCCAGGGAGACCTCTACTGGCGCGCCACGGCGCGCAGCGGCTCGGGGCTGGACGGCTACCCCGGCGAGCCGGTCCGCCTGACCGTCACCTCGGACCGGACCGACCTCCAGGGGCCGAAGGAGGTGCTGGCGATCGAAGGCCCGCAGGTCCTGGTGGCCGATGCGCTGTGGGCCGGCCCGGCCGCCCGCGCCACCGCGACGAAGGTCGATCCGGAGACCGGCGAGCCGGTGACGCGGTACCTGACCCAGAGCCCCGAGGAGCTCGGCGCGTTCGCGGCGCAGCTTGCGGCGGCGGCGGGCGGCCTCGCCAGCACGGCGGTCGACGGTTGCGGCAACGCCGGCTCGTTCCAGCCCTTCGGGTTCACCATGGACGCCCAGGCGCCGGAGATCAGCTGGGAGGTGGTGGCTCTCCAGGACTTCCCGAACCGCCGGCGCGGCGCGCGCAAGCCCAAGGGGCTCTCCTGGTCGGGAGGCGCCCGCTGGGAGCCGCTGGAGGTCGGGGTGCCGGTGAGCATCGACAGCGATGCGCCGCAGCTCCTCCTGCACGGAGCCCGGTTCGACCTGGGGGACGAGGAGGAGAGCCCCGGGGAGAACCAGATGCTGCGCATCCGCTTCCGGGACGCGGGAGCCGGGGTGGCTCACCTGAGGTTCCAGCTCCGCTC
>DASPXX010000086.1:0-44713 GCA_035637095.1 Thermoanaerobaculia bacterium
GCCGGCGTTGGTGTAACCGGCCAGGGCCACGACCGGCGCGCCGTGGCGGCCGCGGCGCTGCACCTCGCGGGTGCGTTCGATCTTCTCGAGATCCTGCTCCAGGCGGCGGATGCGCGAGCGCAGCACCCGGCGGTCCTGCTCGAGCTGCTTCTCGCCCTCGCCGCCGCGCCTGCCGAAGCCGCCCCCCTGCCGCGACAGATGGCTCCACTGCTTCGTCAGCCGCGGCAGCATGTACTTGAGCCGGGCGAGCTCGACCTGCGTGCGCGCCTCGCGGCTCTGCGCCCGCTGATCGAACAGCTCCAGGATCAGTCCGCTCCTGTCGACGATCGCCAGGCCGGCCGCCTTCTCGAGGTTCCTGACCTGGCTCCCCGTCAGGTCGTCGTCGAAGAGCAGGACGCCGGCCGACAGCTCCCTGGCCGCGGCGGCGATCTCTTCGACCTTGCCGGCGCCGATCCAGGTGGCCGAATCGGGCGTCCGCCGCCCCTGGACCGCACGCCCGGCCACCTCCACCCCGGCGCTCTCTGCCAGCTGCTCCAGCTCGTCCAGATGCTCTTCCACGACATAGCCCGGCCGGCCCGGCAGGATCAACCCGACCAGGAACGCCCGGCGAGAGCTCTCGTTGCTGTTGTCTTCGAGGTTGTACAATTCGTTTTGGGTCCGAAGGGATTGTAGAAGAATTCGGCCTTCGGGTCAAAACTTGACCCGACGTTTCAGATAACATTGGAGCCTGGACATGAATTCCTCGACGAACGATGGCGCACCCTTGAGCAAACAGGCGAAGCTCGGCATGGCGCTCCTCGTGATCTGCGCCCTGGCGGCCTTGTTCTGGCCGCGCGGCGAAAAGACCTCCAGCGAGCCCGGCGGGTTCCCCCTCGACGTCGACGGGCGGCCGGCCAAGCTCGGCTCGCAGCTCGCCCCGGTGTCGCTGGTGCACTTCTGGGCGACCTGGTGCCCCCCCTGCGTGGCCGAGGTTCCGTCGCTGCAGCGCCTGGCGCGGGACTTCCGGGGACAGGCGGACTTTTCGGTGGTGATGATCGCGGTCGCCGACGAGAAGACGAAGGTCATCCCCTTCCTCGGCCCCGGGTGGGACATGGTGCTGTTCGATCCGACCTGGGACGTGGCGCACCGCTATGGGACCGACCAGATCCCCGAGACCTACCTCGTGGTCCGCGGCCAGGTGGTGGACAAGTTCGTCGGCGCGACGGACTGGGACGATGCGAAGCTGCGCGACCGGCTGACGTCTCTGCTCGGCGCGCCCGCTCCCCGGACCGCCTCGGCGCGCCGGGGACCGTGAGCGCCGGCCGGGGCGTCGATCAGAAATGGACGACGACGCCGCCCTGGCCCATGCCGAAGAAATTCTCCTCGTCGAAGTCGACGTAATGGCCCGAGAGCTCGAGCAGCACGGCCAGCCAGCGGTTCACTTTGAACTCCGCGGTGGCGCCGACCGACAGGCCGAGCGCGCTGTCCTTGCTGTCGCGGCCGTCCTGTCCCGTGCCCTCCAGCCGGTAGCCGCCGAGCGCGAGATAGAGCCCGGAGTCGTACCAGGACTCGTCGTACCGGTATTCGCCGCCGACCGTCACGTAGGTGAGATCGGCATCGGTCAGCGAGCCGAAGAATTCGTCGGCGTCGAGACCCAACCGGCCGAGGCGGACCGCCACCAGCGTCCGCGGGTCGGTGACCATCGCGAGATTGAGCTGGTAGCCCGTGTTGGTCAGGGAGTCCCCCGGGTCCGCGTCGACCGAGCCGCCGATGTTGCCGAGCGCGGCGACGCTGAAGGTATAGAGCTCCTGGGCGCGCGCGGCACCGGAGAACAGGAGCAGCCCGGCCAGGAGAGCAATCCCGCCGAGCGCGCGTTGGTATCGATCCATCAGTCCCCCTTCTGGACGGCCACAGCCGCCGGGAATTCCGCCGGGAGTATATCGTCTCCGGGCCGCCGCTCCCGCCCATGACTGCCCTCTTCTACGGCGGCGACCGGTCCGGCGTCACGGCGCTCCCCCGCTGGCGCGACCGCCTCGTCCATCTGCTGCTGCCGGCTCCCTGCCTGGCCTGCGGGAAACCCCTGCCGGCGCGCGGCACGGAGCTGGGGCTCTGCACTTCCTGCCGCGGCCGGCTCCGCTCTCCGGCTGCGGTCTGTACCGTCTGCGCCCTGCCGCTGCCCGGCATCCTGCCGGAGGAGTGGCGCTGCGCCGCCTGCCGCGAGCGGCCGCCCGCCTTCGACCGCCTGCTCGCGCTGTGGAGCTACGAGGAGCCGCTCGACGTCGTGATCCAGGCCTTGAAGTTCCGCCGGCTCGACTATCTGGGCCGCCACCTGGGAGAGGCGATCGCCGCGCGCTGGAGGGACGAGATGGCCGCGGCCGACCTGGTGGTGCCGGTGCCGCTCCATTGGCGCCGGCAGCTCTCCCGGGGCTACAACCAGGCGGAGCGGATGGCCCGTTCCCTGGCCGACTGCATCGGACTCCCGGTCCTCTCCGCGCTGGCCCGCCGGCACGCGACGCCGCCGCAGACCTCGCTCGGACGGGAGGAGCGCAGGGCGAACCTCCGCAGCGCCTTCCGGGTCCGCCGCGCCGCCCCCCTGCGGGGACGGCGCCTCGTCCTGGTCGACGACGTGGCCACCACCGGCGCGACGCTCGAAGCCGCGGCCGCCGTCCTCAAGAAGAACGGGGCCGCGTCTGTCCTCGCGGTGGTTGCAGGAAGAACTCCGCGGGAAGTCTAGTGACCTTTCGACGTGGTCTTGTAACGGCGGCCGACCACGTCCTCCGGACCCGACAGCCAGACCACCAGGAAATCTCCGCTGGCCCCGACGAACGCCACGTCCGCGTCGCCCGGCATGGGCTCGTCCTCACCCTGGGCATGGACGACGAAGTCCGCGCCGTCCGCGGTGCCGTTCGCCTTGAACCGGCGGCCGACGATCCTGCCGGTCGCATCCGAGCCCCGGCTCTCCCAGACCACCACGAAATTGCCCGCGGCGTCATGCGCGATGGCCGGATCGCGCTGGTCTCCCGCCGCTACGCTGTTCACCCGGAAGATGGCCCCGGTCTTGCGGCCGAGCGCCGTGTACCGCTGCCCCAGGATGTCCACCCCATCCACTGCCGGGACCTTGTTCGTGTGCCAGATGACGACGAACGTGCCGTTCGCGCCGCAGGAGACGTCGGCATCGATCTCGTACGAGATCGGCGCCACCACCACGGCCTCCGGACCCGTCACCACGCCCGTTTTCGCGATCCGCCGCATGGAGACGCCCTTGTGGTTGGGCTGGAACGGCCGGAACTCGTCGACGTTCGTCCACACCACCACCGCCTGGCCCGAGCTGCTCACGCACACGCCCGGCTGGAGGCCGCGCACCAGACCCGTGCTCAGCTGGGTCGGATTGATCAGAGGAGCCGCGGACTTGTTGAAGCTCCGGAACATCACCACCGGCGGAATCCGGTCGGCGTCGCTCGGCGGGACCGCCTTGATCCAGGCCACCGCGAAGCCGCCGTCCGGCGTCGCGGCGATAGAGGGGAACACGTCGAGCGGGATGGCCGGCGCCGCGGGATCGTCCACGCTCACCTTGATCGGCGTGCCGAGAGCCTTGCCTTTGGTGTTGTAGCGCTGCACGAAAATTTCGCTGTTGTCCTCGGTCAGCTCGGACCAGGCGATGAAGGTGTTGCCTGAGGGGTCGAACGCCACCGCGGCGTCATCCTGGTCCGGAGGCACCAGCTTGTTCACCTGAAGCTGGCCTCCGCGCACCGCGCCGGTCTTGTTGTAGAAGCGCGCCAGGATCCCCTGGGCATCGGCGCCGCTGGTTCCCGACCAGGCGACGGCCGACTCCCCGGTCTTCGCGCCGGCGACCGCCGGGGCCCGCTTGCTGCAATCGGCACAGACACCGGGGTGGAACTCCGCACCGGATGGTTGAACGCCCGCCTGGGCGGCCATGGACGAGAGGGACAGGAGGAACGACAGTGCGCACGCGACTTTCTTCATCGAGCTCTAACCTCACTACATTACATAGAGAGAGACCTTTCTCCCATTCTTGATTCTACATGTGTACGGGCCGGCGTGGCGAATCGTCGTGGTCGGGGCTCCGTCAAAGTCATCGTGGTCGAGGCAGCCCCCGCCCGACCTCACCCCCGACCCCTCTCCCATCGCCCACCCCCCAACCGGGAGAGGGGCGCCACCGCCCGCTCTCTCTTTGGTTTTTGTCGACTCCCCCCTCTCCCGGGGGATGGGTGGGCGATGGGAGAGGGGGGCCGGGGGGGTGAGGTCGGGAGGGGGAAGACTCAGCAGCCGCGCGACTTTGACGGGACCCAACCGTCGCGGTTTCGTTTTCCAACCCACCCGTGTCTAATGATCGAGAAGGAGGACCCCGGATGCAGCTCGCGCCTCTCGGTCGTTTTGAAATAGCACCCCGTCGCCTCCGGCTCCGCGATCCCCGGCTGTATCAGATCGCGGTGCTCTCGGCCCTGCTCGTCTACGGCGTCCTGGGCCTCGACTTCGAGGTCTCCCTGCGCCAGGCGGCGGTCCTCCTGGGGACGGCCCTGCTCACCCAGGCGGTCTGCACCAGGCTCTGGCGCCTGCCCGCCTTCGACCCGCGGAGCGCCCTCATCTCCGGCCTCTCGCTCTGCCTGCTGCTGCGCACGGGCTCGCTCCTCCTGGCCTCCGCCGCCGCGCTCGTCACCATCGCCAGCAAGTTCGTCCTCCGCCGGCACGGCAAGCACGTCTTCAACCCGACGAACTTCGGCCTCGTCGCCCTGATGCTCGCGACCGGCGGCCGGGTCTGGGTCTCGCCGGGCCAGTGGGGAAGCGTCGCCTTCTTCGCCTTCCTCATGGCCTGCCTGGGCGGGCTCGTCGTCCACCGGGCGGCGCGGAGCGACGTCACCTGGGCGTTCCTCGCCTTCTACCTGGCGGTCCTCTTCGGCCGCGCTCTCTGGCTGGGGCAGCCCATGGCGATCCCCCTCCACCAGCTCGCCAGCGGCGCCTTCCTCCTCTTCACCTTCTTCATGATCTCGGACCCCAAGACGACGCCGGACTCCCGGGCCGGCCGCGTCCTTTTCGCCCTCTTCGTCGCGGTGGGCGCCGGGTTCGTCCACTTCGTGCTCTACCGGCCCAACGGGCTCCTCCTGTCGCTCGCCTTCCTCTCGCCCCTGGTGCCGCTCCTCGACCGGCTGCTGCCCGGGACGCGCTACGCCTGGCGCCGGAGCCCGACTCCGGTGCTCGCCGAACCGCTCCTGGACGAAAGGAGATTCGCGTGAAACGGCTCATCACCCCTCTCTTCGCCCTCGTCGCTCTCGCCGTCGGTGCGGGGACCGCCCTGTCCTTCTGCGGCTTCTACGTCGCCAAGGCGGACACCCGCCTGTTCAACCACGCCTCCCAGGTGGTCCTGGTGCGCGACGGCGACCGCACCGTCATGACCATGGCCAACGACTTCAAGGGGGACCCGAAGGAGTTCGCGATCGTCATCCCGGTGCCCACCTTCCTCCGGAGGGAGCAAATCCACGTGGCGGAGCGCGCCCTGCTGGAGCACCTGGACGCCTACTCCTCGCCGCGGCTCGTCGAGTACTTCGACGAGAACCCCTGTCAGCGGATCATGTATGAAGCCCAGGCCATGCCGGCACCCCAGGCCGCCGGCGGCGCGCGAGCCGATGCGACTCGCGCCAAGAGCCTCGGGGTGACCATCGAGGCGAGCTATACGGTCGGCGAGTACGACATCCTGATCCTGTCGGCGACGCAGAGCGAAGGGCTCGAGACCTGGCTGCGCGAGAGCGGCTACCGGGTTCCTCCGGGTGCCTCGCGGGTGCTCGGCAGCTATTTGAAGCAGGGCATGCGCTTCTTCGTCGCCAAGGTCAACCTGACCGAGCAGTCGAAGCTCGGCTTCACCTACCTGCGGCCGATCCAGGTCGCCTACGAGTCGCCCAAGTTCATGCTGCCGATCCGCCTCGGCATGGTCAACGCCGACGGAGCGCAGGAGCTGTTCGTCTACGCCCTGACGCGGGACGGCCGCGTGGAGACGACGAACTACCGCACCGTCCGTCTCCCCTCGGACGTCGACGTCCCCCTCTTCGTCAAGGACGACTTCTCCAACTTCTACCGCGACATGTTCTCCCGGCAGGTCAAGAAGGAGGACATGCGGGTCGTGTTCCTGGAGTACGCCTGGGACATGAGCTGGTGCGATCCCTGCGCGGCCGATCCGCTGTCGGCCAAGGAGCTCAAGGAGCTGGGGGTCTTCTGGTCCGATCCGAGCTCCGACAACAGCGGCGCGCAGAACGTCTTCCTCACCCGTCTCCACCTGCGCTACGACGGCGCGCACTTCCCCGAGGACCTGGTCTTCCAGCAGACCGGAGACCGCAACAACTTCCAGGGCCGCTACATCCTGCGCCACCCCTGGACCGGCAAGGACCGCTGTCCCGAGGCCGACGCCTACCGCCGCGAGCTCCACCAGCGCTATGAGCAACAGGCCTCCAACCTGGCATCCCTGACCGGTTGGGACCCCGCCAAGATCCGTAGCCGGATGAACTTGAAAGCCAGCAACCCGCCCGCCGAGGACGACGAGCCCTGGTGGAAGACGATCTGGAACTGAGGGAGCTCAGTAAAACGAGGTGGGAGCGCGGCAGTCCTCCACGGCTGCCGCGCCTCGAGCAAAGGCAGGCCAGGCAGGAAAGGCCGCCCTTCTTCCCTGCCCGGTACAATGCGATGTCAAAGAGCCCGCCGCCCTCCGGCCATCTCCAGGATGCTCCGGAAAGCAGCACCATCTGGATGGGAATATAACTCTTTGGATGCAGGAGATCAAGATTAGGTGTATGATGCCTCTCCCTTGGTAGTTGCATGTGAGAATCGTGCGCCAGGGAGGAGGAGCGGACGGTTCGCTCCAGGTTCCAAGCCTTCGCCATCCCGGAGCGGACGGCTCCCACCGCGGAGTGGGCCTTCCGCTCCACGGAGCGAGCCGCTCGCACCGGGGAGCGAGGCTTCCGACCGCGGTGCCGACCGTCCGTACCGCGGAACAGGTGGCTCCCACGGCGGAGCGAGCAGCCCGCTCGATGGTGGGAACCGTCCGTTCCTCGGAGCGGACCGTCCGTTCCTCGCCGCATGCGTCCCGCCAGACGTTCCTGGGCGTCTGAGTCGGGGAGCGGCAGGCTCTTTGAGATGTAGGAAGCAGCAGAGCGCCGGGGGCAGGCACCCCCGACTCTGTCTTTCCGCCTTGGGGGAACCGGCCCGTGGGTGGCGGGCCGGTCCCTGCCTATTTTCAGGGAGGGCTCCACGCAAAGTGGAGCGCCGGCTCGTGGCGTGCCTCGCGCAGATAGGCGGCGACCGCGAGCGTCTTCTCGACCGTGAGCCGGTCCTGGCGGGCCGCCTCCTGGAAGAGAACGAGAGCGGCCAGAGCCTCGCGGTGGACGTCCTGGACCTGGAAGAGGGGGATCATCTCCTCGGCAACCCGCCGGACGTCGGCCGCTCGTTTGGAAGCGGGGAAATGTCGAGGCGCGAGATCAGGCTCTTGGGGATCGTGGCGCTCCAGGATCGCCCGGCCTCCCTATCAGGTCAGTCAGTCGGCTCATCAGACCACTTGATGATCTTATCCGGTGAGCAGGTCAGCTTAGTGGCTCTCCTGATCTCCTTATCGGATGAGTCGTTCTCAAGGTTCGCGCGCCCCCGGCGTGACGTGCGCCGGGGGCAATGGGCCTCAAGACGGAAGCCACAGAAGCAGCTCACCCGCCGACTCCAGCCGATGATGACATTGACATGCCTTAGCAACTCGTCTAAGCTTGAATCAATCCGGTTTTCTGACGCCAGTGAAGCGCTCCACGTTTAAGCAGCGCTCGCGCCATCACCGATGCTCAGATACACGGATGGCAATATCGCCGTCCCATATTGATAGGGGTGGATCATGCGAAGAGACGTAGCACTGGTTCTTTTAATCTCATCGGCTCTAGCCGGAAATCTGCGCGCCGACGGAAGCCCGGCTTCGGCGGACGGTGCGGTCGCAAAACGGATAGCATTCTATGACAAGGCAGCGGCCGTGGATCGATCCTTTTATACTGGCAACCTTAACTGGTACTGGCAACCGGGTGGGTCGTCATCAACCATCGCCGGCAGCGGCTATGCCACGACCGTAAACGGCGGGACGATATCGTCCGTGACCGCATGCCTTTACAACGAATCGTCGTTCAGCCGCGATTTTAGAGCTACCGCTTCCGTAATACAGGGTACCTCTACGATACAGTCCATCACGTTCATGAACACCTTTCCCTCGCTCCAGAACTTTTGCCACCAACTGACCGGGTTCAATGCCGTCCTGCAGCCTGGAGAGTTCCGAGTGTCCGTCAGCTTCGACGAGTTCGATGCCGACAACGTCTTTGCAGGAATTCCAACAACCGATTCCGGCCAGACCTTCGATATCGAGGTCGGCTCGCAGCGTCCACCAGTTGGCAGCGGACCACAAGGGCCGATTCAAATGAAGGGTATCGGCATCCGTTATCGCATCGCCGAGAATGATGCTCCGCCACCTCCACCCCCATCCTGTATTCCCGACGCTGACACCTTGTGTCTCAACAACGGCCGCTTCAAGGTCGAGGCGACCTACCAGACGTCGACTTCGAATGGCACCGCGCAGGCGATCAAACTCACAGATGAGACTGGCTACTTCTGGTTCTTCAATGCCAACAACGTGGAGTCGGTGGTGAAGGTTCTGAACGCGTGCGCGCTCAACAATCGTTATTGGGTCTTCGCTGCCGGCCTCACAAACCAAGGTGTGAGCATCACCGTCACGGATACACTCCAACCCTCGATCGTCAAGCACTACACCAACCCGCTCAATCGGACCTTCGTCACCATCACCGACACGGATGCGCTAGCGAGCTGTCCTTGAGCGGGAAGGATTTCCCCGTTCCACGAGAGAGACCCTCTTGTTCAACGGAAAGGCTCTCCCTGAGCAAGTACTCATGACGGCTCAACGGGTGGAACACCCCGGCGCGCTGCCTGACATGCCGCGGTCACGAGGCGTCAAGCGGAAGTTGAGGCAGCCGACGGGGTGTTTCAGCGTCGGAAGGTGTCGGGCAAGCCCAGCATGGACTTGCGTCCGGGAACGGCTGAACAGTATCTTGAGGCTGGGCTCAAATAGCAGGAGATCCTCATGCGGTATGCAGTCGTCGTCGAGAAAGCGGAGCACAACTACAGCGCCTACGTACCTGACATGCCGGGCTGTGTGGCTGCGGCCGAGACCAAGGAAGAGCTCCTCGACCTGATTCGGGAAGCCATCGACTTCCACCTTGAAGGTATGCGAGAGGCTGGTGAGGCAATCCCGGAGCCGTCCGTCATCGCCGAGTACGTCGAAGTCTAGAAGTCCCGCCACGCAGGTCACCTAGCGGCGAGAACTGGCGGTTCTCCCCGCCCACTCAAGATGAACGCGTGGCACCTACTCCGGGGGGCACCTACAAGGGGCACCTACAGGGGCTTTATGCATTTTATGAAGACTCTATTCTTTCTGATCCGGCTGCTCGCTTTTGCGATCGCTGTGATATTTTTAGCAGCATTTGGGTTTTGGTTGTTTGGTATCGGTCTCACCCTCGGCGTGTTTATAGTGCTTATCGGCGTGCCGATCTGGCTGGTGATTCTGTTCCCCGGGTCAATCGTTATGGCGGCTTTTTCAGACAATCCGCGGTTTATCAGAGAGTGCCTTCTGTTGCCATGGGCAGTTATCTGCGAGGCCGTGGAGTGGCTTCGCGAGAAGATTCCGGACTATTTCATGACCTACAGACTACTGGGAAAGTGGCTGGTCGGCACGTTGCAAAAGGAGCTACGAAGGGACGGCGACCCCGAGTGAGGAAGACCCACTTTTCCTCAAGCCCCCACTTTACCTCAAGCCCCCGGAGGGACGACAACAAACCGGCCAGCTCGAACCCGATCCTGGCATCTGAGTAAACGGCAGGCACCTACTCGGTGGAGCGGTTCTCGGGGGAGGGGAGGTCGCTTCAGGAGAAGCTTGAATAAACTGAATAAACGGCAGGCACCTACTCTGGCACCTACTCTGCACTGGAAAGGGAGAACGGCCGAGCTCGCGAAACGGGTGGCACCTAACGCCTGCCAGGTAGTGCAGACTGCTGTCGTGCTGTTCCTTGAGCCGATCTTCGAGGTCGACTTCGAGGACAACGCCTATGCCTATCGACCCGAGCGCAGTGCGCATGACGCACTGGCTGAGGTCCGGAAGCGGCTGTATGGAGGCCAGGAACACGTGGTTGACGCCGACGTGTCGCAGTATTTCGACACCATCCCCCACGCCGAGCTACTGCGGAGCGTGGCGCGACGGGTGGCCGACGGGAAGATTCTGCGTCTGCTCAAGCTGTGGCTGAAGTCCCCGGTGGAGGAGCGGGATGAGAGGGGAAACCGGCGGATGACGGGCGGCAAGAAAAGCAAGCGGGGTACTCCCCAAGGTGGTGTAGTTTCACCTCTGCTGGCTAACGTATACATCAACCGCCTTCTGCGCCACTGGAGGAAGACCGGGGCGTCGGAACGGTTGGGACAGATCGTCTCCTACGCCGATGACTTCGTCATCCTCTGCGCGAGCCGTCGTCAAGCCGAAGAAAGCTTGGTTCTGGTGTCGCGTTGGCTGGAGAAGCTCGGCCTGATGATCCACCCCACCAAGACGCGCCTCTGTCACGCCCGAGAACAGCCGTTTGACTTCTTGGGCTACACCTTCGGTCCGGTCCGGCACTGGCAAACCGGGAATCGATTCATCGGCGCCCGGCCCTCGAAGAAGTCCCAGAAGAGGATCAAGGAGAAGATCAACACCCTGTTGTTCCGGGGCAATCCCGCCCCGTGGCCGCAGCTACAAGATCGGCTCAACCGACTCGTCTCGGGATGGGCCGAATACTTCAGCTTCGGCTTCACAGGCCAAGCGGATGACGCCATCCGCTGGCACGTGCTGGAACGGGTCCGACGGTTCCTCTGCCGGCGGCATAAGCTGCGCGTCAGTGGAACGGGGCGCTTCGGCTACACCGAGGTGTTTGGGGACCTGGGGGTGGTCGATATCCTCAAGACGCGCCTGCGACGGAGATCCGTGCATGCCCTCTCGTGAAGCCCGTCCGAGAGCTGGGTGCGGGAAATCTGCACGCCCAGTTCGATGAGCGGCGGCGGGAAACGGAGCCATGGCCGAGACTGAGGCACCGGCGTCAAGGCGAAAGCCGCCGGGAACAGCGACTCCCTCAGCCTGTAGCCACCGCGCCCGCCGTCGACTCTACCCAGCCCCCCGGAATAAGTGCCTGGCGTCAGCCCCGGTGGAGCAGTTTCCCGGGATCTTGGCACTTTGGTGGCCGAGACCAAGGCGCAGCTCATTGTCTGGCTACGCCGCGCCGGTGGTGGAGGAGACCGGCGGACGGGTCGTGGGCATTACCCGGCAGATCCTCGACGCCGCCATCCAGCACGAGCTGCAGCTCCTCCTGGACCGGCGGGCCGAGCAGCACCGCGAGCGCCGGGAGAAGATCGCCCGGCTCCTGGAAGAGCGGCTGCCGGATCGCTGCCCCGATCGAGACCGTGGCCGGGTCTCCCGGGAGGAGGGCGTCCCAGAATGAGTGCCTGGCTCCTACCTCCGGCAGTGCTCACCGGTGATCAGGGGTGGGTCGTGGTCAACCGGTCGCGGTTTGGTGTGAACAGGGCCGGGTTCTCCATGAACGGAGCCGAGATCGCCGCGAACGCGGACTGTTTCATGGTGAACGCGAGCCGGTTCATGGAAAGCCGCGGTCAGTTCACCGAGAACCGGAGCCAGTTCATGGAGAACCGGAGTCAGTTCATGGAGAACCGGAGCCGGTTCATGGAGAACCGCGGCCGGTTCATGGAGAACTGGAGCCAGTTCATGGAGAACCAGAGCCGGTTCATGGAGAACGGCGGCCGGTTCATGGAGAACGGGAGCCAGTTCACGGAGAACCAACCGCGGCCGCCCCATCCCGGGTTGATTCGGCACAGGTCTTGCGGCACCAAGACGCAGAGCTTGGTGCGCTCGTCGCATCGGGCGCCCTCTCTGACCACCCCGAAGGGAGACCGACATGACGCAGGGAACACAATCAGCCGCAGAGATCGATGAGACGACCTCCACCTCGTCGACCTCTTGCTGTGGCTCATGGGCTGTGAGGCGGAGGTGGTCAGCGCCTCGGGCGGCGTGGCTCAGCACGAGATCGAGGTGGAGGACTGCGTGGTGGCGGCGCTCCGCTTCGCCAGTAGCGCTCGCGGCGCTGCCGCCGCGAGCGTGCTCGCCTTGATGGGCCTTGCGCTGGTCTACGCGAGCCGCGAAGTGCGGCTCGGTGCCGCCCGTTCGGCGGCGTGATCGCCCGCGCCGGCAGCGGGCGAGTGCTGACCGTCTGACTGCGGCCCGATTAAGTGCCTGGCCCCGCTCGGCCCGACCCAGTCACACACTTACGACCTCGACGAGATCGCCGATCGCGTCGAAGTCGTCAGGATTGCGGGTGTAGAGCGGCAGACCAGCGGCGCACGCGGTCGCCGCGATGAGGAGGTCGAGGGCGCGTGCACCCCTCGCCTTGCGCCCCGCAGCCACCACGGCGGCGTAGATCCGCCCGTAAGCGCGTGACGCCTCCGCGTCGAAAGGCAGAGGATCAAAAGCGGCCTCTGCTCGCTGGAGCCGGTCCTGGCGGCGTGCCCGCTCTTCGGGATCCGTCGTGGCGTGCGGACCGGCAGCGAGCTCGGCCATCGTGATCGCGCTCACGGCCACCTCGATCGGGAGCTGTGACGGCTCGATGCGTTCGAGATCGATGACGACCGACGTGTCGAGGACCCCGCGAGCGGGGCGCTGGTCAGGCACGGGGTAGAGGGTCCTGGTCGGCCCATGCATCGAGGTCGGCACGGAAGCGGCCGGCGTCGATGGCCGGTGCGGCCTTGAAGATGGCCACCGCTGCCGCAGCGGTCACGAATCGATAGCGCCGTAGCGGAGTGAGCTCGCCCACCGGCACGCCGTTGCGGGTGACGATGAAGGACTCACCCTGATCGAGCCGGCGCATGATTTCGCCGCTGGCGTTGCGGAGCTCGCGCTGAGTGATGGATTCAGCCATGCCTTAACTGTAGCACGCAGTGCGACAGTTGTCAACTCGGCCAGAAGGCCAAAACCGAGGGCGTCCGGCCGACCAGGGCGATCGCCCCCGTCCGAGGCAATTCAGGGACACCTTAAAAGGTGCCGCCTAAAGGTGCCGCCTAAAGGTGCCCTAAAGGTGGCCACCGAAATGAAAAGAAGTCGCTAAGGCACTATGTGATACGGCGCCTTCCGCGGCCACGCTGTGGCGCCGCTCTGCAGGCTTCCCGGGCTCTCGGAGTGGCGTTTACCGCTTTCTCGACGCATTCGAGCGGCGCCGTCAAGCGACCGGCTCGCGGCGGCCGCCCCACGAGGCACACTTCGACCATCGACCGGTACGATTCACCGGTCCGCCCGCGACCATCTGTCGAGTCGGCGCCCGGGAACCGGCGCTCAGACTGGAACGAACGGCAGAGGCGGCGGGAAGCTGCCCCGCGGAAAGGCCGCGTTCCGATCTCCCGTCCTCAGCTTGTCCGCCGCCTCCCGATAGGCGGCGACGAACCAGCCGTAGGCTTGCCAGCCGAGGAGTTAGGTTCCAGGGACTTATTTAACCTTCCCCGGAAGTATGCCCTCCTGTTGGCTGCGACCCTGGGCTGACCACGCCTCGGGGAGCAGAAATCACCCCCGCTCACGCCCCAGACGGACCATCCGGTCGTTCGACACCTCCGATTTGGCCCGGCTCGCGTCCCCCGTGACCGGATTGCCAAGGGCACGCACACACCTCTCCCTGGGGCGCCTTCCGCGCCGCTTTGCAAAAAGCAGGGAACAGCGGCGCCGCAGCAAGAGCGCCAGCCATCCATTCATTCTGGCCGACCCCTCTCGCAAGCAGATCTTGCCGCGGGAGGCATCCCATGAGATAGTTCGAGCCGGAAAAATCATGGGACGGCACGACCTCAGCTACCGCCTCCTGTTTGCTCAGCGGCGCATGATCCAGGACCTCCTCCGGGAGATCGTGGGCGAACGGTGGGTGGAGCTCATCGACTTCGACTCCGGCGAGCGGGACGAAACCTCCCTGGTCTCCAAAGAGCTCATCTACCGCGAGAGCGACCTCATCTGGAAATTTCGACGCAAGGACGGAGGAGACCCGGTCTACATCTACATCCTCCTGGAGTTCCAGTCACGGCCGGACCCTTCCATGCCGGTGCGCCTCATGGCCTACGAGGGCCTCCTCTACCAGCGCCTGCTGAGCGGCCGGCCGGCGGCGGCTTGGAAGAAGCTTCCGCCCATCATCCCCCTCGTCATTTACAATGGGGGAGAGCGGTGGAACGTGGCGACGGACCTCGGTTCCTTGATCGGGGATCTGGATGCCTCGGCCGAGATCTACAGGCCCCAGCTGCGGTACCGGCTCATCGACGAGTCTGCCTATCCGCTCGAGGGCCTGGCAGAGCGGAACAGCCCGGTGGCCGAGCTGTTCCGCATCGAGAAGAGCGACGACTGGTCGGATGTTCTTGCGAGCGTCCACCGGCTGCGGCAGAACGTCGCCGAGGCCTCCTTGCGGCAGGCCTTCGAGAGTTGGCTGCAAGGGGTCATCCTGCCGCGATTTGGACTGAACCCGGAGGAGGCTGCCAAGCTCACTCTGGAGGAGCTGGAAACCATGTTGGCGGAAAGTATCGACCGTTGGAATCGGCAGATCCGAGAAGAAGGCCGGCAGGAGGGCTGGCAGGAGGGTCGGCAGGAGGGCCGGCAGGAGGGCCGGCAGGAGGGCCGGCAGGAGGGCCGGCAGGAGGGGGAAGCCCGGCTGGTGCTCCGGCAGCTCCGTTTGAAGTTCGGCCCCTTGGAGCCCGAGATCGAAGAGCGGGTGCGCTCCGCAGATCCGGACCGTCTCCTGGAATGGGGCGAGCGCGTCTTGACTGTCGAGAGTCTCCAGGACGTCTTTCGGAATTGATCGTGCTCACGCCGTTGCCGCCGAAATGAGTGCCGAGGCCGAATTAGGTTCCAGGGACCTACCATACCGCCCTCCGATCCCAAAGGGTGACGGGTAGATAGCGAAGGGGCAGTTTAAGTTCCAGGGATTTTACGTTCACTCGGATCTCCGATCCCGTCCGGTTCACCGGCGCGATCTCGAAGAGACTGAGGAGCTTCCTCACTTCGGCGAGCGACCTCTCGGCGCCGAGAGCACGGCTCGCAAGATAATGGATTGTAGTGATTGTCGTGGCGCAGATACAACCAGTCACATCGCCCGCTTCCGCTCGCGATAATGCATCGGCCGACGCCGCCACATGGGGCTCCCGATCCAACATCACGTCGAGCACGACGTTGGTATCGAAGAGCAGCCTCAAAGGTGCTTTTCCTTCAGATGCCGGCGATAGTCCTCTTCATCGAGCCCAGAACCGGCCAGGACTCCGCGCAGCGACTCCACGATCGGTGTAAGCGGCCGGGGCTTGTGTTGTCCCGGCTCGGGGAGCATCTCCAGGTAGTCGGCGACGAGCTGTGACACCGACTTGCCTGACCGGCGGGCATAAGACTTGGCCCGGTCGATCAGCTCGTCATCGATCCTCAGAGTGAGCTTGGTGTGCATGGCGCCGCCTCCTGACGTACAACTTCTCGCTCAGTGTACGTCGAGCTCGGAGCGTCGTCAATGAGGCGAGTCGTGTCGAGCCCCCCTAGTCCTCCTCGTTCGACACTGGAACTGACCTCTCACTCGAACCAGCCGCTCACGTCCACGATCAGATGGACGGCGCCCCCGGATTAGGTTCCCGGATTAGGATCCAGGGACTTATTTAGCTATCCGCGCACGTCCGCCGCCTCCCGATAGGCGGCCACGAACCAGCCGTAGGCTTGCCAGAGCTCCTTCCGGATCTTCCGCGTCGCGGCATGGACGAAGGGCGCCGGCGAGCGATCCAGGGTCTCAGGCCGGGTCTCCGGATCCTGCGCCAAGATCCTCTCTACGCCGAGAGGCTCCACACCCTTCTTCGCACGCTCGGCAGCAGCGGTCATTTCGATCTGGTGAATCAGCTCGGCCACCCGGGCACGGTAGGCTTCCGGCGTCAGGTGCCTCCAACAAGGCAGCGGGCTCAGGACCACGGAACCACCCCGATCACACCCCAGCCGTGGCCGAAATCGTCCGGCGGATCGATGCCGTCATTGCCACACGCGACGAAGATCCGGCCGTCGTTGGCGAGAGCCACGGCCGATGCTTCGTTACAGCAGGCGCTGCTCACCAGCCCGGTCCCGAGAAGAGGGGCGCCGGCCGGTTTCCCCCTCTCCCGGCGGGGGGAGGGCGGAAGATGGGAGAGGGGGCCAGGGGGGGAGGACTCCGCGCGAGGAAGCCTGGCCTTCGAAACACCCCTCAGAGCAAGAATTCCCAGCCGAATTCGGGCAACAGCGCCGCATGGAGTGCGCCGGCGACATTCGTGGGGCCCGGGTAGCCGCCGACGTACATCAGCTCGCGGTCCGAGATCAGCTTGATGGCGGCGTCGATGTCCTTTTGGGCCGTCTTGACTTTGGCTGCGTTCGCTCGTCCCCAGTCGAGCAGCGTCGTGGTCGGAGAAAAACCCGGCTTGGCGGCCAGGGTCGCCGTCGAAGAGGCCACCTGTCCGCGCTGCGGAAAACCGGCACGCAGATCTTTGAAGGACGCCGGCACTTCCCTGGCATTGACCTGGCCTTCGATCTCGGCGTAGGCCAGGCACCGCGTAATGGTGAGGGCGAACAGGCACTCCACCAGGGTGACGGGTGAGCCGGGCGTGGCGGCCCGGAGATCGATCTTGGTGGGGATGTCGACCGTGTATTGAGGACCGCTGATCGTGGGGTTCTTGTAGAGGGGGCTTCCTCCGGTCGTGGCCATGTACGCAACGATCTTCACGTTGTTCGACGTCGCATCGAGGAGCTTCTTGCGAGCGCGTTGCGTGTTGAAGGCCGATCCATTGTGGCTGGCATCGATCTCATCCGCTCCATTGTTGGTTTCGGCCGCGGAGAGAGCGACCGGAGCCTCGCCACTCGGCAACGCCGGCTTGTCGGCCCGATAGACGCAGTCGTAGTACACGACGGTTTCAACGTCCTTCAACGGGATCAAACCTTCGTTCACCGTCTGGTTCAACCCGCCATATCCCGTGCTATAGGCCGCGAGAGTCGTGATCGTGTAGGGGGAGGTGAAGCCGATCAGGTTGAAAAAATCTTGGACCTGGTTCGTGACGATGCCCAGCGAGGAATCCACCAGCCCCGAGATTCCGATGTTCCAGCGCGCGCCTTCGCGGCCTGGGATGTTGATCAGAACGCGGTCCTCCACCTGCTCGAAGTAGTAGCGCAACCCGAGATTGTCCAGGTCCCGCTCGACGCCGAACAGCAATGTAACCTTCAAGACGGGTGGAGGCGATCTCGCGAGCGCGTTCCACGTTTTCTGCCCGATGTAGAAGTCGTACCGCGAGGCCATCCCCTGAGACTGCCTGGGGATGACCTGCGGCTGAAGCTGGGTCCGGAGCGACGGGTCCAAATAGTTGGTCAGGTCGACGTTCTGGTTCCACGGCTTACCCAGCTCGCGAAACTTGTTGAAGTACAGGTTCTCGCCCGGGACTTTGGTCCCCTGCTCGTTCTCGAAGTAGGCGTGGTCGTAATTGCGGTGGCTCATTACGGCGCGGGGTCCTTCAGACGGCCGGTCTTCGGATCGTATTCCACGACAACGGGCACGACCTGGTCGGTGGGCAGGATCTCCACCCATTGATCGAAGATCTGGAAGTTCTCCGATCCGTTCGGATCATCGTCGGTGGAGAGCGGCCGGGCCTGGAAGCCACCCATCAGGGGATTGAACCCGTGCTCCCAGACGCGGTCGACGGGCGTCGCGGTGACGGTGGTGTCCGGGTCATGCGGCAGCTGGGGATCGGACAGGTCGAAGTCTTTGGTGGTGAGCTCTTCCACATGCTTCTTCGCCACGGACTCGGCCAGAAAATCGAGCACGTCCACGAGCAGCTTGCCATTGAGCGGGTGCCCCTGGTCGTCGGTCCCTTCGCCGGCATAGAGGTCACTCGGGCCGATACCATTGAAGCCTTCGACGTGCTTGAGCCAGTTCAACGCGGCCTTTTCCTTGCCGGGGCGGATGGGCATCACGGCCTTGACCCACGGAGCGTTGAGGAAGGCATTGCGCAGGTTGTCGCCATCGAGCTGAAGCACCCAGCCCAGGGAGCTGCCGAGCTTCGCCGGCGCGGATTCGTCGGTGATGTAATAGTGCTTGCGCGCCACGTCGTCCTCACGGTCCCACCCGACCTGGTTCGCCACTGAAACAGGGCCGATCGCTCCCTTCGGTTTTCCACCGAAGCTCTGCACCCCGCGCGCATGGCGCGGCTTCCACCACTCCGGAGCGACGAAGTAGAGCATCTTGTCCACATCGAAGATGGAATTGATCAGCTCCGAGAGCACGTGCCGCGTGGCCTGCGTGTCCGGCGTCTCCGGCACCGCATCCTTGCTCCCATAACCTTTCGGCAGGAGCATCTCCTGGATGAGCTGGCGGTAGATCGTGATGCGCTCCTCTTCGCGCAGCTCGTCCGCAGGGCGGGGGCTGATCTTGCTGGCGATCGTGATGCGCTCCTTCACGGCCTTGTTGTAGGCCTCCCGCTGCGCACGCTTCTTGGCGTTGGTGTACTCCACCATCTTCTTGTTGTACTCGGTCAGGTCCTGGGCGGGAGGATTCCACGTGGCGGTGATCTGGAGCTTCACGGCCGGCTGATCGGCGAAGTTCACCTGCTCGAGCGAAACGCGGACTTTGCCGGGCTCGTTCAATGCGGTGACCTTGGGCACGCAGATGTCGGAATGCATGGAGGTGATCTCGAGCGATGTCTTGTCGAGCGTGTAGCCGAGACCGCCGGAGTCGAGATGGTAGTCGCGCTGCCACACGATGAAGTCGTTGTGATTGAGCCCGGCTTCCTTGTCGTCGCCTTCGTAGAAAATCACGTCCGTGTCATCGCCGTCCGAGACGTTCTCATAGGGGAACTCGACGACGTAGGGTTTGGTCACCGGATCCAGCTTCGCGGGTTCGTCCGGGTGCGGGATGCTGTCCAGATCCGCCGGCTGGGCGATGTGGACGAGCGTCGCGAGATCGAGGACGTCGCCGGGGGTATCGACATAGGTCTGCCAACAGAGGTAGGTGCCCACGTCCTGCACCTGCACGGCAACCTGCCGCATCTTCCGGCGCAGCTCGTAGTTCTGCAGCTTGTCGACCGAGAGATTCTGGATGACGTAGCGCTTGCTCGTCGTGTCCGTCGTCTCGGTGACCGTTTTGAACGTGGTCTTGTAGCTCGTCTTGATCTCGGTGGAGAGCTTCGTGCTCTGGTCGCGCATGTGCTTGTGCGACGTCTCGCGCGCCTGCTTCTGCGTGTTGTTCATGTCGAAGTTGGACGAAGCGGTGACGCCGGCATAGCTGGCCGAGACGCTCGCGCCGAACTTGATGTCCTGCTGGTTGTCCTGCTTCACCGCATCGGCCAGCTCATCCTTGTCCGTCGTGTCGAGCTCGCTCTTCTTCGTGCTCTCGATCGATTGCTCGAAGGTCTTCTCCACGATCACCTTGCGGGTGCTGATCTCGATGAGCTCGAGCGTCGTGCCCGGGCTCAACCAAACGTGACCCACGGGGCTGCCGAGGAAGGTGTCCAGCTCGAAGAAATACTGCCGGAACAGATGGACGATACCGATGGGCGAGAGCGCCACGCGGTCGAGATCGAAATTCGGATCGAGACTGTCCAGAGGGTTGTCCGGCGCCGGCACGAACTGCTCCAGCACATTTTGCCTGGACACCTCGAGCAAGAGGCCGGCATGGATCTGCTTCCAATCCACCGGGACGAGCAGGTTGCGCAGCGCATTGAACTGCTTTGCATCCTTGAGCTGCATGAGCGTGGCCGCCAGTCCCGCCTCATACTGCATCACCGCTTTTCCATCCTCCAGGGTGAAAGCGGCGGTCTGCCTGGCGCCTGTCGCGGCTTTCGGCGCGTCGTGAATCCGCTGGTTCACGGAGTGGGCGACACTCCCCTGCAGCAGCTTGGTCACGGCGGGAAGCTCCAGAAGCTTCGCGAGCTCCGCATCCGAGATCTTGGCTGCGCGATCATGCAACTGGCTGTCGATCTCTCGTCGCAGCTCCGTGACAAAAGGGCTGCGGCTCCCCGCAAATTCCGGCAGCGACTTTCCGGGATCGAAACCGGTCAGCTGAACTTCCTGGCCCGGTTTGAAGGTCAGCTTCGGCGCAAGACCCTCGGACAGGCGCTCGACGGGCCGGAGCAGATCCACGGCAGACCCTTTGGAAAAACGCCGCTCTTGACGCTTCGATTTCCAGCCGAGAAGCGGCTGATAGACACCGAAGAGCTCGCTGGAGTAGGGCAAGACGCCCTTGTAGTCCTGGAACTTGAAAGATGCTTTTGGGGCAGACATAGGAGTACGGTTTCTCCGTCGTGGAAAATTGCGACTTGGGATTTTGAAGCTTGTTCGTGGCGTGGTCAGCGCGATTGACCGACATCCTATCGAGAGGGCAAGCAAACGTCAAGACCGGCCGATCAATTGGCGATCAATCTCCGGCCGCCGCGCTGGGCGGCCGGATGTGTTACGTTGGGAGAGGCGGCATCAGCCTGTTGGAGAGCTCACGCGGGTTTCCAGTGCCAGGGCCACGACTGAGGCACTGGACCGCCCTTGTAGTCGACCGCACCGGCCTGGAGATCCTGCAACAGCAGGACCTGCCGCACGATTTCCGGGATCATCACTGCACCGATGGCACGGCCCAGGCACTCATGCATGTCCAGGCCGAAATGGAACATACTGCGCAGGTCTCGACTCGGGTCGAACTGATCGGGGTGGCCGTAGGCGGTCTCGTCGAACATGGCGGAAGCGGTCAGGGCGAGCACGGTCTGTCCGCTCGCGACCGGCGTCTCGAATTCCGTGCCGCGCGAGAGCACCGTGTCCTTCTCGCAGGTGCGCATGAAGTAGGTGAAGGCCGGCTTGAAGCGCAGCGCTTCGAAGACATGACCGTCGACGGTCGCGAGGTCGCCCGCCACGGCCGCCGCCCGCGCCTTCGCCAGCAGATCCGGCTTCTGAAGGAGGAAGCTCAGCGCATTGACGACAGCATGGGACGTCGTTTCGACGGTGCCGATCAGCAGGCCGCCGATATTGATGATGAGGCGCTCCATGTCGAAGATGAGCGCCTTGGAAAAGGACAGCGTCAGCAGGCGGGATATCGGATCCTTCCCGTCCGTGCTGAGCGGCGCTTTCGCTTCCGTACGGTGGAGCAGCTCGTGCGCGTCCTTGACGGCGTTGGAGAGGAGCCCCTTCACCCTGCCCACGGTCGACTCGTCCCAGTGTTCACGGACCTGGAGCTCCAGCACACGCCGGCCGATCAGCGGGACCAGATACGCCGCCATCGCCAGGTTCGCGAGCTCCCGCTCCCGCGTGATGCCCTGCGGGTCCGCGGCGCCGCTGAAGGGCTGGTTCCAGAAGGTGTCCATCTGGTTCCAGTAGGACCAGCTCTGCAGATGCTTCGGATCGCTGTGCGTGAAGCCGAACCGGTCCTGGACGAGGCCGACCGGCACCGCGCGGGAGAGCCCGTCGACCGCGTCGATCTTCCCGTTGGCGGACGCCAGGAGCGCGGCGGTCTTCTTCCCCACGTACTCGCGGATCGACGGCAGCTCCTCGAAGTCGAGGACGGCCTTCATGATCGACTTCTCACGCCAATGGACCGCCGTGTCGTCCTGCGCCATGAAGTAGCTGCCCTCCTTCGGCTTCAAGAGGGCGACGCTGAAGAGATCGTAACGGCGCAGGACCTCGTCGCAGTCGGCGAAGCGGGCGGCGAGCACCAGCTCGGGCATCACCAGCACCGGCCTGTGCTCCCGGAGCTCCTGGTAGAACGGCAACGGCCCCTCGGAGATCCAGCGACGTACGAGAGGCCATCGCTCTGCCACGGGCGTCTGGTCGAAACGCTGCAAGTAGCTGTCCATGCGAAGTCTCCTGGAATGAGAGCGTCTTCAGGTATTCGAGGACAGCATCCGCTCGGAGTGAGCGCAGCGGCGAACCCGCCGATCCCCGTCCTTCCGACGGTGGAGCGTCGATCCTTTCTGTCGTTCATGAAGATTGTACCTGCTGCAGGACGATCTCGCAACGAGCGCCTGGACAGGCCATCTGGGGCATGAGCGGGGGCGAATCTTGATCTCCAAGCGGCGTTATCCCAGAATCCCAGGCGGAGGAGGAACACGAGTGAACGACAGAATCCTGATTTCCGGTCCCGCTCTGGCCACGCTCCTTCGGAAGGGCTATTCCTCGGACCCTTGGCACGGTCCGGCCACGGCCGATCTCTTGCGCGATGTGCCGTTCGCCGCCGCGGCGGCCCGGCCGGTTCCCGACGGTCACAGCATCTGGGAGATCGTTCTCCATATGACGGCCTGGCAGCGCGAGGTCCTCCGGCGGCTCGGCGGCGCAGAGCCCCAGCCTCCGGAGGATGGCGACTTTCCGGCTCCTCCGCCGCCTGACCAGAGCTCGTGGGACCACGCACGCGCCGAGCTGGGCGCCTCTCTGGAGCACCTCGCGACCGTCGTGTCCTTGCTGTCCGACGACGATCTGCGGGAGCTGGTCGGCACCGCCCGCGACCGCGCGCTCGGCTCCGGCATCACCAGGGCCGAGATGGTCGCCGGCGCTCTCCAGCACAACGCCTATCACTCCGGCCAGATCGCGCTCCTGCGCAAGGCGTCGCAGGCGTAGTCACGAGCCCCCGGCGGTCGCGCACTTATTCGGGAGCGCTGGTGCCCGGTGCCCGCGGCGCCAGGATGGCGGCGAGCAGGTCGGCGCGCGCGGCGTCCCGCACGAGATGCGGGAAGCGCGGGCCGCCGTGGTAGTCGACGCGGAAGGTCCGCACGTCCTCTCCCTGCGCGGCGGTCATCTCCAGGGGCGCTTTCGAATGGACCGCCGCGGCGATCTCCTCGTTGAGAACGTCGCGGCTCCAGGTCCTCCCGTTCACCGCGGTGATCTTCATGCCGGGGCCGAATCCGGCCTCCCAGGCGGGCCCGCTTACGACGATGTCGGCGATGGTGCCGTCCTCTTTGAGCCACAGGCCCAGGGTGAAGGTCGCGTCGACGATCTTGAGGCTCTTCTCGCGGGCCGCCTGGTAGGTGTTCGGCCGGTCGTCATAGTCCAATTTCCAGCCGGCGTTTTCGAGCCCTCCCACGGGGGCGCGCGGGGCGACGGCCTCGACGCGGGTGGCGAAGAAGGCGTGCCAGTCGTAGGGGACGATTTTGTTGAGCGCCGCGTAGACGTCGTCGACCGTGTAGGGGACGATCGCGGGCGGGCCGGTCTCGCCGTAAAAGGCCTTGCAGAAGTCGTCGAGCGATTTCGTCCCGCCGCTGCGCTGCCGCAGGATGGTGTCGGCCTCCAGCCAGATGAGCGCCGATTCGTCGTAGAAGTCGAAGGCGCGGCGGTAGGCGGTCCAGGGCTGCGGCAGGCCGCCGAGGATGGGCACGGACACGGCGGTGTCGACGAGCGGGCGCCAGCGCCTGCCCGGGCGGTTGTGGTCCTGGTTCGCGGCCAGGTAGGCGATGTACTCGCGGCTCTGCTCGGCGGTCCACAGGCCGCTCCGTCCGGTGAGGACGAAGTCGCCGAGGTAGCGCGTGAGCCCCTCGTAGATCCACAGCAGGTCGGTGCGCAGCGGCTCCTGCCAGTCGTGGACCGCGAGGCCCGCGGGGCGGCGGTATTTGCCGTTCCAGGCGTGGACGTACTCGTGCGGGAGGAGCGTGGCCCAGCGCACGAGCTCGGACTCGTCGGTGAACATGCCGGTCGTGCCGCGGTTGTCGCTCGATTCGTGGTGCTCCAGGCCGTTGTTGTCGAGCGTGTCGCCGAGCGCCACCAGCCAGTGGTAACGGCGGTAGTGGCGCCCGCCGAACAGGGCCTGCGCTTCTCCCGGCAGCCGGCGGTAGGCGGCGATCCGCGCCTCCGGCATCGCGAGAGACGAGCGCCGGTCGGCCGCCAGGCTCATGCTCTCCGCCGGACCGATCTCGATCGTGCGGAAGAGGTCGCCGGCCAGCACCGGCCCATCGATCAAGTTGTAGAGCGTGGTCGGGGCGAACGTCACGGTGCCGTCCTGCCGGGCGTTTGGCTCTGCGCCGGATTCGACGGCGAGCGCGGTGGCGATCTGCCAGCCGGCCGGCAGGCGGAGGCGGGCGCGCACCGGGATCTGGTCCACGTTCTTTTCCAATGGATAGACCAGCAGGTCGTGCCAGTCGACGACCGCGAGATGCTGCGTGGCGTTGGGCGTCTTGCCGTAGCCGGCGCCGAACCCCTCGGGGGGCGAGAGATAGTCGAGCTCCACCTCCACCGCGCCGGCGCCGGCCGGCACGTCGACCTGCACGAGGAAGCGCTCGATCGGATCGCGCCGCCAAGCCAGGGTCTTCCCTTGCGCCGAGACCGTCAATCCAGCCACCTGCATGACCGGGCCCGTGGGCGCGTGCTCGCCCTGGATCCATTTCGGATAGGCCAGGGTGAGCGGGCCGGGCGCGGCCGGGACCGTGAGGTGGGAGTGGAAGATGCCGCGCGGGGCTTCGGTCGCGTCGACGGTCAGATCGAGAGGCCGCGGGGCAGGAGCCGCCAGGGCAGAGGACACTGCGGACACCAGAATGGTGATCGCGAGGGCTCCGGAACGGCGCATCATCTCCTCTCCTTTCGCCGGCATGGAGGTATTTCGGGTTGCTGTTCGGAGTCATGCTGTCGGCGGCCGTGCCCAGGATACCAGAGCCCCTCCCCAAGCGGAATCCGGCAGCCGCCCGCTGAACGTAGTGCTGAACTGCGTTCTTACCCGCCTGTCTGATATTCGTTGGAAATCCGGGGGGACGGCGAAAACGTCAGGGCGACCTCTCCCCCTGCCAGGTACAGGCCTCTCCCTTCGAGGTACACCCCTCTCCCTTCGAGGTACAGGCCTCTCCCTTCGAGGTACGGGCCTCTCCCTTCGAGGTACACCCCTCTCCCTTCGAGGTACAGGCCTCTCCCTTCGAGGGGAACGCTTCCCCCGGTCATTTCGCCGGTGTCCCTTCTGCCGGAATCGGCCCCCGGGGTGCAGAGTCCTCCGAGGAGGATCTGTCCGGGGGGCGGGACGGTCCTACGCCAGCGCCCGTTCGAGCGCGATCTTCCCGGCGTGATCGAGCGCCAGGCCACCGGCTGCGTCGATCCCCGGCCCCGGTGACGGCGTCGGGGTCCGTGGCGGGCCGGTACGGCAGGCCGACTGGATGCCGGTCTTGCGGTGGAAGGCCGAGACGCCCGAGGGTAGAATCGAGGATCAACAGGAGAACCAGGAGAGTTTTTTCATGACCAGAAAGACCATCGCCGCCGTCGCCGCCACCGCCCTGCTCGTTCCTGCCCTGCTCGCCGCCGCCGGTCAAGCGGTGCACGAGCCGGAGGTCCAGGGTCTGGCCCAGCGGGTGATCGAGCGCCTGGACCTCACGCCGGAGCAGGTCAAGGAGGTCCGCGGGATCCTCGCTTCCCACAAGGACGAGCTCACCTTCGAGCTGAAGCGGATCCAGGCGACCCGCGGCACGATGTTCGACGCGATCCACGCCGACACCTTCAGCGAGGCCGAGATCCGCAACGCCGCCGGCGCGGTGGGCCGGGCCGAGGCCGATCTCGCGGTGACCCGGGGCAAGGTCGCGCAGGAGGTCCGCAAGGTGCTGACCCCCGAGCAGCAGGCGAAGGCCAAGGAGGTGCTTGCCGACGCCCGCGCCGTCGTCCAAGGGATGATCTCCCGCATGGTCGAGCGGCTGAACAGCGATCCGCTGGCGGGGGTGTAGGGTCAAGGGGAGGGGGCGTCCCGCTCCCGCGGCGGCGCCGCGTAGGCCTGGTCGATCGAGGCCACCGCCGTCTCCAGCTCCCCGAAATACAAGCCATCGTCCAAGACCTCGCTCGCCAGCTCGAGGTTCGCCGGAGGCCCGGAAAGCGACCGGCCTGCACCAGGATATGATGAGGCACCTCACGTCGGCCCCAGGGCGGACGTCGAGCACCCGAGACATTCTCTTCAACCTCAAGGAGGTCGATCCGTGAACGAGCTGGTGCAGAAGTTGACACAGGAGCAGCCGATCGTCGCAAGCCTTCGGCCCGAGACCAATCTGCAGTACCTGAAGGCCGCCGTGGACCGCGCCTACGTCTATATCAAGTTCACCGAGACGCGCGGCGGGACCGAGCTCGGCATCCGCCTGATCCCGGACCTGAGCGACCTCACCAAGGCGAACTGGGAATCGGGCACCGGCTCGATCCACATCGTGGGCGACCTGACCCTCGACTACGTCCCGGTCCGTTTCCATGGCGACATCGACCTGGGGAGCCTGGCGGGCACAGGCCGGCTGGAGATCCGGGAGGAAGTCAAGACCGAGGCTTCCGCCGAAGCGGCGAGCAGCTGAGCCTCACCCCTGGCCCCATAGGCGCTAACGTTGCCCATCCTGTCCTGGGCGGATGGCGGCAGCTTCCTCTCCCACCCGCACTCACACCCCGGGAGGAGGGGGAGCCCTCCCAACTTGCTCCTGCTCAAGCCTTTGGGCGGTGGCGCCTCTCCCGGGCGGGCGAGTGCGGGTGGGAGAGGGTCGGGGGGAGAGTCGGGCGGGGGAGAGCTCCAGCACACGAAGGCCGGTCCAACTTCTCCTCTTCGAGATGGACCGTCTTCATGGCCGCACCTCCTGACCGCGAACCAAGAGCGCGGCCGCGCGCCGTTCGGCGTTCCGCCGCTCGGCGTCGAGACGCCCGAGGCCGTAGTCCTCGTGATCCACGAAGGTCATCGCATCGGCGATGAAGCGGTGCCCTGCCTGGTCGCGGATCAGGCGGTGCATCTCCTGGCAGATCCGCCGGTAGGCCGGATCGCCGCCGCGCTGCGTCCTCAGCTCGAGGAGATGGAACGCCTCGCGGGCGTTCAAATGGAAATTGAAACGAATTCGATAGGCGAAGGGGACGGCGTACTGGGCGACCTCCTGGCCAAAATCATTTCTCAACGATTCGTAGAGATCCGCCGCCCGGAGCAACGCCTCATCCCACAGACCACGCGCACCGACGGTTTCGATCGCTTCCGGCGTGTCGTAGCCGTGCACCGTCGATAGCTTCTGCCACTCGACGGTGAGCAGCCGATGCCTCTGGAGGTCGCGGAACACGGAATAGCTCGCCAGGATGTCGAACCGATAAAACGTCCTCTCGAAGGCCCTCCCCGGCTTGTGGCGGCGATTGCGGCGCTCTCCGACGTAGGCGGACAGGATCTTGCGGCGATCCTCTCCGCTCATCTCGCGCACCAGGGCGAGGAGATGATCGTCCGGAAGATCGGAACAGGTATAGAGTGCCGCGGCGGCCAGCTTGAGCTCGGCGTCCGGATCCCATTCGACCAGCGCGACCTCGGGACGCGATGGCAGGGAGACGTCCAGCGTCGCGGCCAGACTCTCCATCTGGCGATCGATCTTCGCGAAATACTCGCTCCATTGGACACCGCGATCCGGCAGGTCGACCCGCTTCAGGAACGCGGGAATCACCTTGCGGAGCTCCGTGAGGAGGAGATCGCCGTAATCTCTCACCTCGACCAGCCGGTGCGCGCGCATGCGGAGGAGGAGGGTCTCGTACGCCTGCGCCGTGGCGAAGATTCCGACATTGGAGAGCGTCGAGGCGGGCAGCAGACCGCGCAGGTCGTCGCAGACCCGGGCGCGGATCGACGCTTTCCAGACGGTCTCCGAGTCCTTCGGATCGCGCGGGTACTGCTCCTCGTAAAGATGACTCAACCGTGGAATCAGATCCCGATAGGTGTCGAACAAAGCATCCAGGACAGCCCGATACTTCTGGCCGGCCGGCGTGCCGGAGATCTCGGACGGGACCATGTATCGATATCCATTGCCCAGCGGCTTGTCAAAATATATATAGCGGGTGCTCTGCTCGAGATAGGCCGCCAGGCGCCCGCGCTCGAGAATCTTGGTCAGCACGTTCGACGCCTGCTCGCAGGCCACGTGGGCTCCGCCGAGCTGCGCGACCGAGTCGTCGCCATACTCCATGAACATGCGGTCGTACAGCTCCGACGCCCGGCGCACGTTGACTCCCGCATCATTCGTTTCCATGTGCTCCGCAATGGCGGCGACGCCGGATTCCGGCCGGCTGACGAACTCGTCGAGAAAGAGACGCCGCAGCGACTTCGCCGAGCGGCTGTAGCGCGCGAAGAGCGCCCCCTTGACGACTTCCGGGAGATTGACGATCGCGAAGACCGGAGAATCCAGATTCGTGAAAAAACGCGAGAGGAGGGAGCGCTCGGGGGCGGTGAACTCTTCCGAATGGTAGCGGCCAGCCATGCCAATGAGTATAGCCGAGGGGCCGATCAGACCGCTCCCAGGAGATTCGACGCGAACCGGCCTCCCCGGTCCGTCCAGGTCCGGCGCAGGGCGAAGCCGCCGGCCTCGGCCATCTCCGCCACCTGCCCGAGATCGAGCTTGTAGGAGCTCTCGGTGTGGATCGTCTCCCCGGCGGCGAAGCGGACCTCCAGCCCGAGGTCCCGGATGGCCACGGTCTGCTCCCGCAGGCTCTCCAGGTGCATCTCGATCCGGCCGAGCTCGCGGTTCCAGCGCGCCCGGTGGCGGAAGGCGCCGAGGTCGAACCCTCCGCCCAGCTCCTGGTTGATCCGCGACAGGACGTTCAGGTTGAAGGCGGCGGTGACGCCCAGGGCGTCGTCGTAGGCCGGCACCAGGACGCTCTCGGGCTTTCTCAAGTCCACTCCGAGCAGCAGGCCGTCACCGGGGCGGAGCACGCCGCGGATCTCGCGGAGGAGGGCGATCCGCTCAGCCGGATCGAGATTGCCGATGGTCGAGCCGAGGAAGAGCGCGAGGGTGCGGAGCCCGGGCGGCACCCTTTCTCCCCGGAGCGCCCGCAGGCCCGCCTGGTACTCGGCCACGAAGGCGGTCACGGTGAGCTCGGGGAAGGCGTGGAGGAGCCGCTCCACGCTCTGCTCGACGGCCGAGCGCGAGACGTCGACCGGCAGATACTCCAGCCCCCCCTGGCGCGCCACCAGCGCCTCGATCAGGAGCCGGGTCTTCCGCCCGTCGCCGCTCCCCAGCTCCAGGAGGCGCACCGGACTCTCCAGCGCGCCGGCGATCTCGTCCCCGTGGCGCTGGAAGATCTCGGTCTCGGCCCGGGTCAGGTAGTACTCGGGCAGCTCGCAGATCGCCTCGAACAGGCGCGAGCCCAGCGCGTCGTAGAAGTATTTGGGGAACAGGACCTTGGGAGCCGCGGTCAGGCCCCGCCGGACGTCTTCCGCGAAGGTCGGAGCCGCGCCGGCTGCGGCCACCTCGCAGATCCGGAGACGCTCTTCGGTCAGGGGCAGGGATTCCCGAATCATCGCGCACACCTCCAATCGTCTCTACGTTTTCGGGAAGGCGCCGGATGCTGCCGCGCCCCGGAGCGCCATGGTAGCATCCCAGCGCCCGCGGCAGGAGGGGCGGCAACTTCCCGGAGCACAAAATCTTATGGCTGATCAGGAACGAGAAACTCTCGAAATCGACGTCCTCTTCGTGGGGGCGGGGCCGGCGAGCCTGGCCGGGGCGCATCACCTCGCCCGGCTGGCCCGGGAGGCGGGCCGCGAGCTCTCGATCGCCGTCCTGGAGAAGGGGCACGAGGCGGGCAGCCACGCTCTCTCCGGCGCGGTCGTCGATCCGCGGGCCTTCAAAGAGCTGTTCCCGGAGGACTGGAAATCCGCTCCGTTCGAGGCCCCGGTCGAGCACGCGCACGAGAGGTTCCTGTTCCTGACCGGCAAGCGCGCCTTCTCCCTGCCGATCCCGCCGCCGCTCGAGAATGAAGGGAACTATGTGGCGTCCCTCGGCAAGCTGGTCAAGTGGATGGCCGCCAAGGTCGAAGCCATGGGGGTGGACGTCTTCTATGAGTTTCCGGCCTCGCGCGTGCTCGTCGAGGACGGCCGTGTGGTGGGCGTGCGCACGGCCGACCGCGGCGTCTCGCACACGGGGGAGAAGAAGGCCAACTACGAGCCCGGCGTGGACATCCGCGCCCAGGTGGTGGTGCTCGGCGAGGGTCCGCGCGGCACGCTGGTCAAGCAGCTCGCCGAGGCCCAGAACCTCTGGCAGGGGAAGAACCCGCAGGTCTACGCCATCGGCCTCAAGGAGATCTGGGACCTGCCGCCCGGGCGGGTCGCGGCCGGCGAGGTCATCCACACCCTGGGCTGGCCGCTCGACTGGAGCACCTTCGGCGGCGGCTTCGCCTACGGCATGCAGAACGACCAGCTCATCATCGGCCTGGTCGTGGGGCTCGACTACAGGAATCCGCTGCTCGATCCGCACCAGGAGCTCCAGCGGCTCAAGACCCACCCGGAATTCGCCTCGATCCTCAAGGGAGGGAAGATGGCGTTCTACGGCGCCAAGGCCCTCCCCGAAGGGGGCTGGTGGTCGCTCCCCCGCTCCTGGGGGGACGGCTTCCTGATCATCGGCGACTCGGCCGGCTTCCTGAACGGGCAACGCCTCAAGGGGATCCACCTGGGGATGAAGTCGGGGATGCTCGCCGCCGAGACGATCCTGGAGGCCCTCGCGGCCGGCGGCGCCACGGCCGAGCGGCTGGCGCGCTTCGGGGAGAAGGTCGAGACGAGCTGGATCAGGGAGGAGCTCTGGCCGGTGCGCAACTTCCACCAGGCCTTCGATCACGGTCTGGTTGCCGGCATGGTTCAGGCCGGTGTGGGCCTCGCGACCGGCGGCCGCGGCTGGGGGTTCAAGGACCGCCTGGACACCCACCCCGGCCACGAGCGGATGATCAACCTCCGGACGCCGCAGGGGAAGGGGCTCGCGCCGCCACCGCCGGTCAAGGCCGACGGCACCCTCACCTTCGACCGTCTCGCCGACGTCTATCATTCGGGAACGGCGCACGACGAGGACCAGCCGGTCCATCTCCTGGTGCACGACCCGAGCATCTGCGTCGACCGCTGCACGGCCGAGTACGCCAACCCCTGCCAGCGCTTCTGCCCGGCCGCCGTCTACGAGATGGTCGCCGATCCCACCGCGCCCGCCGGCCGCCGCCTGCAGATCAACGCCAGCAACTGCGTGCACTGCAAGACCTGCGACATCATGGACCCCTACGGGATCATCACCTGGGTGCCCCCCGAGGGGGGCGGCGGGCCGAACTACGGGAAGATGTAGGGGCCCTTACCCCCGCTCGCGCGGGGTGATCACGCAGTCGCCGCTTCCGGTCTCCACGTGGATCACCGTTCTGCCGTCGCCGCGGCGGGCACCGACGACCTTCTTGCCGTCTTTGCGGATCTGGGCGTCGTCGTAGCGCACCACGAGGTCGCCGCTCCCCTGGCTCGACTCGATGTCGAAGGAGGCTTCGGCGCCGCCGTAGATGGTCACGTCGCCGCTCCCGGTCTCGGCGGTCAGCCGCTTCGCCTGGGCGAGCGAGCTGCGGACCGTCACGTCGCCCGAGCCCGTCTCGGCGTCCAGCTCCTCGAGCTCGATGCCCACCACCTGCACGCTGCCCGAGCCGGTGTCGGCCAGGACGTGGCTCACCGTGCCGTTCTTCACCACCACGTCGCCCGAGCCCGTGTCGACCGACAGCTTGCCGGCCGAGACGTTCTCGACCGTCACGTCGCCCGAGCCGGTGTCCACCAAGCCGTTGCCCACCAGCTTGCGGACCACCACGTCGCCCGAGCCCGTCTCGATCCGTGTCTCGCCCGTGGCCGCGCCGAGCGTCACATTGCCGGAGCCGGTGTCCAGGGTCAGCCGGCCGGCGTGCGAGACGATCTCGATGTTGCCGCTCCCCGTCTTCACCTGGAGATTCCCTTCGAGCTGCCCGCCGCGCACCGCGCCCACCACGTTGCGCACCACCAGGTCGCCGCCGGCAGGCAGGGCGATCTTCAGGTCGGCATAGAGCACCGGGACCGAGGAGCGCGCCTTGGCGTAGATCCGTACCCGCTCGCCGCGGTAGACGGTCGTGGTCTGGCTGCCGACGTCCAGCCAGCTCAACCAGCCGGGCAGGTCGGTGTCGTCGTCGCCTCCGGGCCGGGGATAGGCGAAGCCGCGGTAGTCGTTCACCGGATAGGAGAGGACGATCTCCTCGTGCCCCTTGCTGTCCGTGCCCTTCACCCACTTCATGCCGTCCAGGAGCTTGCTGGTCTCTCGGTCGTCCTCGCCGGCCGCGTGGATGACCGCTTCGACGATTACCTGGTTGCCGGGAGCGCGCACCAGCTCCACCCGGCCCGCCAGGTTGGCGAGCCGCATCTCTCCCTGCTGCGCCGGGAACGTCTGGCGGAAGGCGCGCGTCTTCGTCGGGGTATCGGCCGCCGCCATCGCGACCCCGAGCGCGAGCGGAAGAATCCACGCCGCCATCTGCGCGGACCGTCTCGAGATTGATGTCATGGGTCTGTCCTCCTCCAACTCAAAGGCTTCGATTCCACTGTCCACCAACAGTACGACCGCCCTCTTGAAAAGGTTGCAGAGGGGTTTAGACTTCCGCCCCATGCGCACCTTTCTCCTCTCGTTCGTCGTCCTGACGGCCCTCACCTCCGCGACCGCGGCCACCCAGCAGAAGCAGCCCGAGGTCCTGGGCTACGATGCCATGTTCGCCGAGGACTCCTCCGGCAAAGGCGCCGAGAATCCGCTCTGGTCCTCCGACGGCCGGCGGCTCCTCTATGTCCTCGACGACGACCTCTGGATGCTCGACGTGACGCAGGGGACGGCGGCCGAGCCCCTCTTCCGGCGCGCCGACCTGCGGAAGGCCGCGGGCAAGGACGCCGGCTTCGACAGGATCGTCTGGTCCCCGCGGGGGGATTCGCTCGTGCTGGTGGCCGGCGGCGACCTCTGGCTCCTGCCGCTCGGGAAGGGGGAGCTGCGGCGTCTGACCTCGACCTCGGAGGAGGAGTCCGACCCCAAGCCCTCTCCCGACGGCAGCCGGGTGGCCTTCGTGCGCGACTTCGACCTCTGGCTCCTGGACCTCGCGACCGGGAGCGAGCAGGCCCTCACCACCGACGGGCAGGAGAACACCCTTCTGAACGGCGTCACCGACTGGCTCTACTGGGAGGAGATCTGGGACCGCGAGGCGACCGGCTACTGGTGGAGCCCCGACGGCACGCGCATCGCCTACTACCGCTTCGACGAGCGGCAGGTCCCGCTCCATCCCCTGGTGGACCAGTCCCCCGTGCACCCGCAGCCCAAGCCGCAGAGATATCCGCTCCCGGGCGATCCCAATCCGCTGGTGCGCGTCGGGGTCCTCGACCTGGCGGGCGGAAAGACGACCTGGCTGGAGACGGGAGCCCCGGACCGGTATCTGGCCCGCGTGGCCTGGACCCCGGCCGGAGACGCCGTCGCCATCCAGGCGCTCGCCCGCAGCCAGGCGCGCCTCGACCTCCTCCGCTGCGGCGCCGCGGACGGCCGCTGCTCGACCCTCCTCACCGACCAGTGGCCGACCTGGGTGAACCTCGGCAAGGACTTCGCCTTCCTCCCCGACGGCCGCTTCCTCTGGGGCTCGGAGCGGGACGGCTGGCGCCGCCTCTACCTCGCGGGCGCGGATGGGAAGATCGTCCGCCCCGTCTCGCCCGAAGGGTGGGCCGTCACGTCGCTCGACGGCGTGGCCGACGACGGAAGCTGGGCGATCTTCACCGCCTATCGTGCCCAGGGGCTCGGGCCCGCCGAGCGCCACGTGCTGCGTGCCCGCCTGGACCAGCGCTTGTACCAGGAAGCCAAGTGGGAGAACCTCACCGTCGCGGCGGCCGAAAACGCGGCCGAGGTCGACCCGCACACCGGCGCCTGGGTCCACTCCTGGTCCACCGCGGACCTCCCGCCGCGGAGCGAGGTGCGGCGGGCGGACGGCTCGATCGTCCCACTCCCCTGGATTCCGCCGTCGACGTTTGACCCGGCGGCTCTGCCGCCCTATACCTACTTCACGATCCCCGGCCCGGACGGCTCGCGGCTGCCCGCGCGCATGATCCAGCCCCCCGGGTTCGACCCGGCGCGGAGGTATCCGGTCATCGTCTACCAGTACGGCGGCCCCGCCTCGCAGGTGGTCTTCCGGCATTGGGACGCCCGGCGGCGCGACCTCTGGCACAAGCGGATGGCCCAGCGCGGCTACGTCATCTTCAGCGTCGACAACCAGGTCTCGCTCTTCTTCGGCAAGGCCGGCGAGGACCGGGACCACCGCCGGATGGGCGAGGCGAACCTGGCCGGTCAGCTCGCCGGGATCGACTGGCTGAAAGCTCAAACCTGGGTCGATCCCTCCCGGATCGGCCTCTGGGGATGGTCCGGGGGCGGCTACAACACCCTGTACTGCCTGCTGAACCGGCCCGGAGTCTGGAAGGCGGGAGTGGCCGGCGCCCCGGTCACCGACTGGCGCCTCTACGACGCGCAGTGGACCGAGCGCTATCTCGGCACGCCGCAGGAGAACGAGTCCGGCTACCGCGAATCATCCCCCCTCACCTACGCCGCGCGGCTCGCGGACCGGCTCCTCATCGTCCACGGCCTGGCGGACGACAACGTCCATCCCTTGAACTCGGTGGTGATGAGCGACGCCCTGATCAAGGCCGGGCTCCCCTTCGAGCAGGCCTTCTATCCCGGCCAGAAGCACGGTTTCGAGCCCACCTCTATGCGCCACTTCTTCGCGCGCATGGAGGAATTCTTCGATCGGACCCTCACCCCTGAGGGTCGTACCGCTTCATGATCAGCGCCCCGTTGGTCCCTCCGAAGCCGAAGGAGTTGGTGAGCGCGTATTCGAGGTCGACCGGGCGGGGCTCGTGGGGGACGAAGTCGAGGTCGCATCCCTCGCTGGGCTCGTCGAGGTTCAGGGTGGGCGGGAGGATCTGGTTCTTGACGGCGAGCGCCAGGATGCCGCTCTCCAGACCGCCGGCCGCACCGAGCAGATGGCCGGTGGCCGACTTGGTCGACGAGACCGCCAGCTTGTAGGCGTGCTCGCCGAACACCCGCTTGACCGCCCGCACCTCCGAGAGGTCGCCGAGCGGCGTCGACGTGCCATGGGCATTGATGTACCGGATGGCCTCGGGCGGCAGGCCGGCGTCCGCGAGCGCCGACTGCATGACGCGGACCGCGCCGTGCCCTTCCGGGTGCGGCGCCGAGATGTGGTAGGCGTCGGCGCTCATGCCGTAGCCGACCACCTCGGCATAGACCGGCGCTCCCCGCCGGCGCGCCTGCTCGAGCTCCTCGAGGATCACGATGCCCGCGCCCTCGCCCATGACGAAGCCGTCGCGCCCGACGTCCCAGGGGCGCGAAGCCTTCTCCGGCTCGTCGTTCCTGTGCGACAGCGCGCGCATGGCCGCGAAGCCGGCGACCGCGAGCGGCGTGATCACCGCCTCGGTGCCACCCGCGATCATCGCATCGGCCTCGCCGTTCTGGATCAGGCGGAACGCGTCGCCGACCGCGTGGAGACCCGTGGTGCACGCCGTGGCGGGCGAGGTGTTGGGGCCTCGCGCACCGGTGCGGATCGAAACCTGCCCGGCCGCCATGTTGACGATCAGCGCCGGGATGAAGAACGGCGAGACCCGGTCCGGACCCCGCTCCAGAAGCGTCTTGTGCACCGACTCGATGACCGGCAGACCGCCGATCCCCGAGCCGATGACCACGCCCACCCGGTCGGCGTTCCCCTCATCGATGACCAGCCCGGAATCCTCCAGGGCGAACAGGGACGCCGCCAGCCCATAGTGGATGAACGTGTCGCTCTTCTTGACTTCCTTCTTGTCGAGGTAGTCGAGAGGATCGAACCCCTTGACCTCACCGGCGATGCGCGACGGGTAGGCGGAGGCGTCGAAGCGCGTGATCGGGCCGATCCCGCTCTTCCCGGCGAGCAGGGCTTCCCAGTTGCGGGCGGTGCCCACCCCGAGGGGGGACACCAGCCCCACTCCGGTGACCACGACGCGGCGGCGTGCGGCGGAGCTCAAGATCGCGGCAGATTCTCGTCGGATTGAGGTTGGCGGCCCGGCAGGGAGCTCAGTTCTGGTCCCCGGCGTTGTTCTGGATGTACTCGATCGCGTCCTTGACGTTGCTGATCTTCTCGGCGTCCTCATCGGGAATCTCGATCCCGAACTCCTCCTCGAACGCCATCACCAGCTCGACGATGTCCAGCGAGTCGGCTCCCAGGTCGTCCGTGAAGCTGGCCTCCTGGGTGACCTCTTCCTCGTCGACTCCGAGCTGCTCCACGATGATGCTCTTGACCCGTTCCGCAATGGCCATAGGGAAAGCCCCTCCTTGCTTGTCTCTTGAAATACCGAATAGGCGCCTCGGCGCACCGAGGAGCGGTTCTAGCATAAAGAGGCGCCGCGAGTCCATCTGACTAGATGTACAACCCCCCCGAAACGTTCAGCGCCTGCCCCGTGACATACCCTCCCTCCTCGCTCGCCAGGTAGAGGACCGCGGCGGCGATGTCCTCGACCGTGCCGAGGCGCTTGAGCGCGATCTGCTCGACCAGCTCCTCGCGGGCCTGCTCGGGCAGCTTGTCGGTCATCGCGGTCACCACGTACCCCGGAGCCACGACGTTCACCGTGATGTTCCGGCTCCCCAGCTCGCGGGCAAGCGACTTGGTCAGACCGACGAGCCCGGCTTTCGCCGCGGCGTAGTTCGCCTGCCCGGCGTTGCCCATCAGGCCCACCACCGAGCCGACGTTCACGATCCGGCCCCAGCGCTTCTTCATCATGCCGCGCAAGACCTCCTTGCTCAGGGCGAACGCCCCGGTCAGGTTGGTGCGCAGCACCCGGTCCCAGTCGTCGAGCGACATGCGGGCAAGCAGGTTGTCGGCCGTGATCCCGGCATTGTTGACCAGGATGTCGATCCCTCCGAGGTCCTCCGGCAGACTCTTGAGCTTCTCGCCGAAGGTCTCCGGCCGGGAGACGTCGAGGACGAGCGGATGCGCGCCGTCGATCTCCGCCGCCAGCGCTTCCAGCTTCTCCCGGTTGCGCGCGGCGAGCACGACGCGGGCGCCCTGCCGCGCCAGCAGGCGGGCGATCCCCTCGCCGATCCCCTGCGAGGCGCCGGTCACCAGCGCCGTCTTGCCGTCCAGTCGGAACATCAACCCTCCTCTTTCGCCTCGCCGCCTAGAAGCGTCTTCCTCAGCTGGTCCGGGTCGGAGAGGCTGGCGTTCATCGTGTCCACGGCGATCCGCCGGTCGAGACCGGTGAGCACGGTGCCCGGCCCGACCTCCAGGAAGGCGTCGACGCCGGCCGACTGCGCCATGTACAGGATCACCTCCACCCAGCGCACCGGGCTGTCGATCTGCCGGATCAGGGCGTCGCGCGCCGCCGCTCCCGTGGTCACCGGCACGGCGTCCACGTTGGTCACCACCGGGACGGACGGATCGCGGAACACGGTCTCCTGGAGCGGCCCGGTCATCCCCTCGCGGGCCGGGGCCATCAGCGGCGAGTGGAAGGGGGCGGAGACCGAGAGCACCGTGGCTTTTTTCGCCCCGCGCTCCCTGGCGAGCGCCACGGCGCGGTCGATCGCCCCCTTGTGGCCGGCGATGACGATCTGCACGAAGCCGTTCAGGTTGGCCACGGCGCAGACCTCCCCTTGCGCAACCTCGGCGGCCAGGGCGGCGGCCTGCCCGGCGTCCATGCCGATCAGGGCGGCCATGGCTCCCACGCCCACCGGCACCGCCTCCTGCATGAGCTGGCCGCGCCGGCGGACCAGCCGCAGGGCGTCGGCGAACGACAGGGCGCCGGCCGCGACCAGGGCCGAGTACTCGCCTAGGCTGTGCCCGGCGACCGCGACCGGCCGCAGCGCCTCGGCACCTGGAAATGCGGCCAGGCTGCGGTGGATCGCGGTCGAGACCGTGAGGAGGGCCGGCTGCGTGTTGACCGTCAGGTTGAGCTCCTCCTCCGGTCCCTCCCAGCAGAGGCGCGAGAGCGGGAAGCCGAGGACGTCGTCCGCCTCCTCGAAGGTGCGGCGCGCCGCCTCGTACCGGTCGGCCCAGGCGCGGCCCATGCCGACCTTCTGCGAGCCCTGGCCGGGGAAGACGAAGGCGGCCGGCCGGCCGTCGAGAGCGCTCATCGGGAGACCTCGTGGGTGCCGCCGAGCAGCCGCTCCTCCTGGCTGTGGAGCTCGGCGATCTTGTCGTGGATCTTGCGGTCGAGCTGCGCCGCCGAGAACTCCACGGCGCGGCGGATGGCGCTCTGGATGGCCCGGGCGTTGGAGCGCCCATGGCCGATGAAGCAGCCGCCGTTGACGCCCAGGAGCGGCGCGGCGCCGTACTCGCTGTAGTCGGTACGCTGGCGGAAGCGGTCGAACGCGGGCTTGGCGAGCATATACCCGGCCTTGGTGCGCGCGCTGCTCTCGACCTCCTCGCGGAGCATGCGGAAGATCATCTCGGCCAGGGCCTCGGCGCTCTTGAGGATCACGTTGCCCACGAAGCCGTCGCAGACGATCACGTCGGCGTTGCCGTTGAAGACGTCTCGCCCTTCGACGTTGCCGAGGAAGTTGAGGCCGGTCGTCTTGAGCACCTTGAAGACCTCGCGGGTGACGTCGTTGCCCTTCCCCTCCTCCTCGCCGATCGACATGAGACCAATCCGCGGCGACGGGGTGCCGATCACCTCCTGGGCGTAGAAGTGTCCCATGACGGCGAACTCGCGCAGGTGGACCGGCTTGGTGTCCACATTGGCACCAACGTCCAGGAGGACGGTCCGTCCCTTGATGTTGGGGAGGACGGCAGCGAGGGCGGGGCGGTCGACGCCGGCGACGGTGCCGATGACCATCTTGGCCGAGATCATGGCGGCGCCGGTGTTGCCGGCGGTCACCAGGGCCTGGGCTCGCCCCTCCTTGACCAGCTCGGCGCAGAGGCGGATCGACGAGCGCCGCTTCTTGCGGATCGGCGTGATCGCCGGCTCGTCCATCCCCACCACCTCTTCGGCGTGAATCACCTCGAGGAGACCACTCCGCCGATAGCTGAGCCGGGCGAGCTCCGTCTCGATGCGGGAGCGGTCGCCGACCAGGAGGACCGAGGTGCCATCCTCGGTGGCAGCCCGCACCGCGCCCTCGACCGGGCTCTGCGGTGCGTGGTCCCCCCCCATGGCATCGACAGCGATCTGCATGCTCGGATCCCGGTGACCTCCGTGGGAGGCGCGATGGCGCTCGGGCGGAATGACTCTATCAGAGTCGGGAGGAACGGCCGGACGGCTCCACGGGGGACCGGAGCCCTACGGCGCCTCCTTGACCTCGATCACCTGGCGGCCGCGGTAATAACCGCAGTGGCCGCAGGCGCGGTGCGGGAGCTTGACCTCGCCGCAGTTCGGACAGGTCGACTGAGGGGGCTGGGCGAGGGCGTCGTGGGCGCGGCGCTTGTCGCGGCGGGCCTTGGAATGGCGGCGCTTGGGATTGGGCATGGTCGTGGCCTCTCGGTCAAAAAGTTCTCGCTGTCACCGGCTGTCGAGCCGGGTCTTCAGAGCCGCGAGCGTCGCCCACCGCGGATCGTCCGACCGCTCCTCGCAGGAGCAGTCGGTCTCGTTGCGGTCCGCCCCGCACACCGGGCACAGGCCCTGGCAGTCGGGACGGCAGAGCGGCTTCATCGGGATGTTGAGCTGCAGCTGCTCCAAGAGGATCGGATCGGTCTCCAGGGTCTCGCCGTTCACGTAGACGACGCCCAGGTCCCGCTCCTGCAGCTCGTGCTCGCCCGCCGCTCCAGGATCGCGCTCGACCAGAATCAGCAGCTCGACGTCGGATTCGGCATGGTCGACGATCGGCTTCAGACACCGGTCGCAGCTCAGGGTCTGCTCATAGGAGAGTCGCGCCCGCAGGTAGTACCCCGGATCCGCGAACACGACCTGCCCCTTCCACGTGACAGGGCCGAGGGCGGTCACCTCGGGATGCTCCAGGGTCTCCAGCGCGACGCTCTTCGTCTCTTCCCAGTTGAAAGGTTCTTCGCGAACCTGATCCAGCCAAATCTGCATGCACGAACCTCCAACCGGGGCAAACGCGGAGGGTAAGGGAAATGTTCCCCGGAGTCAACCGCGGCCCGGCTTTCTATTGCAGATGGCTGCCCGCCCGGTGAAGGGCTTCTCCGAACAGGAAGTTCAGCATGATAGGGAAGCTTCCGCCATGAAACCAGGCGGTGAACCTGGTGTGGGACTCGAGGAGGATCGCGCCGATCACGCCCAGAGCTGCCGAGAGGGCGAGCACGAACCAGAACGCCACGCTGATGCTCGGAAGGTTGTAGCTCGTCTGAAAACCGACGGCTTTCAAGGCCGCGGCGGCGTAGGGGCTGAGCCCGCCGATGATTCCCCACACGACCTGCCCTGTTCGGCTGAGTCGCTTCCCATCGTCGCCCGAGCCTGTCATTGGGGGAAGTACGAGAAGACCTTGGCGAGAGCCTCCCGCAGGGGAAGGACGAAGAGGGAGAGGAGATACAGCGCTCCAATTCCCGTGAAGACGGCAATCCTCCAGGACCGCAGGTTGGAGCCTTTGTTCGAGCTGTGCCCGTTGGATGCTGCCACGGAAGTGCTCATAGGTTCCTCCCTTCTGCTTACGGCGGCTGCCATCCGCATCGACGCCTCCTCGGTCTATGAATCTACACTACAAGGAAACGGACCGTGGCGTCAAGGAGTGCTGCGCCCCCTCCTTCTACGAAATTCGGGAGGTGCATGTTTCGTTCCATCGAGCCCGTCAGGGCTTCCCGCACCGCTCGAGCGCCAGCCGGAACGACGGCGGTCCCTGGGTGGCGGTGAGCTCCAGCCCTTCGCACCGGGCGAGGGGGCGGAGCAGAATTTCCCAGTCTTTCCAGCGCCGGACCTGGGCGCGCGAGACCAGGGGGAGCCCCTCCAGGATCTTCCTGACCTCCACCACCACCTGGAGCGCCGGTCGGGGCTGCGCCCAGAGGCCGAGGACCAGCCGGCCGCCATCCCTCGGCGCCCCCTGCGAGCCAGCGGGCTCCGGCGAGGTCAGGCGGGAGATCCGGGGGGCCAGCTCCCTGGCGCGCTCGAGGCTCGCGGCGTCCACCGCAACGATCTTCCAGCCGGCCACATTCCCCTGCGGCAGGCTCTTGCGGACCAGGCCGGCGATCCCCTGCGCCGGCAACCCCCAGCGCTGCTCCTCGCCGGGCGCGTTGAACACCGCGGCCCCGGGCAGGCTCCCCAAGGAGCTGATCCGCGCGCCGCGGCTCGCCTCGTCCAGCTCGAAGAGCGCGAAGGCGGCCGGCGGCAACGGCTTGGGCTCCGACGCCGGCCAGGCCGGACCGGCCACCGCCAGCAGCACGGGATGAGACTGCGGCGGCAGGTCCGGCTCCGGGGTCGGCGGCGGGTTGTCCTGATTGGGGGCCTGGTCGAGGGCCAGCACGAGATCCTCGCCCTGCCGCCGCAGCGCGTATTCGCCGAGCGGGAACTCAGAGACGTCGCGCAGCAGCCGGAAGATCCCCAGGCTCTCGGGGCGGGCGGCCGCGGGCGCGGTGGCCGCAGGGGGAGGCTTCAGATCCGGCGCCTCGCCCGAGGTGACCGTCCAGTATCCCTCGCGCCAAGCCACGGTGACGGCGCGCTCGGAGGGCTCCGACTCGTCTCCCGCCACATCCTCGACCGCGCCGCCCGCGAGCCAGGGGTTTCCCGCCAGCTTGCCGGAGAGCCGGGAGACCGCGGCCAGGGCGGGATAGACCTTCGCCACCAGGAGGAACCGTTTGCCGGAGAGGTCCGAGCAGCCGGCGATCTCGCTCGACGGAGGGACGGTGAACGGACCGAACGACGGCAGGACCGGCGGCGGCAGGTCGGCGATCCGGGCCACCGCCCCGACCCAGGCGGCGCCGTCGTCGACCGCGCCTTCGAGCTTGCCCAGGTTCTGATGGGGGTAGGGGACCCAGAAGCAGGCGTCGTACGCCCCCGCGGCCAGGAGGCGCGCGGGGAGCCCGCCGGGCTCGGGAGACCCCGCCCGCTCGCGCGGCGCATACCAATACAGGTAGTGGCCGGCCGCCAGGGCCAGCAGGACGAGCAGGATCAACAGGCCGCGGAAGCGCTTCATGCGAGCTCCATCAGGACCTCGGCCAGGGCGCCGAGGAGCTCGGTGTCCTCTTCCCCGACGCCGAGGTCCGCCGCCTCGGCCGCCACGACGGCCGCGAGGTCGGTGAAGACGTCCTCCGGCGGATAGCGGGCCAGGGGCGGCACCGCGAGGAACGGCCGCGGGCGCGCCTCGACGATCTCGCGGACGAAGCCGGCATAGGCGCGCGCCGAGCCTTCCAGAGTGTGGTGCTCCGCCATGTGGCGGCGGGCGTTCTCGCCCATCCGGCGGCGCAGCGGCTCGTCCAGAGCCAGGCGCCGGAGGACGGCGGCCAGGAGCTCCTCCTCGGTTTCGTCCAAGTCGATCTTGGCGCAGCAGTCGTCCGGGATCTCGCTGAACGCCCCCGTGTGGCTGACGATCACCGGCTTGCCCATCCCCAGGAGGCGGATCAGCGTCCCCGACGTCTCCCCCGCCGACGGATACCGCAGGTTGATCGCCAGGTCCGCCGCGAGCATATGGAAGAGGAAGCGGTCGAGATCGGTCCGGCCCACCACGGTCACTCCGGGCGCCAGGTCGGCGGTGAGGACGCTCGCGAAGTCGTAATGGGGCGAGACCTCCCCGACCAGCAGATAGACCGCGTCCGGCACCTCCCGCTTGAGCCGGGCGAAGGCGCGCAGGGCCACGTCGAGCCGCTTGGCCGGCGTGATGAAGCCGAAGGAGGCGACCACGAAGGCGTCCGGCGGGATCCCCAGGGCCGCTCGCGCCTGTTCCGTCGAAAGCGCGCCGTCCAACTCGCGCAGGCTCAGGTGATGGGGGATCTTGACGATGCGCGTTCCCGGCCGGCTCGCCCGCACCCGGTCGCCCGTGCAGTCGTTGTGGACGATGAGCCCTAGGCTCGCGTCGACCACCCGCTCGAATAGGGGATAGCTCCACACGTCGAGGGGAATGCCGGTCCCGACGCTCCGCCGCGCCAGCGCCTCCCCGGTCTTTCCATAGGCGTAGCGCATCTCCTCGACGTATCCCTCCTGGTCCCCCCGGGCGAGCGTCATGCCGCGCACCAGATGGTGGAGCATCGCCTCGTGGAGGACCACAATCCCCGGGATGCTCTGGAGCATCTTCCAGGTGCGAGCATGGAAGTCGGGGTTGTTCCCCACATGATAGAGGACGGCGTCGTAGCGCCCCGCCTCCCAGAGAGACGGGAATGCGCGGTCCCCACGGACGGGGAAGCGCGCCGTCAGGCTCTCGTCCACGCGAGCCCCCTCGTCGACGAACAGCTCCACCTCCAAGTGCTCCGCGAGACAGGGGACGAGCTCCGCACTGTAGTCGGCGATGCCGGAGCGCGCCGGAGGGAACGGGCTGAAGTACGCGAGCCGCATGAGGTCAGGCCGTCGCCACCGGAGCCATCTCCGTCTCGACTGCGAGCCCTTCGGCCTCCGCGGTCTCCAGGGTAGCGATGTTGGCGGCGGTCCGCAGGTCCCCCTCGCCGCGGCGCAGGGCGGCGAGCCGCTCCGCCGTGTCGCGGACCAGGGCGCGCTGGACCTCGGCGCGGAGCGACACCTTGGCCGCCGTCTTCGCCTTGCGGACCTCGCCCAGCACCTCGGCGGCCACCTCGAGCACCAGCGGATCGCCGTCGCCCGCCAGCGAGCGCAAGGGGCCCGCCTCCGGCCAGGCCGAACGGTGGACGGACTCCTCCTGCCACCAGGACCAGACCTCCTCGGTCACATAGGGAAGGAAGGGGGCGAAGAGCCGCAGCAGGACCGAGAGAGCCTCGCGGAGCGCGCGGTGAGCCGAGCCGGCCGCCGCTTCCCCCTGGTTGCCGTAGGCGCGGTTCTTCACCAGCTCCAGATAGTTGTCGCAGAAGCCCCAGAAGAAGCGCTCGGTACGCTCCAGGGCGCGCGTGTAGTCGTAGCCCTCGAAGCTCGCGGTCGCGTCCTCCACCAGAGAGGCCAGGCCGGCGAGCATGGCGCGGTCGAGGGGCTCCGTCACCTCGCCCGCCACCGCCTCGCGGTCGAGCACGAACTTCGAGGCGTTGAGCACCTTGATCGCCAGCCGGCGGCCGATCTTGATCTGCCCCACGTCGAACGCGGTGTCGACCCCCAGGCGGCCGTTGGCGGCCCAGTAGCGGACCGCGTCCGAGCCGTACTCCTCCAGGGTCGCCATCGGGGTGACCACGTTCCCCTTCGACTTCGACATCTTCTTGCGGTCCGGATCGAGGACCCAGCCGGAGATGGCCGCGTGCTTCCACGGCAGCGAGCCGTGCTCCAGATGGGCGCGCACGACGCTGGAGAAGAGCCAGGTGCGGATGATCTCGTGCGACTGCGGCCGCAGGTCCATCGGGAAGACCTTGCGGAACAGCTCCTCGTCGGTCCCCCAACAGGCGGCGATCTGGGGGGTCAGCGACGAGGTCGCCCAGGTGTCCATGACGTCCGGATCGCCGGTGAAGCCGCCGGGCTGGTCGCGCTGCGCCTCGCTGAACCCCTCCGGCGCGTCGCTCGCCGGATCGATCGGCAGCCGCTCGCGGCGCGGCGGGATCGGCGCGTCCCAGTCGACCGTACCGTCCTGGCGTACCGGGTACCAGAGCGGGAAGGGGACGCCGAAGAAGCGCTGGCGGCTGATGCACCAGTCGCCGTTGAGCCCCTGGACCCAGGCGTCGTAGCGGGCCTTCATGTGCGGCGGGTGCCAGGCGAGCTCGGCGCCGCGCGCGAGGAAGGCGTCGCGGTGCTCGATGGTGCGCAGGAACCACTGCCGGCTGGTGACGATCTCCAGCGGGCGGTCTCCCTTCTCGTAGAACTTGACCGCGTGGGTGACCGGCCGCGCGTCGCCGATCAGCGCGCCGCTC
>DASPXX010000087.1:0-5107 GCA_035637095.1 Thermoanaerobaculia bacterium
TTAAGGCCGCCGACGGCGTGCGGCTCGTCTTCCTCTGCCACCCATCCACCAACCTCTCGCTGCTCGGCCTCTCGGCCGCCGGGGCGCTGCGTTGCCTGGCGCCGTCCGCACCCGCGCCCGCGCCGCCGCCGGCCGCCGCGGCCCGGTCAAGCCCTTCCTGATGGATGCCAGCGTCGTGGTCGGCATCGGGAACATCTACGCCACCGAGACCCTCTTCCGCTCCGGCGTCCATCCGGCGCGGTCGGTGGCGCGGATCTCCTCCGGACGCTGGGACCGCGTCGCCACGGAGGCGGTCTCCGTGCTCCGCCAGGCCATCATCGAGGGGGGGACCACGCTGAACGACTTCGCCGACGGCGAAGGGCGCAGCGGCTACTTCCAGGTCTCCCTCGGCGTCTACGACCGGGAGGGGAAGCCCTGCACCGTCTGCGACGGAGAGATCCGGCGGATCGTCCAGGCCGGGCGCAGCACCTTCTACTGCCCGCGCTGTCAGAGATGAGCCGGCCTGGATAGAATCCGCGGGATTGGAGCCTCCCCATGATCCAGACCACCGAGACCGCCCCGAAGCTCGAGCCCCTCCTCGCGAAGCCGAAGCTCACGCCGTTCATCCTCGGTGTCGCCGGAGGAACCGGATCGGGCAAGACCACGGTCGCCCGGTCGATCCTGGACACCGTGGGGAAGGAGAGGATCGCCTTCATCGAGCAGGACAGCTACTATCGCGACGTCGACTGGACGAGCGAGGCGGAGCTCCTGGCCCACAACTTCGACCATCCGTCGGCGATCGACAGCGATCTGATGGTGGCTCACCTGCACGCTCTCAAAGCCGGCCATGCGGTCGAGGTGCCGATCTACGACTTCGTGCGGCACCGCCGGACGGCGCGGACCCGCCGGGTGGAGCCGCAGCCGGTGGTGCTCCTCGAAGGGATCCTGATCTTCGTCGAGCGTCTGTTGCGGGATCTCCTGGACTTCAAGATCTATGTGGACACCGACGCCGACATCCGGCTCATTCGCCGTCTGGGGCGCGACATGAGCGAGCGCGGCCGCTCCGTCCAGGACGTGCTCCGGCAGTATCTGGAGACGGTCCGCCCCATGCACCTCGAGTTCGTGGAGCCCTCCAAGCGCTGGGCCGACGTGATCATCCCCGAGGGGGGCGAGAACAAGGTGGCGCTGGAGATGGTGGTGGCCCGCGTGGAGAAGCTCCTGGGAGATCATTGAGATGCCCGTCTTCACCGTGCGGGTGATCGTCCGCTTCGAGGCGGCCCACCACCTGACCTCCTACAAGGGAGCCCCGGAGCCGGTCCACGGCCACTCCTGGCGGGTCGAGGCGGTGCTCCGCACCGGCCGCCTCGACGGCGACGGGATGGCTTTCGACTTCATCGAAGCGCGCGCCGCGCTCCAGGAGCTCGCCGCCCGGCTCGACCACCGGGACATCAACACCGTCCCGCCCTTCGACCGGCAGAGCCCCACGACCGAGCGGCTCGCCGCCTGGTTCTTCGAGGAGCTCGTCCGGAGGCTTCCGGCCGCCCCCCTCGCCGAGGTGACGGTGTGGGAAGGGCCGGACTGCTCGGCGACCTATCAACCGGATGTCCGGCCGGATGGCTTGACAGGCTCTCTCTCTCCCCGCTAGGTTTCCGTACGTCCATGAGAAAAATCTATCTGGCTCTCCCCCTTCTCGCGCTCCCTCTCGGTGTTCTCGCCTGCCGCCAGGACGACGGTCCTCCGGTGGCCCGGGTCGACGTGACGCCCCGGCAGCTTCGCCTCGGATATCCCGAGCTGCAGACTCTCCAGCTCGAATGGAATCCAACCGCCGAGCTCGAGGGGCTCTCCGCCCAGCCGATGGTCTTCATCCATCTGCTCGATTCGAAGAAGAAGCTCATCCGCACCTTCGACCACGCCTTTCCGCAGAAGTGGCGGCCGGGAGCTCCGGTGCACGACGAGGCCATGCTGTTCCAGTCGCAGCTCGCTCCGGCTCTCTCGCCGGGCACCTACACGGTGACGGTCGGCCTCTATGAAGGGAAGCGGCGCTGGGCCCTGGAGGGGCTCGGCGAGCGCGTCGACCGCGCCGAGTACGTCGCAGCCCAGGTCGAGGTGCCGGCCGAGTCGTCGTCCCCCAAGCTGGTCTTTTCGCCGCAATGGCTGCCGGTCGAGCCCGGAGCGGACCGCCAGGTGCTGGTGCGCCGCTGGCTGAACGGCGGGGGCGCCATTCGCGTGGAAGGGGTCCGCGCGCCGGGTGCGCTCTGGATGGTGCTGCGCATCCCGCCGATCAACGCGGCCAACGAGCGCCTGGAGCTGAAAGGCACGGCGAACCTCCCGGGCGTCCTGGTGCGCGGCTGCGGCGGCTTCGAGATGAGCGTCTCCGGTCCGGGCACGCACGAGATCGAGATCCCGGTGGATGTGACGCCGAACGGCGCCTGCCGGATCGGCCTCAATGCGAACTACACCATCGTCTCGACGCTCAACGGCCAGCGGCGCTCGGTGTCGCTCGAAAACGCGGCCTGGGAGCCCGGCGCGCACAAGGCCGAAGCGCCGCCGCCGCCCGCGGCGCCCGCCCCGACATCGCCGACGGCATCATGAAACACGGCCGGGCGTCGATCCTCCGTCCCGAGCAGGAGGCCTACCTCGAGCGGCTGCTTCCCCCCCGGGAGCCCCTGCTGCGCGAGATGGAGGAGCACGCCCGCCGCGAGAGCGTGCCGATCTCCGATCCCGAGATCGGCCTGCTGCTCACCATCCTCGCCCGTTCCCTCGATGCGCGGCGGATCCTGGAGATCGGCACCGCCATCGGCTACGGCGCCCTCTGCCTCGCCCGCGGCGCCTCCGCGGCGCAGATCGTCACCCTGGAGCTCGATCCGCGGCGGATCGAGCAGGCGCGCGGCTATCTCGAACGGGGAGGAGTGGCCGGCCGGGTGGAGATCGTGCAGGGCGCCGCCCTGGAGGTGCTGCCCCGGCTCGAAGGCCCGTTCGACCTCGCCTTCATCGATGCGGTCAAGCAGGAGTACCGCCGCTATCTCGACCTGCTCCTGCCGAAGCTCAGGGTGGGCGGCCTGATCCTGGTGGACAACCTCCTCTGGGCCGGCCACGTCGCGGCGCCGCCGGAGGACGAGGAGGACGAGGAGGCGGATGCGCTCCGCGCCTTCAACGGCTATCTGATGATGCACCCCCAGCTCCAGTCCGTGGTCCTCCCCGTCGGCGACGGGCTGGGCGTCGCGACGAAGACGAAGCCGCTGATCCTGGAGATGGGCGGGCCGTTCTAAGCACGGGAAGACCTTTCCGGACCCAGGGAACGGCCAATCCGAGGCTCGGGATGCTCGTCCCGGAGCTCGGGATGCTCATTCCTACCCCTGGGAATGGTCGTGCCGAGGGTCGGGATGCTCGTTCCTACCCCTGGGAATGGCCGTGCCGAGGGTCGGGATGCTCGTTCCTACCCCTGGGAATGGTCGTGCCGAGGGTCGGGATGCTCGTTCCTACCCCTGGGAATGGCCGTGCCGACGGTCGGGATGCTCGTTCCTACCCCTGGGAATGGTCGTGCCGAAGGCTGGGATGCTCGTTCCCACCCCTGGGAATGGCCGTGCCGGAGGCTGGGATGCAGCGGCCGTAGCTCTCCCGGTCGACGCCATAGAGCAGGAGCTCCCACCCGCCGATCTCGGTGCGGCCGCGCAGGCTCTCGCCGATGCGCTCGGCCAGGCGGATGGAGGCGCGGTTCTCCGGCGGGATGAGGCTGATGACGCGGTCCTTCTTGAGGACGTTGAAGGCATGGGCCAGAGCCTCCCGTGCAGCCTCGGTGGCATAGCCGTGGCCCCACCAGCGCCGCGCCAGTCTCCAGGCCAGCTCGAATCCCGGCCAGCCCTCCGGCTCGGAGAAGCCGGCCATTCCCAGGAACGCGCCGGTCTCCCGCTGCTCCACAGCCCACATGCCGCCCCTCCCGAGCTGCCAGTGGCCCAGGAGGAAGGCCAGGTGCCGCCAGGACCGGCCGCGGTCCCACGGTCCCCCGATGAGGCGCATCACTTCCGGGTCCGCATTCATCGCGGCGTAGTCCTCGAAGTCGCTCACGCGCAAGGGCCGGAGCCGCAGGCGCTCCGTCTCCAGGGTCGGGATGACGAGAGTGTCCATGAGCGGAAATGTAGGCCGCGATCGAATCGGCTGGAGCACAGAAATGCGAAACGCCGTCCGTGATGGCTTCACGGATTCGGATTTCGTGCGTCGTGAGGATGCGTGTCCCGATCCGGGCCTCTGCTGTAACTATTCTTGTAGGGAGACATTTTGCGGAGGCCGAATGCCGAAGACGATCCCACCCCCGGAAGGTGCTGTTCTGCGGTTCTTCCGCTTCTCGCTCGGCCGGCTGACGGAAGAGGAGCTTGGGCAAAGAGCCGGTGCATCGGCCCATGCGATCGGCCGCTGGGAAAGCGGGCAGGAGCCTTTGTCCCGCGAGCGGCTGGGGGAGCTTCTCGCCCCATGGGACGTGCCTCCGGAAGCGATCGATGCCGCCCTGCTCGCGCACCGGCTCGCCCACCCGCCCGACGAGCCCCTCTCGCCCGTCGAGCCGCCCGAGGAAGACCGCCGGCTGATCGACCGGGCCTCCGCGGCCGGTGGATGGTCCGGCGCCCAGGCCGCCCATGCCGAGCTGACCCTCGAAGGCCGGCGCCGGAAGGCCCGCGAGCACCGCCTCTGGGCCGAAGAGCGGTGGGCCCGCATGGCGAAGTTTCCGGCGAAGCAGCAAGAGGAGGTCGTCGAAGTGCTGCTGGGCGATGACCGGAGCTGGGCTCTCGCGGAAAAGCTCTGCCTGGCCTCTGCCGCCGCTGCCGCCGACCGCGCGAGCGAGGCCCTGCGGCTGGCGCGGCTGGCTTTCCGCCTCGCCAAGCAGTGCCCGGGCCCGGAAAGTTGGCGCCTTCGCTTTCGCGGCTGGTGCGAGCCCTTCCTGGCCAACGCCTCGAGGGTCGGAGGCGATTTCACCGCCGCCTGGAGGACGTTCGCAAGCGCCGACGAGCACTGGCAACGGGGAGCGGCCGGAGATCCCGCCGGCCTGCTCGACGGCACCCGCCGGCTCGATCTGAAAGCATCTCTCCTCATGTACCAGGAGGAGCACTTCGACGAGGCCCGGTCCCTGCTCGATCAG
>DASPXX010000088.1:0-24639 GCA_035637095.1 Thermoanaerobaculia bacterium
CGGGCCGCGGCCGGCGAGGTCCCGGCCGGGGCGTGGACGCCGTCGAAGGCGTTCGGCGTCCACTTCGTCGATACCCTGCCGGGTGTGGTGGCGGGGGACCCTACTTCTGCTTGAAGTGCTCGGTGGTCCAGAGCAGCGGGCCCTTGACCTGTTTGTACACGGCGCCGGCCGCGTCCTCCGACGCTCCGTCGCCCGTCACGCAGTCCCCTGTGCAGGTATCCGTGGCGCTCGCCCAGACGCGGCCGTTCCACGGCGAGAGGACGATGTCGAGGAAGTCGAACATCCCGCCGCAACGGCCCGGACCGCAGTCCCCTCGGTGGATCGGATCGGCAGGGTCGTTGCCGGTCGTCCAGACGAACAGCGGATTGGAGCTGAGCGCGTTGATCGAGACGACGATGTAGGAGCTCCACGGCCGCCGCTGGTCGAGGCGGTTGCGCGAGGTCGTCCCCGGGAAGGTGATCATGATCCTCCCGCTGTCGCCGGCGACGATCGCCGGGAAGTTGACCTCGTGCACGCCCGGCGGGGCGATCATCAGCGGCACGCCCCAGGTCCTGCCGTGGTCGGTCGACACCGACAGGTAGGGCAGACGGTCCCGGGCATCGAACCACAGATAGTAGAGGCTGCCCGCGGCGTCCGCGGTGACCGCCGTGTGGGTGTCGGCGGCCTGGATGTAATCGCTCACCTGGACCTGTCCCCAGGTGAGGCCGGCGTCGTTGGTGATGGAGACCCAGGGATAGCTGCAATGCCCCTTGGGCAGAAACGCCCGCCCGTCCGGATCGGTCATCAGCTGGCCGGTCAGACCGCCGCAGACTCCCCCGGTCGCGGGATCGACGCCGAGATAGGCCGGCGCGCCGGCCGGCAGGAAGGTCTTGCCGCCGTCCAGGCTGCGGCCGCAGGCGCTGTCCGCAACCCGGTTGAAGCAGTAATAGAGGACCTTTGGATAGCCCTGGGTGGCGACCCCCGCGGGCGGCGGGCCGGAGTAGAGCGTCTGGTGATCGTTGACCATCTCGCCGCAGGCGGCCATGTTGCGCGTCCAGGTCTGCCCTTCGTCATCCGAATAGAGCAGCCAGGAGCAGGCGCCGTAGAGGTCGATCGAGAAGAGGCGCCCCGTGTCCTCGTCGACGTAGATGTACGGGTCGAGGCTCGTCGGCGGCTCGGTGGTGTCGCCGAGGATGAGGTTCGGCTGCACCGACTGCCAGCTGGCGCCGCCGTCTCTGGAGCGCAGGACCTCAGTCCGCGCGAGCTGTTCCGGAGAGCCGTCCGGCAGGGCGTCGAAATCACCGGCGGCGATGAAGGCCGTGCCGTTCTTGCGGATGCCGAGCGTCGGCTCGGCGGCGTTGCGGCCGACATAGTGCATCTCGAAGACGAGAGGAGCACCGGTGGACCGAGCGGGCTGGTTGGCCGGAGTGCCGACGAAGCCGCGCGTCACGCGCGTCCCATGATAGGCCTGCGCCACCTGGTCCTCGGTGACCGCCCGCTGGGTCGCCTGGCCGCGATAGGTCGAGCCCGGCGAAACCAGGAAGGCCTGGACGACCACCCGGTAGGTGCCGGCCGGCGGGTCCGAGAGGGTCACCTGCTCGTTCCCTCCCCCCGTGGCCGAGCTGTCCAGCTGGTTGCCGGCCGCATCATAGATGTACAGGTCATAGTCGTCTCCCGGATTGGCCGGCGTGATCGCGATGTCGACCAGCTCGGGGCCGGTGAGCGGCGCCACGGTGAGATCGAACCAGTCGCAGCCGGGCACCGGGAGAGTGGACGAGGAAAGACAGGCGGCGGGATTCGAGACCAGAAATGAGCCGCCCTGCCAGCTCGCGCTGGAAGAGCTCGAAGAGACGGTTCCCGCCCCTGGAGTCGCCGCCTGGGCGACGGCAGGCACGAGAGCCAGGCCGAGAGCCAGGGCTCGTGCGAGAAAAACACGCCTGCGTGTCATGTTGTGGACCCTCCTAGGTGCGAAGCGCCGGAGCGCGCTTCTGCCGGAGGCCCCTATGCAAAAATGGTGACAGTAGCAACACTACTATGGGCGCCCTGGAGATCTACGGTAGAGCCCAGGCAAGCGCCGACGTGTCCCAGGAGAACCGCGGAAGGCCCCAGGCCCCCTGCGCGGTCCCCCAAGCGATCCTTGCCAGAACCCTGTCCGTCGACGACGCGCCCCAGACCTCCCGCGGCCGGGCCCCAACGATCGCCGAGGCGCCCCAGAATCGGGGCCTGACGCCGGCGGGCTGGGGCGTGACACCGTTCCCTTGGGGACCACCGCAGACCGGCTGGGGGCGATCAGCGATGGATTGGGCCGGAGCACGGGTCGACCGGGGACAAGGAGCCGGGGGTTGGGGGAGACCGCAGGCCGGCTGGGGGCAACCGGCGGTGGATTCAGGAGGAGCGCAGGCCGGCTGGGGGGTCAGCCGATTCCCAGGAGCACTCGTCGAACCTCGCGGAGCAGACCGTCGGCCGGCAAGGCGCCATGCAAAAGCCAGGTCAAGTATTCGTCCACAAGAGAGACGGCATCCGCATGCAACGCGTACTCCGTGAGCTCATAGGCTTGGGCATGCTTGCCGACAGGCTGAAGGTGGTCGAGCCGCAGGATGGACTCCTTGCGTCCCGGAACAGGCAGGGAGTCCCAGATGTACTGTGGATACTCGCAGCGCCGACCGCTCACCGGCTCGATGGGCGAACCGGGGCCATCGAGCCACTCTTGTCCCTTCTCGAAGATCTCGTCGTAGCGTGGAGCGGGGTCCGGGGAGACCAGCGTCCTCGCCTTGCGCCTCTCTTCCAGCCTGCTCTTGACAAGGGCTTTCAGATCCTCGGCCGGTGACGGGTTGGACCGCTCCGAATCGGCGGTTCGAACATCCAGATCGATCTTCTTGGCGTCCATGCCATTCATCCATTCACCCCGCGAACCCAAGTATAGCGTAACCGTTCCCGGATGTCATCTTACCTCAGACCATGACTCGGAGGCCGGTTACACCATCTCCAGGTTCGCGTACTTCGCCACCAGCTTCCGCTTGCCGGCCTTCTCGAAGAAGACGGTGAGGCGAGTCTCGTCCCCCTGTCCCTCCAGCTCGAGGACCACGCCGTTGCCGAGGGTGGGGTGGCGGACGCGGCTCCCCCGCTTCAAGGGACGGCGCGGCGCCACGACCGCATCGGGCTCCGGCACCACCTGCCGGCCTCCGGGCGCCGGCCTCGACGTCACCGGAGCGCGCCCGCTCCAGGCCGGCGCGGACGGGGGGCGGGAGACCGCTCCGGCCGGAGACGAGGGACGGCTCTGGCCCTGGCCGAAGAAGGAGTAGACGCCCTGCGCGCGCGCGTCGTAGCGCTCGTTGGAGAAGTAGAGCTCCGGGCTGTGCTTCGCCTCGATCAGGTGGTCCGGCAGCTCCTCGAGGAACGGCGACTCGGACTGGTCCTGATAGCGGCCGGCGATGCGGCGGCGGCGGCAGCAGCTCAGGTAGAGCTTCTCGCGCGCCCGGGTCATCCCGACGTAGAAGAGCCGGCGCTCCTCCTCGACGTCGTCCCGGCCGCCCTGCGAGTTGAAGTGCGGCAAGAGGCCGTCTTCGAGGCCGGCGACGATCACCGCCCGGAACTCCAGCCCCTTGGCGCTGTGGAGCGTCATCAGCGAGACCCCCTTCTCCTCCTGGAGAGAATCGAGGTCGGTCACCAGGGCCACATGGTCGAGGAACGCGGTCAGCAGGTCCTGGTCGGAGCTGTTGTAGCTGCTCGCCTCGGTGAACTCCTGGGCGGCGGAGAGGAACTCCCGGATGTTTTCGAGGCGCGCCACGTCCTCCGAATCGTCCTTGCGGAAGAGGTCCATGTAGGCGGTGTCGGAGAGCAGGCGGTCGAGGAGGGCGGGCAGCGGCAGCTCGGCGGCAGCTTCCTGGAGGCCGACGATCAGGTCGCGGAACTTGCGCAGGACCGTGGCGCTCCGCTGCGGCAGGGTGCCCAGGTCGTCCAGGTAGACCACGTCCCACACCGGCTGGCCGAGATGTACGGCGCGGTCGCGCAGCATCTCCAGGGTCCCTTTGCCGATTCCGCGCGGCGGCTGGTTGATGATCCGCATCAGGGAGAAGTTGTCCCGCGGGTTGCGCAACACGCGCAGATAGGCCACCAGGTCCTTGATCTCGGCGCGGTCGTAGAAGCGGACGCCGCCGACCAGCGAGTAGGGGATCTCGCGCGCCAGGAGCTCGTCCTCGATGGCGCGGGTCTGCGCGTTGGTGCGCACCAGCACGCCCATGTCGCCGAGCTTCACAGAGCGGCGCAGCGCCTGGAGCGTCTCGACCACCCAGCGCGCCTCGTCACCCTCGTCGCTCGCCTTGTAGAGGTCCACCTTGGTGCCGGCGCCGTTCTCGGTCCACAGGCGCTTCCCCCGGCGATTGACGTTGTGGGCGATGAGCGCGCCGGAGACGTCGAGGATGGTCTGGGTCGAGCGGTAGTTGCGCTCCAGCTTGCGCACCGTGGCGCCGGGGAAGGTCCGCTCGAAGTCCAGGATGTTGTCGAGGTCGGCGCCGCGCCAGCGGTAGATCCCCTGGTCCTCGTCGCCCACGGCGGTCAGGTTGCCGTCGGCACCGGAGAGATCCTGGATGAGCCGGAGCTGGGCGTGGTTGGTGTCCTGGTACTCGTCGACCAGGAGATAGCGGGTGCGGGAGCGGATCCGCTCGCGCAGCTCGGGGTCGGTCGACAGCAGCTTGACCGAGAGCGAGATCAGGTCGTCGAAGTCGACCCCGGAGGCCTGCTGGAGGAGACCCTGGTATTTGCGGTAGAGGACGGCGACCTTCTTCTCGAAGAAGTTCTGGGCGGCGGACTCGTAGGCGGCCGGCTCGACGAGGCGGTTCTTGGCCGCACTGATCTGGTGCAGCACGGCGCGCGGCGAGAACGCGGTCTCGGAGAGCCCCTCGGCGGAGAGCGCCTCCTTGACCAGGCCGAGCTGATCGCTAGTGTCGAGAATGGCGAAGTCGCGCCGCAGGCCGACCCGCTCGCCGTAGCGGCGGAGCAGGACCAGGCCATAGCGGTGGAAGGTGCCGACGAAGGTCGGCAGCGGGTGCATCCCCAGGAGCTCCTCGACGCGCTCGCGCATCTCGCCCGCGGCCTTGTTGGTGAAGGTCATGGCGGAGATGTGGTACGGGTCGACCCCGCGCTCGGCGGCGAGCCAAAAGATCCGCCAGGTGATGACCCGCGTCTTGCCCGATCCGGCGCCGGCGAGCACGAGCTGCGGCCCGTCCCCATGGGTGACGGCGTCGATCTGCTCGGGGTTGAGCTGGCGTTCGAGGTCGAGGGTGCTGCCTTTCACGCAGGGATCTTACCGCAGGCCCCTCACGGTTCACGGTGAAGCGGCCCCGGTTTGCGGTGAACCGGCCTTTGTTCGTGAAGAGCCGGTCCCGATTCTCCGAGAACGCGGGCCAATTCGCGGTGAACCGGCCGCGGTTCTTCATGATCTCGGCCCGATTCTCCGTGAACCGGCCCGGCTTCACCGTGACCGCGAGCCGTTTCACCAAGAATCGTCCTCCGTTCTTCAAGAACTGGCCTCCGTTCATCATGAACTGGCCGCGTTTCGCGGAGATCTCGTCTCCGTTCACGGAGAACCCGATCCTGTTCACGGAGAACCGCGGCCGGTTCACCACGATCTCGGATCTAGCCTCAGCTTTGGCACTCGATGCGGTCAAGACCGGGAAGTCCCGGGAAATCCCGGGAAGTTTTGCGGTAGAGTAGCAGGTGCCACTCTCTGAAACATCTCGACAGACCTATTGACAGCGACAGAAACCTTCGTTAGGATGGGACTGCACTGGCAAGCTACCGTGCGAAATCGCTCCACAGTGGAGCGCTTCCGCACAAAGAACCCACTCTCTCAGAACGCCAGCAGGTCGTGAAGGAACTGTCCGTTGACGTTCACGGTCGATCGACGTGTGCCCTAAAGGCTCCGTCCGGCGGTCTTTCAAGGAGGATGCGATGTGCATGAACCCAGCGCGAGGGCCTCCGACGAGAGGGAAGTGACTGCGAGGCCATATTCGGGGAAACATTAACAGAAACCGTGAATAGGAGACAGACCATGTCCACGGATACGTTGTCCAAGCACATCGGCGGCTGGAAGGCGCAGATCGCGAACGTGAAGGCGCGGCTGCCGCAGATGCCGCAGTTGGGTGAGACCGTGCAGGGCTTCGAGGCGCTGGTCCTCGAGGGCGAGGAGCTGCAGAGCAGCCAGGACGTCTACCGCAGCAAGCTGCGCGAGACGACCCTGCGCAGCAAGGACATCTTGCGGCGCGGGCGCAGCTTCCGCAACCGGCTGGTCGCCGGTACGCAGAGCATCTTCGGCGTCGAAAGCCCCGTGCTGCTGGAGGTCGGCGCCAAGCCGCGCCTGCCGAAGAGCCCCCGCCGCCGGACGCTCGAACAGAGGATCGCCGATGTGAAGGAGGAGCTCGCGGCCTTGGAAGCGGCGGCCGAAGCCGCGAAGGCGAAGAACAAGGGTTGATCCCGCCGATCTCGAAGTAGCTCTCTTTCCCTGGGGGCGGGCTCTCTCGCCCCCGGGGTTTTCGGTCAGGTCGGGCGGGCGGCGGGGGTCTGAAAATCACGGTGTCGGTGGTTCAATTCCGCCTCTGGGCACCACGTAAAGCACTCCAGCACAGATACTTAGACGCCTGCGGTGGCTGACCGTTGGCACGGCTACGCGGCCTGGGCCGCACAGGGGCCTCACGAAGAGGGTGGGGGAATGGGGCCGGGCACACGGAGGAGCGGTGGACGGCTGCGCCGAGGAGGGGGCCTATGGGCAAGCTAAGGCCCTCTTTTTAGCGGTTCGGTGAGCGGGAACAGGAGCACTCCCCGATCGACATCGAGTCTCGTTTTCTCACCCCTGGATCGTTTCCCGTCCACTCTTGAACCAGTACCCGAGAATGAAGCCGATTGAACCGACTGCCCACTGCCTGGCTGCTTCGTCCCAGGGGCGAGTGAGAATCACGTAAAGTGAAACGCCAACGATCGCCAGACTGAGGACTGCCTTCATCCAGGGGTCCATGAGTTTACCTCCTTGGCAAAGAACCCTCAAAGCAGCAGCAACAGGGTCACCCTCTGTCAGCCACTTCGTTCGCCTGAACGGGAAATACTTAAGTCGCTAGCGAGACCAGCGGATTAACGAGTCACACACTTCTAAGAATTCTTAGGTAGTATCACCATTAGGCAAGTCCCTTTCCAGGAAAGAAATGCCAAGTTACTTGGCATTCATTGGTTAAACTTCTGCTGCTGTTGGACTTAGATCTGAAGGCAGGAGCCACTTAAAAGAGCAGAGTTCGCCAAAGAACCGGGGGGCCGGCAGGACGCCGGCCCCCCAGAAAGTTCAAAGCCCGTATCCGCGCTGACAGCACTGGAGGAGCCCGTTCACCGGTCCCCCTTCCCCAATCGCTGGCGATCCAGGGGGTTGGCTTCAGGCGGACGTGAATGTTCCGCATCTCCTGGGGTCAGGGCCGATGACCTCCTCCGGGATGCAGGTCCACCAGTTGAGTTGTATATGGCGAAGGGACGTGTGGCGGGCAGGACGGATTGGATGGCGCGCGAAGCCGGCCCCCACCGCCTTGACGGTCAGTGCGCCAATGGCGTATCATCGGCGCTGTGGTCATCGTCGAGACCAAGTCCTTTACCGCCAGGATTGGCGACTTGCTGACCGCAGATGAGTATCGGGCGCTCCAACTGGAGCTTGTCCAGCAGCCTGCCGCCGGAAAGGTCATCCCGGCGGCGGCGGGATTCGGAAGCTGCGCTGGGGAACCCTCGGCCAGGGCAAGCGTGGAGGCGCCCAGCGCAATGCCCTCCGGTTGGTCGTAGAAAGGGAGTATCCATGAAGAAGGAGCTGTTTGAGGAGCTTCTCGAGAGCGTTCGCCAAGGGGGAGAGATCCTTCGCGGCGAAGGCGTCCCGGCGCGTTCGTTTCGTTTCGACGAGCCCGATGTCCGCGGGCTTCGCGAGAAACACGGCCTGAGCCAGTCGGGTTTCGCGGCCCTGATGGGCATCAGCGTGGGGACTCTCCGCAATTGGGAGCAGGGGCGGAGAAGGCCGGAAGGGAGCGCCAGGGTCCTTCTCAAAGTGGTCGAGATGCATCCAGAAGCCGTCTTTGATGCAGTCGCAGGAAAGGGAGCCGAGAAGCATTCCTAGCCGAGGTGCAGGGCGTGGATGTTCCGCATCTCTTGGAGGTTCGGCCCGACGACCTCCTCCGGGATGCAGGCCCCACCAGTTGAGGTCCAGGGCGGCAAACTCCTCCGCCGCGTTCTTGCAGCAGTTCTGCATCTCCGGGTCGATGATCTTCGCCTGGGAGGGCAGGTGGCTGAGGACGAACCCGTTGGCGGCACGGAGGACGCCATGGAGTACAAGATCGAATGCGGTCGGGATCCGCTGAGACCTTTCTCCTTCTGAGAAGGAGAGATTGGGCTAGAATTCTCCTTCTGAGAAGGAGAGAGGGCCCGCCATGACCACCGACGACACCTCCCCGGCTCTCCGCGCCGTCCTCGTCGAGAAGCTGGGAGAGTCGCTCACGAACGTGCGCACACCGGAAGGCCGGGAGGTCGATTTTCTGGTGCGGAGCCCCGGCAGTGCGGCGGAGCTCATCCAGGTCTGCGCCGACTCGACGAGCGCCGCCGTGGCCGAACGGGAGCTGCGCGCGCTCGAAGAGGCCGGCCGGCTCTTCCCCGATGCGCAGAAGCGCCTGCTGACCCTGACGCTCGACGGAGTCCCCCGCGAGGTGCCGCCCGGGGTCGCTGTGCAGCCTGCCTACGAGTGGCTGCTGACCCGCTGAGCCCCGGAATACCACCCCGCCTTCCCGCGGTTGGGAGGCAGGGGGTGGGTGTGTCCGCCGGCCCCGAAAGGAGATCCCGGAAAGTGCTCAAGCCCGTCGACATCAACGAGTTCCTCGCCCGCCGCGTGATCGGCCAGGAGGAGTCCCTGCGCTACGTCTCGGTCGCCATCTTCAAGCATCTGCAGGGAGAGAAGTACGGCAACCTCCTACTGATCGGCAACTCCGGCACGGGGAAGACGACGATCATGCGGGGCATCGAGGCTCTCTACAACGAGCACGAGGAGCTCCAGGAGCACCGGATCGTCCTCATCATGAACGCCAGCACCCTGGCGACCGAGGAGGGGGCGGTGGACGCCAGCCGCCTCTTCCACCGCCTGGAGGAGCGCGCCCGCCAGCTCCTCGGCCCCGCCGCCTCGGCTGAGCAGATCGGCCGCGCCATGGAGCGCGCCACCGTCTGCCTCGACGAGATCGACAAGATCTCCGGGATCGTCGGCGGCAAGCCCTATGTCACCGGCATCAACATCCAGCAGGCTCTCCTCACCCTCCTCGAGGGGGAGCGCGTCCTCCACCGGATGACCGCTCTCAAGGACGGCCTGCCGGAATCCGCCGGGATCTGGGTCGACACCGGCAAGATGCTCTTCCTCTGCGCCGGCGCCTTCGAGACTCTGTACGACCAGGTCTTCTCCCGTGTGACCTCGGCCAAGAGCGGAGTGAAGCTCCCGACGGTGACGACCTACATCAACGGCAAGATCCAGATCCGCGAGTACTTCACCCTGCGCCACCACTTCCGGCCCGAGGACCTCTTCGAGTACGGCATGCAGCCGCAGTTCCTGTCGCGCTTCGACAACGCCGTCATCCTGGAGGACCTGAACGCGAGCACCCTGTCGCGCATCTTCCGCGAGACGGAGGAGAGCGTCTTCCAGGTCTCGCGGGGCTTCTTCCGCAACTACGCCATCGACCTGGAGATCACCGACACGGCGGTGCAGCGGATCGCCGAGGAGGCGGCCAAGAGCAGCCGCATCGGCGCCCGCGCCCTGAAGTCGGTCTATGGCCGGATCATCAAGCCGTTCGAGTACGATCCGTTCTCCCGCGAGGAGGTCCAGAAGAACGGCGGGGAGACCTACAAGCTGGTCATCGACGAAAAGGTGGTCGGCGAGGCTCTCAAGCCGGCGATTTGATTCGAGGAGGTCTGTCATGGAGGGAGCTCTGGCGGCCCGGCCGTCGATCGGGCCGGAGGCCGTGCAGCACGCCGTCGCGACGCTGACGGCAAAATATCCGGGACAGGACGAGCGGATCCGCCGCGGCGTCGAGCAGGTGGGAGAGCGGTGGTGGCCGGAGGACGGTGACGCGGAGACGTTCGCGGCCTTCTGCGAGCAGAGCTTCGCGACGGAGCCCGAGGCGCTCGCCGCGGCCTTCCGGCGGATCGAAGCCATGCAGGAGCAGATCGACGGCCGCATCCACGAGATCCGCCGCGACGTGCTGACCCCGATCGACCTGGACACGGGCGAGATCTCCACGCTCGACCGGCTGTTCGCCGATCTCGACCTGGCTCCCCACATCGACGAGGACCTGTTCAAGACGAAGGTGGCGTTCTTCGCGCTCCTCAACTATCCGGTCCACACTCTGCAGGAGCGGCTGGAGCAGGGGGACGGCTGGGACCGCGAGACCTGGGCGCGCTCGCGGATGATGGATCGGTTCGCGCTGCGCCTGCCGGCCGCCGTGGCCCAGGAGGTCACCCGCGTGGCGATCGCGGCGGAGCACTACATCTCGGGCTACAACATCCGGCTGGACCGCCTGCTCGGAGAGCAGGGGGAGCGCCTCTTCCCGGAGGGGCTCCGCCTGATCAGCCATTGGGGGCTCCGCGACGAGCTGGCCTCCCATTACGTCACCCCCGAGGGTCTCGCGAAGCAGCGGACGATCCTCAAAGTCATGGAGCGGATCGTCTGCCAGGAGATCCCGGCGGCCGTCATCGACAACCCCGACCTCCTCTGGAACCCGTTCACCAACGAGGTGCGGCCGGTCCAGGAAGGAGTGGAAGCTGCCGCGGACGCCGGCCGGCGCGAGCAGGACACGCGCTACGCCCACCTCCTCGCCTACTTCCGGGCGGCGCGCGCAATCGACGCGTTCTCGCCGACCGCCCCGACCTTCGTCGCCCGCCGCTTCGAGCGCGACCGCCAGATGACGGTGGCCGAAGCCGAGGAGCTGCTCGTCTCGGTCCTGGAGTCGCAGGAGGTGAAGGACCTGGGAGCGCTGATCCGGAAACGGCTCGGCCGGCCGCTGGAGCCGTTCGACATCTGGTATGCCGGATTCAAGTCGCGGGGCACCCACTCCGAGGAGACCCTCGACCGCACCGTGCGCGAGCGGTTCCCCTCGCTGGAGGCGTTCCAGGCCGCGCTGCCCGGGACCCTGGAGGCCCTCGGCTTCACAGTGGAGCGGGCGCGCTGGCTCGCCGAGCACATCGTGGTCGATCCGGCGCGTGGGGCGGGGCATGCCCTGCCCGCGATGCGGCGCGAGGACAAGACCCACCTGCGCACCCGGGTGCCGCGCGGCGGCATGAGCTACCAGGGCTACAACGTGGCGCTCCACGAGCTCGGGCACAACGTGGAGGAGGTCTTCTCGCTCAACGGGATCGACCACTGGTGGCTCGCGGGGATCCCGAACAACGCCTTCACCGAGGCCATGGCCTTCCTCTTCCAGCACCGCGACCTGGAGCTCCTGGGGCTGCAGGAGCCCGGCGAGGAGGCGCGGCACGTCGAGGCCCTCGGCACCTTGTGGAACACCTACGAGATCGCCGGCGTGTCGATGGTCGACCTGCGGGTCTGGCAGTGGCTGTACGAGCACCCGGAGGCGACGCCCGCCGAGCTGCGCGAGGCGGCGCTCTCCATCGCCCGCGAGGCGTGGAACCGCTGGTTCGCCCCGGTCTTCGGAGTCCGCGACTCGGAGATCCTGGCGATCTACTCGCACATGATCGTCTACGGCCTCTACCTGCCGGACTATGCGATCGGCCACATCATCGCCTTCCAGGTGGCGCGCCACGTGACACCGGAGACCTTCGGGGCCGAGGTCGAGCGGATCACCCGGCAGGGACGGGTGACGCCGGGGGTCTGGATGCGCGGCGCCGTGGGCGGCCCGGTTTCAGCCGAAGCTCTGCTCGCCGCGTCCCGCGAGGCGCTCAGAGAGATCCCGGCCTGAGCTTGCGGGCAGTCTCCAGCTCCTCCGGCGTGTTGACGTTGAAGAACATCTCCTCCGGGTCGCCGAAAGCGGCCAGGCGATCCCCTTCCAGCCAGCGGACGGCGAGATCCGCGTCCTCGGCCAGAGACCACAAGGCATAGACCCCGCGCGCCACCCGGTCCGCGAGGACGGCGAGGGCGCGCGGTCCCCAGATGGCGCAGAGGGGCTCGGGACCCTGGCGCCAGCGCGGCAGGACCCAGTCGGCGCCTTCCGCCGCGCCGGCGAGCTCGGCGAGGAGAGGAACTGGCACGCGCGGCAGATCACAGGCGAGGGCGAGGAGCGGCCGGCCGGGATGGGCGCGCGCGGCGCCGAGCAGCCCCGCGGCAGGCCCCCGGCCGGGGCCGTCCGGGAACGAGAGGAGTCCGGGGACGAGCCCGCGTCCGCGGTCGGCGAGGGCCACTTCGGGGCAGACCGCGGCGAGCCGCCGCGCCGCGCCGGCCGCCAGGGTCTCGCCTCCCAGCTCGACGCCGGCCTTGTCGCGGCCCATGCGGCGCGAGGCTCCTCCCGCGAGAACGATTCCGAGGAGCGCGGCCGTCCGTTTCACCGTGTTAGCATCTCCGGCGTCTGACGAGAGGAGACTATTCGATGAGCACCAGCGTCCTGTTTTGCGTCCTCGTTTTCGGCATCGTCGGCTCGGCTGCGGCGCAAGGGGGTCCGAAGCCCGATGCCACCCATCCCCGCGTGGCCCTCGACACCTCGAAGGGCCGCATCGTCCTCGAGCTCTACCCCGACAAAGCGCCCAAGTCCGTCGCGAACTTCCTCCAGTACGTCAAGTCCGGGCATTACGACGGCGTCATCTTCCACCGCGTCATCGATGGCTTCATGATCCAGGGCGGAGGCTTCACGCCGGACATGAACCAGAAACCGACCAAGCCGCCGATCCAGAACGAGGCGGACAACGGGTTGACCAACGACCGCGGCACGATCGCCATGGCGCGCACGATGGACCCCAACAGCGCGAGCGCCCAGTTCTTCATCAACACGGTCAACAACGCCTCGCTCAACCACAAGAGCAAGACGCCCCAGGGCTGGGGCTACACCGTCTTCGGCAAGGTGGTCGAGGGGATGGACATGGTGGACCAGATCGCCAAGGTGAAGACGGGGACCAAGAGCGGGTATCAGGACGTTCCGGTCGAGCCGGTGATCATCAAGAAGGCCACCGTCCTCTGAGGAAGGCAGATCCGCCGGGGCCGGGGCCGGCCCCGGCCTGCCTCGCCTCCAAGAAGATGCGCGCGCGTCAGCCCCGGATGACGTTGCGGGCCTGGAGCCCCTTGGGACCCTGGACCACTTCGTAATTCACCTTCTCTCCCTGATTCAGGGTCCGGAAGCCCTCGGAGACGATCGCGGTGTGATGGACGAAGACGTCCTCACCACCTGTTTCGGGCTGGATGAACCCATAACCCTTGGCGTTGTTGAACCACTTGACCGTTCCCGACTGGGGCATGTGCTGCGACTCCTTTCTCAGAAAATCGCGGGCCTCGAGCTGCGAGCCCCGTAATGAGCGGAACGGATCGGTCGAAGTCGCCCCCTCGGAGGTGTTCCTGCCAGGTCGGTTATTCGTGACACGAAAGGAACTTCTTCACAGATTTTGAGAGATACTGGCACCAGCCAGCCGAAAAATCAAGCGCTGCCCTGAGGATCTGGGGGTGGGGACCGGGAAGGGATTCTGGATCGGGAGGGATGGTGCCGAAGACCGGACTCGAACCGGTACGGATTGCTCCACACGCCCCTCAAACGTGCGCGTCTACCAATTCCGCCACTTCGGCACAAAGAACAGTGTATCAGGCCCCCGGGCTCCTCGCGAAACCGGGCCTCTCTCGCCCCGGCCTACCGCGCGGGCGGCTTTTCGGCCGGCGCCTGCTGCCGGGCCGGAGCCGGTTTCGCAGGAGGGGTCTTCGCCGGAGCCGGTTTCACCGGAGCTGCCGACTCGGTCTCCGCCCCCTGCATCACCGTCCGCTCCTGGTTGGCGTGGAGCCCGATCAGGAGGGTCGTGACGATGAAGATGACGAACGAGCCGACCGTCAGCTTGTGCAACAGGGTGGTGGCGCCCCGCGCGCCGAAGGCCGTCTGCGTGCTGCCGCCGCCGAAGACGGAGAGATCCGCCCCCTTGCCCTGCTGGAGCAGGACGACCAGGATGAGGAACACGCACACCAGCGCGTGGACGGCGTACAGCAGATAAATCAAAGCGGTCAAGGGTTTCGAGCCTCCGGGATTCCGGGATGATACTACGGATCGGTCCAGCGTGCCCCAGCGGGCGTCCTAGCCGGAAACACGTATGATAGTCAGGAAATTTCTCGGGTCAAGACTCGCGCCGCCGACCAGGAAGCCGTCGATGTCCGGCTGGGCGATCAGGCCGGCCGCATTGTCGGGAGTCACCGAGCCGCCGTAGAGGATGGAGATCTCCTCCGCGGCCTGGCCCAGGTCGCCGAGCAGGCGCCGCAGGAAGGCGTGGGCCTCCTGAGCGGTCTCGGGCGTGGCCGTCTCGCCGGTGCCGATGGCCCAGACCGGCTCGTAGGCGAGGGCGAAGCGCGCCGGGCGGGCAGCGAGGGCGGCATGGAGCTGCCGTTCGAGGACCTCGAACGTCTGCCCGGCGTGCCGCTCGTCGCGCGTCTCGCCGAGGCAGATCATCGGGGTCAGGCCGTGGCGCAGCGCGGCTTCGGCCTTCTTGCCCACCAGCTCGTCGCTCTCGCCGTGGTCGCGCCGCCGCTCGCTGTGCCCGCACAGCGCCCAGGTGCAGCCGGCGTCGGCGAGCTGGGCCGCCGAGACGTCGCCGGTGTGCGCCCCCTTGTCGTCCGGGTGCAGGTCCTGTCCCCCTACGGCGAGATCACTGCCGGCGAGCTCGCGGGAGACGACCGGGATCAAGGGGAAGGATGGGAAGACGACGACCCGCGCCGCGCCGGAGCTGCCCGCGAGATCGCTGCGTAGCGAGCGGCACCAGACCGCGGCCTCGGCCTGCAGGAGGTTCATCTTCCAGTTCGCCGCCACCAGCTGTTCCCGGCTCACCGCCCCGCCCCCTTGTGCAGGACCGCCACCCCCGGCAGCTCCTTGCCGGCCAAGAACTCCAGCGAGGCGCCGCCGCCGGTCGACACATGGCCGATGCGGTCGGTGACGCCGGCCTGGTGGGCGGCCGCGACCGTCTCGCCGCCGCCGATGACCGAGAAGCCCGGGCAGCTCGCCAGCGCCTGGGCCGCGGCGCGGGTGCCGGCGTCGAAGGGGGGCTTCTCGAAGACGCCCAACGGGCCGTTCCAGAAAAGGGTGCGGGCGCGGCCGATGGCCGCTGCGAAAGCTTCGCGGGTGGCCGGCCCCACGTCGACCGCCTTGGTGCCGGCCGGGACCTGCCCCACCGCCACGGTCTCCACCCGCCGCGGGTTGTCCAGGTCGTCGGTCACCACCAGGTCGGTGGGGAGCAGGAGCTCGATGCCGCGGCTCTTTGCCCGCTCCAGGATGTCGCGGGCGAGGTCGACTCGGTCGGGCTCGTAGAGCGAGCCGGCGAGGTCGTGCCCCTGGGCGACCAGGAAGGTGTTGGCCATGCCGCCGCCCAAAAGCAGGAGGTCGAGCCGGGGAAGCAGGTTCTCCAGCGTGTCGATCTTGCCTTCGATCTTGGCGCCGCCGAGGAGGACGGCGAAGGGGCGCTCGGGCTCGCCGAGCAGCCGGCCCAGGGCCTCCACCTCGCGGGCCAGGAGGCGGCCGGCGGCCTTCTGCGAGAGGCGCTCCGGCACGCCCACCACCGAGGCATGGGCGCGGTGGGCGCTGCCGAACGCGTCGTCCACATAGACCTCGGCGAGGGCGGCGAGCTGGTCCGCGAAGGCGGGATCGTTCTTGGTCTCGCCGGCGTGGAAGCGGAGGTTCTCCAGGAGAGCCACCTCGCCGCGTTCGAGCCCCGCGGCGGCTTTCTCGGCCGGCTCGCCGACGCAGTCTTCGGCGAAGCGGACCGGCCGGCCGAGGAGCTCGCCGAGCTTGGCCGCGACCGGACGCAGGCTGTAGCGCGGGTCGGGACCCGCCTTGGGGCGGCCGTGGTGCGAGGCGAGGAGGAGCTTCGCGCCGACGGCGGTGAGCTCGCGGATGGTGGGCAGGGCCTCTTCCAGGCGTGTGGCGTCCATCACCTCGCCGTTCGCGGACAGCGGGACGTTGAAATCCACCCGGACGAAGACGCGCGTGCCGTCCAGGTGGCCGGGGTCGAGGTCGTCGAGGGTCAGCAGGTCGGTCATCGCTCTCTCCCATCTCGAGGTTCGGATCGCGCCGCGAGGAGCGCGAGCAGGTCGGCCAAGCGGTGGGCGTATCCCCACTCGTTGTCATACCACGCGAGGATGCGCACCAGGCGTCCGTCGATGCTCTCGACCAGCGGCAGGTCGACCACCGCCGAGCGCGGGTCGTTGACGAAGTCGGAGGAGACGAGCTCCTCGTCCGTCACCCCGAAGAGACCGGCGAGCGGTCCACCGGCCGCCGCCCGGCAGGCCGCGCGGACCGCCTCGGCCGGAGCCGCGCGCTCGGTCTCCGCGACCAGGTCGAGCAGGGCGACGGCCGGAGTCGGCACGCGCACCGCCTGCCCTCCGATGCGGCCGGCGAGCGCGGGCAGGAGATCGCCCACCGCCTCCGCCGCGGTCGTCGAGGTCGGGATGATGTTGAGCGCCGCCGCCCGCGCGCGCCGGGGGTCCGGATGCGCCAGGTCGAGCAGCCGCTGGTTCTCGGTGTAGCTGTGGACGGTGCTCATCAGGGCGCGGCGGACGCCGAATCCGTCGTGCAAGACCTTCGCCACCAGGGCCAGGCAGTTCGTGGTGCAGGAGGCGTTGCTGGTCACCGAGTGCCGCTCCGGGTCCCAGGCCGCCTCGTTGATCCCGAGGCAGACGGTGAAGTCCGCGGGATCGGCCGGGTGGGAGTTGGCGGAGAGGATCACCGTGCGCACGCTGCCGCGCAGATGAGCCGCCGCCCGGCCGCGCTCCAGGAAACGGCCGGTCGCCTCCACCACGGCGGCGGCGCCATGGCGGGACCAGTCGACGCGGGCCGGGTCGGCCTCCTGAAGGACCGGGATGCGCCGGCCGTCGATCCACAGCGCGCCGTCCTCGGCCTCCACCTCTCCCGGGAAGGGGCCGTGGACCGTGTCGCGCGCCAGCAGCCGGGCGAGCTGCGGGGCGGGGACCACGTCGTTGACGGCCACGAGCTCGATCTCCGGACGCGCCCGGGCGGCCCGGAGCAGGGCGCGACCGATGCGGCCGAAACCGTTGATGGCAAAGCGGAGGACCATACGGGCGAAGTAGTGTATGTCACGCCCCGCGCATCTGGCGCACTTGTAGAGGCAGCGGAGGTGCCCGGAGGGATCGGCTTCCGTTCGGGCCCCGCTTGGCAGATAATACGCAGTCCCCCCGGCAAGGTCCTTGCCGGAACGGGCCTGAAACGATCCACTCGCAGGAGAACCGACCGATGGCCGAGATGGGCAAATATTGCAAGGCATACCTCGCGAAGCAGTTCCGGGAGTACCCGGGCTGGAGCGAGAAGGCGGAGAACGTCCGCAAGGAGAAGAAGGAAGTCGACGGCAAGGAGGTCGAGGTCGACCGGGTGCTCGACGACGATTCGATCCTCTATCTCCAGGAGAACTACATCGTCACCGACGGGATCTTCAAGGACCAGAACATCATCTTCGACAACGTCACCGACGAGTGGAAGGAGTACTGCCACTCGACGCTGGCGTTCGAGATCCCGGTCTACGAGCCGATCAACATCCCGCAGGCGGAGCCGGCACCGACCGGCGGCGGCGAAAACACCTAGACCTCACCCCCCGCCCCCCTCTCCCATCGCACTCCCAGCCCCCGGGAGAGGGGGCGCCACCGCTCATGCGTCACCCGCCGCTCGTCCTCGGCATCGAGACTTCCTGCGATGACACGGCGTGCGCCGTGCTCGACGGCGACGGCCGCATCCTCTCGTCGGTGGTCTCCAGTCAGCTCGCGTCGCATCGGCCTTATGGCGGGGTGGTGCCCGAGATCGCCTCGCGCGAGCACCTGTCGAACTGGCCGGCGGTGAGCGGCGAGGCGCTCGAACGGGCGGGCGTCGCGCTGCCGGAGGTGGGGGTCGTGGCGGCGACCCGCGGCCCCGGGCTCGTCGGGGCGCTCCTCGTGGGACTCGCGATCGGCAAGTCGATCGCCTTCGCCCTGGAGCGCCCCTTCCTCGCCGTCCATCATCTGGAAGGGCACCTCTATTCGCCGTTCCTCCCTCCGCGCGGATCGGACGCTCCGGCCGAGCCGGCGCCCGCGCGCTTCGTCGGGCTCGTCGTCTCGGGCGGCCACACTGCGCTCTTCGCCGTCGAGGAAGGGCAGGTGGAGACGCTCGGCGAGACGCGCGACGACGCCATGGGCGAGGTCTTCGACAAGGTGGGCAAGCGCCTCGGCCTCCCCTACCCCCAGGGACCCCTGGTCGACGAGCTCGCCGAGCGGGGAGACCCGGCGGCGCGCCCGTTCGCCACACCCCTGCGCGGCGATACCCTCGACTTCTCCTACTCCGGGCTCAAGAGCCAGGCTCTCCTGGAGATCGAGAAGCTGGAACGCAGGCTCGGGCCGATCGACCTCGGCAAAACGGACGCCGAGCCGCCGGGGGCCGTCCTCGATCTCCTGGCCGGCTTCCGCGCCGCCACGGTGGCGCAGCTGGTCGACCGGCTCGATCGCTTGGCCGGCCGGCGGGAGATCCCGCTCCTCGCCGTCTCCGGAGGAGTCGCGGCCAACCGCCTGCTCCGCCGCGAGCTGCCGGCCTGGGCCGAGCGTCGCGGCGTCGACCTCCAGCTCGTGCCGCTCGCCTGGTCCGGGGACAATGCCGCGATGATCGCCCACGCCGCCCTGCTGCGCCACCGCCGCGGCCAAGCGGACGATCCGTTCTACGCCGAGGCAGAGAGCCGGATCGCCTTCTGAGGCCGGGCAGATCCAGGGATGAGGTCGGTCAGACGTGATATTCTCTTGTAGAGGCATTCGCCATGGACGTTTCCAACTCGACAGGACAGAACACGGGATACAGAGTTCTCGGTTCCGGGGGCCACATTCCCAGACAGAGAGCTCGCCTCTCGACCTTTGGCACCCCGGAAGCCATGCAAGAGGATCTGCGTGCCGAGCAAGACATTCGGGAGGGACGCTACGAGACGTTCTCCAGCGTCGAGGAGTTCGCGCGTCAGTTACCCCATCGCCTCCAGCGCATCAGGGAAGAGAGACTGATTCTCGCGGGAGAGTTGCCTCCAGGGGGCGAGGCCGAATCTCCAGCTCCCGTCTCGGGTTTTGAGCCCTTTCATGTGGTCTTCCAGGTCGAGGGAAGGGAAGTCGCATCTGCCACCTTCTTCAAAGAGCCCACCGTCGTCAGACTCGTCGAAGATGAATGGGGCTTCCGGGTGGAGGCCGACCACGAGCATGGCCGACTCAGAGCCTGATGGACTGCCTCGTTATTCCATCAGATACTTTCTACGAGCGCCTATCCTCTCTTGATGAAGAGCTGGGGAGCTCTACCGCGGACGCGTTGAGCGCATTGGTTGAGGCGCTCAAGAGACTCAAGTCCTATGCCTGGGACGGCTCACTGCCGTTGAAGCCGTACGGTTCGAGCGGATCCTCGTACGAGTACGAGTTTTATCCGGGATTCGTATTCACGTTCCGGCGTGAGACGGAGCGGGATCGCTGGAAACAGCCTGTCCGAATCAAGCTCGTCCTCAAATCCGTCCAACGGGCTTCCTAGGGCTTTGGCGCCAGGCGAACGAAGAGATCCAGAAGAAATCCGGCCGTCATCAGCGCGAATCCTGCCTGGGTCCTGCGGAGCGACCGGAGTGCGAGCCACAGGCGGAGCCTCTTTTCGCTGCCGAGCGGATCTCCGGCCTCACTCGTTATGACGTCGCCAGCCTGCCGCCTCTCCAAGGCTTCGCGGAGTTGCAGCGCACCTTGTTCGACCCGGATGTTGTAGCGAACCAGGAAGGCATCCACAGTCAGGACGACTCCTCCGGCAAAGCTCAGGAGCGAGCCGACGAGATCGAGGGGGATACTCATCCGGAGACCTCCTTGAAGGATTTCGCTACTCTATCAGACCCGGCGTCCTCCAGAGCCTTCTTTTTCCTTGGGAAGACGCCTTGAGATGCCGTAGAATCGGACCGATCCGTGGAACGCACCGCCCTGACCGCCGTCATTGCCGAGAAGCCCTCTGTCGCCCGCGATATCGCCAGGGTCCTGGGCGCCTCTGAGCGGGGCGAGGGATTCCTCCGCGGCAACGGCTATCTGGTGACCTGGGCGATCGGCCACCTGGTCACCCTGGCGCAGCCCCACGAGATCCGGCCGGAGTGGAAGCGCTGGAGCCGCGACCATCTCCCCATGCTCCCCCAGGACTGGCCGCTGGTCGTCCCCGAGGAGACCCGCAAGCAGTTCGAGATCGTCAAGAAAGCGCTCAACGACCCCAAGGTCGAGCAGGTCGTCTGCGCCACGGACGCCGGGCGCGAGGGCGAGCTGATCTTCCGCTACATCTATGAGGCCGCCGGCTGCCGCAAGCCGGTCTTCCGCCTGTGGATCTCCTCGCTCACCGCCGAGGCCATCCGCAAGGGGTTCGCGACGCTGCGCGCCGGCCGCGACTTCGACCCGCTGGCCGACGCGGCGCGCGGCCGGAGCCGCGCCGACTGGCTCGTGGGGATGAACCTCTCGCGCCTCTACACCCTCGACTTCCGGGAGAACGACGAGCTCTGGTCGGTGGGACGGGTGCAGACGCCCACCCTCGCCATCCTGGTCGAGCGCGAGCTCGCCATCCGCTCCTTCGTGCCCGAGGACTACCTGGAGGTGCTCGCGACCTTCGCTCCGCCGGAAGCGGACGCTCCGGCCTACCGCGGCGTCTGGTTCCGCGGCGAGAGCCCGACTCCCGAGGCCCGGCGCCTCAAGGCCACGCCGGACCGGCCGGGCGCGGACCTCGAGGAGGCCATGGCCATCGTCGGCCGGGCGCGCACCGGCCGGGCCGAGGTCGAGTCCGTCCGCTCCGAGACGAAGCGGATGCCCCCGCCGCTCCTCTACGACCTGACCGAGCTCCAGCGGCACGCCAACCGCCTCTGGGGGTGGAGCGCCCAGAAGACGCTGGGGGTCGCCCAGTCGCTCTACGAGGCGAAGAAGCTCATCAGCTATCCGCGGACCGACAGCCGCCACCTGTCGACCGACGTGGCCGCGACGCTCGGCGAGGTCGTCCGCGCGATCCGGGGAGCGTATCCGGCGGACCTCCTCGCGCCAGGCACCGGCGACCTTCCCTTGAGCAAACGCTTCGTGGACGATTCGAAGGTCACCGACCACCACGCCATCCTGCCGACGGCGACCTCGGCCGAGGGGGTTGCGTTGGCTCCGGACGAGCGGAGTCTCTACGACCTGATCTGCCGCCGTCTCCTCATGGCCTGGCACGGCGACCACGTCTGGTCGGTGACCACGGTGATCACCCGCATCACCTCCCTCACCGGATCGGTCGTCGATCGCTTCCACAGCTCCGGGACCGCGGTCGAGCAGCCGGGGTGGAAGGTGCTCGATCTGCAGAAAGAGAAGAGAAAGGACGACAAGGACGGCAAGGACAAGAAGGACGGCGAGGAGGACGAGACGCAGGACCTGCCGCCGGGGCTCGCCCGCGGCCTTCCCCGCCGGGTGGCGGACGCCAAGGCGGTGGCCAAGCAGACCCGGCCGCCGAAGCGGTTCACCGAGGGCACTCTCCTCACCGCCATGGAGACCGCCGGCCGGACACTCGACGACAAGGAGCTCTCCGAGGCGATGAAGGAGAGCGGCCTGGGCACGCCGGCCACCCGGGCGGAGATGATCGAGACCCTGCTGCGCCGCGGCTACATCGAGCGCGACGGCAAGGCGCTCCACGCGACCGACCGGGGCATCCGCCTGATCGAGATCGTCCACCCGCATGTCAAGAGCCCGGCGATGACCGGCCAATGGGAGGCCCAGCTGCGGCGCGTCCAGAAAGGCGAGGCGGACCTGGAGGGGTTCCTGCGCGGGATCGAGGGGTATGTGAAGGAGGTGGTGGGAGCGGGAGCGCCGGAGCGCCCTCGCCCCGCGGCCACGGCGGGAAGCGCCGCCCCACCCCGGGTTGAAACCCGGGGCTACGAATGGCCGTCCCTTCAGGACGGAGGGGCCTTATCGCAAACCCCCTCTGTCTCGCAGAGACAGCCATTCCCTAGCCCCGGGTTTCAACCCGGGGTGCGCGATCCGGCCCCGGCTCGGGCGTTGGCCCCGGCCCCGGCGTCTGCGTCGCGATCCCCCACCCCCCCCGACCGTCTGGGCGACCTCCTCCATTCCGCCTTCCGCCTGGAATCCTTCCGTCCTTATCAAGAGGACGTCTGCAAGGCGGTCGTCGCGGGCAGGGACGTCCTCCTGGTCATGCCCACCGGGGCCGGCAAGTCGCTCTGCTACCAGCTGCCGGGGCTCGCCCGCGGCGGCACCACCCTGGTGGTGTCGCCGCTCATCGCGCTCATGGAGGACCAGGTCGGCAAGCTCCGGGAGCTCGGGCTGCGCGCCGAGCGGATCCACTCCGGCCGCGACCGCGCGGCGTCGCGCCAGGCATGCGTCGACTATCTGGCCGGGCGGCTCGACTTCCTGTTCATCGCTCCCGAGCGGCTGAGCGTCCCCGGCTTCCCCGAGATGCTCACCCGCAGGAAGCCGGTCCTCGTCGCGGTCGACGAGGCGCACTGCATCTCCCAGTGGGGACACGACTTCCGGCCCGACTACCGGATGCTCGGCCAGCGCCTGCCGCAGCTGCGCCCGGCGGCGGTGATCGCCCTGACCGCCACCGCCACGCCGCTCGTCCAGGACGACATCTCCACCCAGCTCGGCCTCTCGGCGCCCGGGCGGTTCATCCACGGCTTCCGCCGCACCAACATCGCCGTCGAGATCGCCGAGACGCGCCCGTCGGACCGCCGCGAGGTGGTGCACCGTCTCCTCGCGGCCCGGGAGAGCCGGCCGGCCATCGTCTACGCGCCGACCCGCAAGGAGGCGGACGCCCTCGGCGAGGAGCTGCGGGCCGAGTTTCCGGCCGCCGCCTACCACGCCGGCATGCCCGGCGCCGCGCGCGACCGGGTCCAGGCGGGGTTCCTCTCCGGCAGCCTCCAGGTGATCGTCGCCACCATCGCCTTCGGCATGGGGGTCGACAAGCCGGACGTCCGCACCGTGATCCACACCGGGATGCCCGGCAGCGTCGAGGGCTACTATCAGGAGATCGGCCGCGCCGGCCGCGACGGCAAACCGTCCCGGGCCATCCTCCTCTACTCCTGGAACGACCGCCGGAGCCACGAGTTCTTCCATGGGCGGGACTATCCCGATCCGGACATCCTCGAACGCATCTTCCGGGCGCTGACACCCGAGCCGAAGCCGCCCGAGTCGTTCCGCCGCAAGCTCGGCCTGGGCGACCTGGACCCCGAGGTCTTCGAGCGGGCGCTCGAAAAGCTCTGGATCCACAAAGGCGCGGTGGTCGACGCCGACGGCCACGCGGCCCGCGGCGAGCCGGGCTGGCTGCAGCCGTATCTCGCCCAGCGCGACCACAAGCTGGCCCAGCTCGACCTGATGATGCGCTACGCCGAGTCGCACGGCTGCCGCATGCTCCACCTGGTGCGCCACTTCGGCGACCAGGAGGATTCGGGCCAGCCGTGCGGCCTCTGCGACGTCTGCGCTCCGGCCGCCTGCGCGGTCCGCCGGTTCCGCCGGCCGACCGCGGACGAGGCGCAGGCCCTCGAAAAGGTCGTGCGCTCGCTACGCTGGAAGGACGGCCAGAGCACGGGTCAGCTCTGGCGCGAGCTGGCAGGGGAAGGACCCGGGGCGGTGGCGCCCGGCGGGATCGACCGCAAGGGCTTCGACCACCTCCTCGGGGGGCTCTCGCGGGCCGGGCTGGCTCACATCCGCGAGGACTCCTTCGAGAAGGAGGGGCGGCTGATCCGGTTCCAGCGCGTCAGCCTGACCCCCGAAGGGCTGCGCAACGGTCCGGAGGCGGCGGCCGGCCTCGTCGAGCTCCCGGAGGAGCCCGCGCCGGCCGAGAAGCGGAAGAGAAAGCGGAAGCTCCGGGAGATCGCCTCGCCGGGCGCGCTCGTCAAGGCCGTCCGGGAGCGGCGGGAACGCAAGGGGCAGATCGCCCTCATCGAAAGTCCAGCAGGCCAGGACGGAGCCCTTCCCGTTCTGGTCGAGACCCTCAAGGCCTGGCGCAAAACCGAGGCGCAGCGCCGGCGAGTGCCCGCGTTCCGCATCCTCACCGACCGCGCCCTGACCGCCCTCGCAGCGAGCCGCCCTCAGGACGAGGTCGAGCTTCTCAACGTCTCCGGGATCGGACCGACGATCGTGCAGAAGTACGGGAAGGAGCTGCTGGGGATCGTGCGGGGGGAGTGAAATCCCCCCGCCATCCTACTTCTGGAACGCCTGCTCGATCGGCACGATCTCGACCGCGGTCGGCTTCACCGGCAGCGCCTGGATCGTCTTGTCGTCCGTCTGCACCTGCTCCGAGACCTGGCTGCTGTAGGTCTTCGGGCTCGGCGCGTCGCTGCGCAGCGTCTCGGCGAGCTCCCGGGCGTTGTTGGTGACGATCACCGCGTCCCAGTTGTCGGGGTCGAGGTACTTCCGGATCGCCGCGTTGACCTCCTCGACCGTCACCTTCCTGAGGCGCGCCTCGATCTCGTCGACGTAGGCCGGCATTCCGTAGAACT
>DASPXX010000089.1:0-29146 GCA_035637095.1 Thermoanaerobaculia bacterium
TCAGATCCGGCCGGCCCAGGTAGCCGCGGGCGAGGCCCTGCTGGAGACGGCGCGGAGAGCCCTGCCCGGCCGCCTTCCCCGCCACATGGTCCCATCGCTCTGGGCTCACCTGCCCGCCCTTCCCCACACGCCCAACGGCAAGGTGGACTACCGTGCCCTGCCCCTGCCCGACGCCTCCGGCAACGCCGCCGGCGAGGCCGCGTACGCGCCGCCGCGCAACCCGGTCGAGGAGCGCCTGGCGGCGATCTGGGCGGAGGTCCTGAAGATCCCCCGCGCCGGCATCCACGACAACTTCTTCGACCTCGGCGGGCACTCCCTGCTCGCCACGCAGCTGGTGGTCCACATCCACGAACGATTCGGGGTCGACATCCCGCTGTCCAGGATCTTCGACACCGCCGACCTGGCGGCGCTAGCCCACGAGATCCTGCAGAAAGAGAGCGACGAGCTGGAGGCCAAGGTCGAAGGGCTGTCCGGGGATGAGCTGGAGGCGCTGCTGGCGGAGATTCGGGAGGAGGAGGCGTAGCCTCGAACCATAGCGCCACGGTCGTTTCGTAGAGACGCCCCAGTCCCGTACAACCGACCTGGCAGGATACTTCCACGTAGCTCTGCCAGGTTCCCCAAAGCCTGGGCGTGAGACCCCAGTAGGACGACCGCGAGGGCGAGGCGGTCAACCTCTTCCAGAAGACCATCCAGGTCAGGATCTTTCTCGAACTTTCTTCCCGATTTATCGAGAAATGGCAGCAATGGCAAAGCCAGAAGACGGCATTGCTTCAGAGGGATGGAGGTCAGGGGCGGCTGGAGAATATCGAGGTCTCGATCGAGCTTTCGATCTCCGGGTCGCGCATGACTCCGGAAGCCCGCCAGCTCCTTTCCGTCCTTGCTCACCTCCCCGACGGAGTTGAGGTGGAGGCACTGGAAGCTCTTCTGCCCGGCCAAGGAGGCGCTGCCGCTCTGGTGTTGCGGAAGGCCGGGCTTTGCCTTCAATCAGGGGACCCGAGTGCGGGTCCTGGCTCCCGTGCGGGAGTACGTCCAAAGGCAGCATCCACCGCAGGATGAGGATCTGAATCGAGCTATCGAGCACTATCTGGCGTTGGCAAAGACCGGCGAGCGGCTCGGCTGGCCAGGGGGTGCGGAAGTGGCAAACCGCCTGGTGAGAGAGCTCGGTAATCTCGACAATATGATCCTACTGGGGTTGGGCCGGGCCTATTCCGAGCCGGCTGTCTGGGCGGCTCACGGTTTGGGGAAGTTCATCGCAGCAACTGGCTGGGGCTCAAGGGGCAGCCTTGAAGCTTCTCTCGCCATGTCCCAGGCTTCAGGACGGCCAGACCTCGAAGCTGCTAGTTTGGAACGGCTCGGCTATATTGCGTTCTGCCGATCCGACCATGCCGCCGCCCGCGCTCCGTCGCTCCGACCCGGAGACGGCAGCTGCCCAATTCTCGGAGGCTCTCGGCCTCTATCAGAAGGTCCAGGAGCCCTTCTCGATCGGCTGGACACACGTCCGTCTCGCCCGTCTCACTCCCGAAGGCTCCGAGGAGCGCCAGAGCCACCTCCGAGCTGCCTGGGAGGCCTGGGAGAGCATCAAACGGCTGGATCTCGTGGAGTGGTTGCGGGAGGAATTCGCCGAAAATCCAGGGCGCTGAGAGCCAGCATCATCAGGGCTCACGAAAAAATCTTGAGGCCAATTCTGCCATCGGCGGCCGCTCGAAGACGGTGATCGTTGGTCCAGAATTCTGTGCATCGACCAAGAATGGCTGCGGCGAGATGCAGGGAGTCGGGAGTCTTGGCGCCGTGGCGGGCCCGGAGCTCGGTGGCGAGATCAAAGGCTTCGGTCTGGATAACGATCTTCTCGATGTCTTGGCTGTCGAAGAACCCATCGAATTGGCCCAGCAACGCGTTGGCACCCTCTCGGATCGGTAAGACCCGGCACTCGAGGCGGGTCAGATCAGAGATAGCGACCTGGGGCGGCTCTCCCTCCGCCGCGCGGAGTGCACCACGGACGGCATTGCTGAGACTTTCCGGTCCCTGAATCAAGTAAATAACGACAACACTATCGAGATAGACCTTCGCCATACCTAGTCCCAACTCTCCCGTTCCTGCTCCAGATACCGATCGATCTCCTCTCTGGTCCGGATATGGCGCGGGTGGCTCGAGAGGTCAACCAGGAAGTCCTGGAGCGTGTGAGAACGTCGCCCGGGCGCATCCGCCACCAGGACGATGACCTCCGCGGGACCCTCTTCCACGTCATCGGGAAGCTTCAGCCGGAGGGTCCGGTCTCCGGCGACATGGGTGTTGAGCTTGATGGCTCGCATATGGCGTTCCTCTGGGATGGCAGCCTCCGCCATGATGATACCTGCTTCCGGGGCTGAGGCGCCAGCAGGCGAAAAGCCTGGAGACGAAACGAAGTTGCGCCCTGATGGTATACCGCCGTATACCGCGATGGCGGTCTTCCAGAAGCGAGACGCGGCGCGGCTGGGCGAAAATGAACAGCGAGCCCTTCGTCCAGGTGCTTGAGCGACAGGGGTAGGACGGCGATCACCTCGGCGTCCATCTCCGCGAGGGCGGCCTCGAGACGGTCGAGATTGGCGGGGTCTGGCAGCAGGGCCAGGTCCAGGTCGCGGCTAAACTCCGCTGCGCCGTACAACATGCAGGCCTGGCCGCCCATCAACAGGTGGGCGACCCGATGTCTGCGGATCGTAGAAAGGGCTCTGCGGATCGGGCTCGGGATCAAGGGAGCCTCCCATCGCGACATAGTGATGCCAGAGCTTGGCGCTCTCTTCCCACCGCTCGCGGGGCGTCATCCGGTACCATGCAGCCCACTCCGGCTCACAGATATCCTCGATCTCGATCATCGGCTGCATGGTAGCACGGGAGGTTGCGCTCGATCTTCTCCCTTCCCGACCGCCAGATAATTGACAGAGTCAACCAACCGCAAGATACTGGCCTCCGGTCGGCGCAGAAAGGAGGCCGCCGTGGAGCAGATCCCCGCCGACCGCACGGTCGAGGCCGTGCGCGGCTTCAACCGCTTCTATACCCGGAAGACCGTGAATTCGGCGAGGGTTTGATCGGCGAGACCTGGGAGCTCACGCTGTGAGCGCCGCCGCGATCCCGCTCCCCGGCTCCTCGGTGGAGCACCTCGAGCGCCGGGGCACCTGGCTCGTGGTGACGCTCGCCACAACGGAGGCCGGGAGGGCCCAGCTCTTCTTCTTCAACGGCGAGGCGCACGGCACCGTCGAGTCGCTGCCGCTCGCGATCGCCACGGCCACGCTCGAATCGCCGGACGGGCCTCTCGGCTCCACCATTCCGGTGCCCTTCCCGGACTCCGGCGCGGTCGAGCTCCACCTGCAAGGCTCCCGGGGGGAGCTCCTCACCGTCGTGGGCCAGTCTCTGAGCATCCGAATCGTCGAGGACGAGCCCTCCATCGTGACGCTGGGCAGGCCCCGGCGTTGAGAGGGAGAGGCTCGGAGCTGGGACTTCAGCCCCCGTAGCGATAGGCCAGCGTGTCGTTCGGGATGTGGAGGTCGAACTTGTCGATCTCCTCCATCTTCAGGTCGTCGTTGATCCGATAGACATGCCCCGCCTCACCGACAGCCTGAGCTGGAGCGCCGGGCACAGGCGAGCTCGTCCGGAAGACGAGGACCCGGTCAGGCACCCACAGCTTCGGGGCTCGTTTGGGAGCTTGGCCGACGGTGACGAATTCGGCCTTGCCGCCGTCCACCACGACCACCTGCCGGTACCCCTTCTCGCAGCCCTGGAGAAAAAGACCCAAGAGGAGCATCGACGCCCAGACGGATACACCAGCCGTTCTGCCACGCATGTCGCCTCCTTGTCGCTCAAAGAGCTCCGCCCCAAGGCGCGATGGTACTCCTCTCGTGGGCCGCCGCAAAGAGACTCAGCGGCTCCGCGCGTCGTTCACGACCGTGATCTGATCGGCCATCAGCCGCCCCCCGCTCGCGTCGCGGGTGTCGATCTCGACCTCGTCCCCCCGCTCCAGGTTCTCGGGCTGATAGCGGCGCCCCTGGAACTCGACGGTGGTGCCGGAGTCGTAGTAGACCGTCACCACGCCGGACTGCCCGCTGCCGGACTGTCCATTGGAGAAGCCGCGCGAGGACGTATCTACCTGGATGGCGCGGTTGTTGGTGTCGACGTAGCGGACGATCCCGCGCAGATTCGTCGAGTAGCGGTTGTTGTACCCGCCGTTGTTGTACCCGCCGTTGTTGTACCCGCCATTATCGCCGGCCCCGCTGCTCACGTCGTAGAGCACCTGGATCTCGCCGACGAGCGGGCGGTCATACGACCGGCTCGACGGCGTCACCTCGGCGAGGATGCGGTCGCCGGGCTCCAGGTCTTCCGGCCGGAAGGTGCGGCCCTGGAACTCGACGGTGGTGCGGCTGTCGTAGGCGAGGACGACCTCCTCGTTCCCGTTTCTCAGGTTGCTTCTGTAACCGGATTCCGGCGTCACGACGATCGTCTGCGCGCGAGTGTCGACGCGCTCGATGGTGCCCCGCACGTTGTCGAGGCGCTGCTCGTAGGGATCGTAGGTGCCGTTCCGGTCCGTGGGGCCGTAGGGGCCGCCCATCGTGCCGCAACCCGTCAGGAGCGTCATGGCAACGAGCGACGCCAGAAAGCTGGTCGATCGAATGATGTTCTTCATGTTCGGTACCTCCAAGATCGTACCCTCCCCTCCAACCGAGAGTGTGCAGGACGCGTGCCGGGAGGCTTCACTCCGGAGGCGGGGTCTTTTCGGGCTGCGCTTCCGGCTGCAGCCCCAGCCGCTCGCAGGACCTCTGGTGGCCGCCCTGGCAGGCGCGGCGGAAGAGCTCGTCGGCCCGTTTCTCATCTTTGGGGACGCCGTCGCCGTATTCGAGCAGGTCGGCGAGGTTGGCACAGCCGTAGGCGTTGCCGCCGTCGCAGCCGGATTCGAAATAAGTGGCGGCCCGGGCCTTGTCGGGAGCAACGCCGAGGCCGTCGCGATAGACGACGCCGAGGTCGAAGCACCCCATGGGGTCTCCGGGCGTGCAGCGCGTCCCCTCGCAGGCCCGGGTGTAGAAGGTGACCGCCCGCGCTGCATCCGCCAGGGTGCCCAGACCGTTCTGATAGTGGTACGCCAGGTTCGTGCACGCCATGGAGCTGCCCATCGCGCAGCCGCGGGTGTAGGCGGCCAGGGCGAGGGTCTGGTTCTGGAAGGTACCGCGCGCGTCGTCGAAATGGACGCCGACGTTGTAGCAACCCTCCGGGTCGCCGCCATCGCAGGCCTGCCGGTAGAGCGCGAAGGCGCGGGCGTCGTCCTGGAGAACGCCGCGTCCCGTGGCGAGCACGTAGGCGAGGTGCGCGCAGCCGGCGGCGCTGCCTCCATCGCAGGCCTGGCGGAAGAGCTCCCGCGCGCGGGGCTCGTCGGCGGCGATGCCGTTCCCGTTGAGAGCCTGGATGCCGAGGTCGGCGCAGGCGTCGGCGCTCCCCTTGCTGCAGGCCTGCTCGAAGATCTCGGCGGCGCGGGCCGGGTCCGCCGCCGGCATCCCTCGCCCCTGGAGATAAACCACCCCGAGTTGGTGGCAGCTCGAAACCCGGCCGCCGTCGCAGGCCTTGCCGTAGAGATCCAAGGCGGAGGCGAGCTCGACCGCGGCCTCGCGGCTCTCCCTCCCCGCCCGCCAGGCGATCTTCACCTTCTTCCCCGCTGGGAGGTCGCGCAGCGCCTGCTCGAAGCCGCACGGATCCTCCACCGACTTGCCGTCGACGGCCTGGATGAGATCGCCCGGCTGGAGACCGGCGCGGGCCGCCGGTCCACCGTCCTCGATGGACTCGACGACCGCTCCCCGTGCATCCTCGGCAGCCCGCACCTCCGCCCCCAGCGTCGCCGGCCCCTCCCCTGGAGGCCCACCGTCCGAACAGCCGAGCAGCAGCACGAGGCAAAGAGACCAGCTCACGCGCATCATCAGCCGGTGAGCTTACCAGGCGGCGCCGGGGACGATTGAACCGATCTCCGCCCCAGAGGGACATACACGGCAAGTCCCATAAAAAGGGGACACCGGAGAGTCACTCCTCTCCCCCAGCACTCCTCACGGGAGGCGCCTGCCAGCGTCTCCCCCTTTTTCATTTCTATACTTCTCGCCATGCAGCACCCGCGAGCCCTCCGGCGGTCCCTGCTCCTTCTGCTTCTCGTCCTCGGCCTCTCCGCCTGCCGCGGGGAAACGGCGCTCGCCCCCGGTCCTCCACGCGAAGGACGGCTCCAGGGCGGTCAGATGGTGCGCCTGCCGCTCACGCTGGCCGCCGGGGAGGCCGCGCGGGTGGTGGTCGAGCAGCGGGGCGTCGATCTCGCCTTGCGGGTGCTCGGACCGGACGGACGGATCGAGGCGGAGCGGGACGCGCCGACCACCACGCAAGGGCCGGAACCGGTGACGATCCTGGCGCGGCGGGCCGGCCGCTACACCCTGGAGCTCGCTCCGGTGCACCGGGACGCCGTCGCCGGCCGGTACCTCGTCGAGCTTCGCGAGCGCGGGCCGGCACGGCCGGAGGACCACCGGCGGGCCGCGGCCGAGGCGATCCTCTCGGAGGCCGGGCGCCTGCACTGGCAGGACACGATGGCCAGCCTCGCCGCGGCAGAGGCCGCCTACGCGGAGGCAAGCGAACGGTTCCGGCGCCTGGGGGACGCACGGCTCGCGGCCTGGGCCGACCTCAATCGCGGCGAGATCGAGCTCGACGGCGACAACGCCTACCGCGGCCTCGCGCGGGTGGGCTCGGCGCTCGCCGCCTTCCGGCGGGTCGGGGACCGCGGCGGCGAGGCCGAGGCGCTCGGCGCGCTGACCTACGCCCATGCCGGCTTCGGCGACCGCGAGGCCCAGCTCGCCACCGGCCGGCAGGCCCTCGCCCTGCGGCGCGAGCTGGGCGACCGCTTCGGAGAAGCCAACACCCTCCACAACCTGGCGTTCTTCTACGAATCCCTGGGCGAGCCGGAGCCTGCCGAGCGCCTCTACCGCGAAGCCCTCGCCGTGATGCGGCAGGCGGCCGACCGCTTCGGCGAGGCCTACACGCTGACCAATCTCGGCCGGCTGCTGACCGGGCAGGGTCGCCTGGCCGAGGCGCGCGCCGCGCTGGAGGAGGCGCTGGCGCTCCGCCGGCAGGTGGGAGACCACCGCGGCGAGGGGCGCACTCTCACCGAGCTCGGCGCCGTCGAGGCGGCCCTCGGCCACCCGGAAGCCGCCCGCGCACGCTACCGCCGCGCCGCCGGGCTGCTGGCCGCGACCGAAGACCTGCGCTCGGAGGCCGAGGTGGCCCGGCTCGAAGGGGAGCTGGCCGCGCAGGAAGGGCGGCTCGCTCTGGCGCGCCGGCACCATGAGCGGGAGCGTGCGCTCGCCGCCCGCGCCGGCGATCCGGTGCTCGAAGCCGAGGCGATCTATTTCCTGGCGCGGGTGGCGCGGCGGGAGGGCCGGCTGGCGGAGAGCCTCGCCACCCTGGAACGGGCGGTCGCGCTGATCGAGGACCTGCGCCTCAAGGTCGAGGACGAGGAGCTGCGCGGCACCTATCTCGCCTCGGTGCATCGCGTCTACGAGCTGGCGATCGAGATCGACATGGAGCTCGCCGCGCGGCAGCCCGCCCGGCGCGCCGAGGCCCTGGCCTGGAGCCAGCGCGCCCAGGCCCGCGCTCTCTTCGACAGCCTCTCCGGGCCGCGGACCGGCGATCCGGACAGGCCTCCGGTGGGACCGGTCCTCTCCGTGGCGGCGCTGCAACGGGATCTTCTGGATAAGGACACAGTGCTCCTCCAGTACGCCCTCGGCGAGACGCGCAGCTTCCTCTGGGCGGTCTCGCGCGACGCCTTCGAGAGCTTCGAGCTGCCCGGCCGGCGGACGCTGGAGGCGGCGGTCCGCGCGGTGGACCTGAGGATCGGAGCGCGCAACCGCAAGGTCCCTTTCGAGCTGAGCGCGGAGCGGCGGCAGCGCATCGCCGCCGCCGACGCCTCCCTGCCGCAGGCCCTGGACCGGCTCGGCCGGCTGCTCCTCGGCCCCCTCTGGAAAGCTCGGGCCGGGCGGCACCCCCGCCTCGCCATCGCCGGCGACGGTGCCCTCCTGCGCGTGCCGTTCGCGGCCCTCCCCGGACCCGACGGCCGGCCGCTCGTCGCGAGCCGCGAGGTGATCCTCCTCCCGTCCGCCGCCGTGCTCGCCGAGCTGCGCCGGCCGCGCCCCCGCCGCGCCTCCGCCGAGCTGGCCGTGGTGGCGGACCCCGTCTTCTCGGTCTCCGATCCCCGCGTCTCCCGGCCGGCGCCGGCCGCCGCTCCCACCCTCCCCCGCCTGCCGGCCACCCGCCGGGAGGCGCTCGCCCTGGCGGGTCTGGTGCCGGCCGCAGAACGCCTCGTCGCTCTCGACTTCGCGGCCGAGCGCCGCTTGGCGACCGGCGGCACCCTCGACCGCTACCGCATCCTCCACCTGGCCACCCACGCCCTGGTCGACGAGCGCGATCCGCGCCTGTCGGGCGTGGTGCTCTCGCTGGTCGACGCCGCCGGCGCCCCGCAGGACGGCGTCCTCCGCCTGGAAGAGATCGCGCGGCTCGACCTGGACGCCGATCTCGTGGTGCTCTCGGCCTGCCGCACCGCCCTCGGCCGCGAGCTGCGGGGCGAAGGGCTCCTCGGGCTCACCCGCGCCTTCCTCCACGCCGGGGCCCGGCGCGTCATGGCCACCCTCTGGGAGGTGCAGGACGAGTCCACCGCGGTCCTGATGGAACGCTTCTACCACGGCTATCTGGAGCGCGGCCTGCCGCCGGGCGAGGCCTTGCGGCAGGCACAGCAGAGCTTCCTCACGGATCCGCGCTGGAGCGCGCCCTACTACTGGTCCGGGTTCGTCCTCGAAGGCGAGTGGAGGTAGGGCGCCAGCTCGCGCAACCAGGCCGCCGCCTGGCGCTCCGGGGAGCCCGCCGCCGGCCGCGCTTGCCACAGGACATCCCCGCCCCGGGTGACCAGGGCGAGCGATGCGCCGCCGCCCGGGCCCGGCAGCCAGCGCAAGGCGAGATCGGCGGCCTCCCGGTCGCGGCTGACCGCGAGCCCGGCATGCCGTTGAAGGCCGCGGGAGAGCGCCGCCGCCAAGGCCGGATCGACCGCGGCCGGCGCCGGCTCGAGCCAGAGGATGACCCCGGCGTGGTTCCCGGGCCGGTCCGGCTCGGCGAGCGGCCCGCGGGTAATCTCTGCCGGATCGGTCCGCTCCGTCTGATCCGTCCGATCGGTCTGCGAGAGGCGCTGCCGCACCAGAACCGGAAGCGCGATCACCAACAGCAGCACCGCCACGGTGAGCACGGGGCTCGCCCAGAACCTGCCGGAGGCCAACCTCTCGACCGCCTGCCGCCAGACCGGAGCGCGCTGCGCATAGGTAACGCGGAGCAACGGCGGATCGAGAGCCAGCTCCAACCGCTGGCCCGCCGCCAGCTCGACGACCCAGCGCTCCACCGCGCCCGCATCCTCCAGCCGCGAGCCCTTCAAGAGAAGAAGGGCGAGGAGCTCGGAACCGCCACCGGTGATCTCGATCCGTTCGGCTCCTTCCGGCAGCTGCACGACGCAGGGCTCGCCATCCAATCCGACCCGGCCCTGGACGGCGCCATCGACCCGCACGGCGAGCCAGGCCGGCGCCGGCTGGCGGCGGGCCTGGGCCCGGCGCGCCAGCTCGGCCTGGGCGGCGGCGAGCTCCTCGCAGGTCGGGTCCGGAGGATCCGAGCGATCGTCCGGCGGAGCGGCCTCCTCGTCGAGATGGAACACGGGCAGGGTGAGACGCTCCGCCGACCGCGGCAGGCGCAGGGTCGCGAGCAGACGGTCGAACGAGGGCGGATGGAGGACCGCGAAGATGCGGCGCAAATCGGCGTCCGCGGCCTTCTCGCCTCCCCACGGGGCAAACCGGCCGAGCGCCTGGCGGACGAGACCGGCGAAGCGGTCCGACGGCTGGCTGGCGAAGCGGTCCTCCCCACCCGGCCCGCGCACCAGCTCGACCAGAGGCCCGAAGCGCTCCGCGAGCTCGGCGAGCAGCAACCGCTTGCGCGACCGGTAGTAGGGGTCGTCGGGGTTCTTCCCGGGATCGGCGAGAAGCAATCCATAGAGGTCCATGGCCGCCGGGGCCGGATAGTCGTGCAGCACCCGGGTGAGGCCCAGGGCCACATGGAAGGAATTGCGTTTCATCGTGATCCTCACCAGGTGCTTGACGAAGCGCAGCACGAGGTCGGCCTGGGTCGTGCGGCCGGCCGCTTCGCCCGCGCGCTCGTACGGCTCGGAAGCGATCAGCACCAGCCGTTGCAGGAGCTGCAACTCGGACAGCTCCACTTTGCTGCGCTCACCGCGCGGGCGGTAGTAGAACCGTTTGCGCTGCGCCGCCACCGCCACCTTGACCTGGGCGAAGGCTTCGGTGGCGATCGCCCGGGCCGTCGTGCGCTCGCCATGGAGAAACCAGGCGAGGCGAAAGGCTTCGCGAAACGCGGCGTCGAAGGTCCGGGCTCCCATCCGGCGGACCAGCCTAGCAGCGGCCGGGATTCCGGGCGTATCACTTTTGGATTTTCCAGAACTGATACGGCCCGCCGCCGGCGGAACGCTTAGCCTTGCGGACGTCAGCTCGCTTCTCTTACGAGCAAGGAGGTGCCATGCAGCCGATCCATTGGCAAACCGCCGCTCTGGCCGTCCTGGTCTTCGCGGGATGGCAGGCCGAATCCCAGGCGGGCGTCCAGATCTACAGTCTCGGCAGCCCGATCACCGGGCAGCCCGCGCAGCTCCTGCCCCCGGGGGCCGTCGCGCCGTCGCAGGTGGGGCAACCGATCCAGCGCCACTCCGGCCCCAGACCGCCGGCCGCGTTGCGATCGGCAGAGGCCGCGCAGCTCGACTCGGCGGACCCGGTCTCCGCGCTCCTCGCGACCGGGGCATCGCTCAACCTCGGCCTGGGCTTCGACGCTATCGACGAGGCCACCTCGGGCGCCGGCCATCCGCCGCCCGATCCCAACGTCGCGATCAGCTCGGTGATCGATACCTCGACGGGCGCCCAGTACTTCGTCGAAACGGTCAACCGGGGCCTGCAGGCGTTCGATCAGAACGGCATGGCGGTGACCGGCTACACGCAGTTCTCCAGCTTTTTCGGCAGCTCCGGCCTCCTCTTCGATCCGCGGCTGGTCTTCGATCCGTACGCGAAGCGCTTCTTTGCCATCGCGCTCGAGAGCGACTACACCGCGCACCGGGGATACATCCACGTCGCGGTCTCGGCGACCGCGGACCCGCGCGGCGCCTGGTCCGTGTTCCGGACCGACGTGCCGTTCTCCCCCACCGTCTACTACCCGGACTACCCATCGCTCGGCTTCGACCGGCAGGCGATCTACGTGGGCGTCAATCTCTTCAGGGGATCGACCGACGTGCCGCCCGGCGCGCTGCTCTATCGCTCGATCGGCAAAGCCTCGATGCTCTCCGCCACGCCGCAGATCACCACCATGGTAGACGTGGTGCAGACCACCATACTGCCGCAATACCACTGGTCGATGCGCGCGGCCCAGACGCTCGACCTGCCGATCGGCGCGCCGGCCATGGGTTTGTTCATCGGCACCTTCCGCGACAACAGCAGCCAGACCACCCTCTTCCCGAAGCTGCACATGGTCAAGGTGCGCAAGCCGCTCGATGCGACGCAGCTGAGCTTCACCGAATTCGACGCCGCCGTGCCCGGGTACCGCGAGCCGTTCGTCGACGCGCCGCAGTGGATCAGTTGCGCGGCGGCCGCGGACACCATCGACGTCTCCAGCGGCCAGCTCCAGAACGCCGTCTGGCGCCAGGACGATCTCTATGCGGCGCACACCGTGCACCGCCAGGCCGGCACCACCCAACTCAACGCGGCGCGCTGGTACCAGATCCGCACCGGCCCCCCCGACGCGCCGGTGGCGTGGTCGCAACTGGTGCAGACTGGAGAGATCCACGGGAGCTCCTCCGACACCACCCAGCACACCTATCTGCCGACCGTCGGCGTGGACGCCCAACGCTCGCTGGTGGTGGCCTATGCCCAATCGTCGCCGGCCGAGCCGGTGAGCTTCTGGATCACCGCCCGCGCCGCCTGCGCGGCGGAGGGACAGATGCAATACCAGGTGCTCGTCGCGAGTGCAAACCACTGTTACAAGGAGGCCGTCCTGGGGACACCGCCATACCGCTGGGGTGATTACTGGGCGGTCGCCATCGATCCGGCGAGCCCGACCCTCCTCTGGGCGGTCGGCGAGTACGTGAAATCCGATGACCGCTATGGCACCTGGATCCAGGCGGTCGACATCATTCCCGAATGCCCGATCTGCGCCTGCGGGCGGTGAGCCGAGGAAAGGAGCCTGCCATGAAGATCGATGCGAGCCGTATGCTGCTTCCGCTGTCCCTGGCGCTCACGCTCGGCCTGGGCCTCGACGCCGCCGCCACAGCCCAGACCGTCGGGGGTGTCACGATCATCCACAAGCCCTCCCCGGGAGGCCAGTACCACGGGCCGCCGGACATCGTGCCCCCCAACCTGCCGCCGTTCGATCCGAACAATCCGGCCACCTGTCCGTCCTCGACCCAGGCGCCCTGCAACCCGGCCCTGCTGCCGACCAGCCAATGCGGCATCGCCTGCCCGTCGCTGCACTTCACCGAGCACCCCGGCACCCAGTGCATCCACTGCCAGGGAGATCCGGACGGCGCGAACGGGCTGTGCTACTCCGCCAACGGCTGGGACCTGACCTTCGGAGCCGCCCGCGCGTTCTGCCACGCACCCGACCCGGGCTGCCTCGACGCCAATCAGAACCTGACCGTGTGCATCAACCAGGGGAGCTCGTGCGAGGTCCATCTCTTCGAGTCGGCCTGGATCAACCACGACCTCTTCGCCAACCGGCCGGTCTGCGCCCCGGTGGCGGCTCAGGCCTGTCTCGACGGCAATCCCCTCTTTTCTCATCCCCACGCCTTCGACAACGAGAATCAGGGAGCCGGTTCCTGCGGCTCCCACACCGTCTGCTTGACCTTCAACAAGACCTGTTTCTGCAACGCGGTCCTGAATTGGGAAACCCTGCTCAACCAGTTTCCCAGCGGCGCCGGGGCCTACGACAACCAGGCGCTCTTCCACGTCGGCTTCACGACCTGCCAGACCTGCAGCTGCCCGCAGCCGCCGTAGCCTCGAAACCTCACCCCCCGGGAGAGGGGGAGTCATGCTTCGCGCACGAAAGAGAACAGGACCGCGTCATGCGCGGTGCCGTGCAAGAGAAGCCGGCTCCGGAGCACGCCTTCCCGCACGGCGCCGGCCTTCTCCGCCGCCCGCAGGCTCGCGAGGTTGTCGGCCGCCACGAGCACTTCCAGCCGGACGAGGTCGGTGTTCGCGAAGGCCCACTCGACGAGTTGGCGGATCGCCTCCGTCGCCACCCCGCGCCGGGTGGCTGAAGAGCGGACCCAGTAGCCCAGGTTCGCACGGCGGTTCACGTCGTCGATCTGATTGAGACCGCATCCGCCGAGGAGCGCGCCGCCTTCCGCCACGATGGCGTGCTCGAAGGCTGAGAGATTTTCGTACGCCTGGACCTGGGCTTCGATCCACGCCCGCAGATCGTCGAGCGTCAGACCCGCATGGCACCAGGACCCGAAGGGACGGATCTCGGCCACGGAGCTCAAGACCGCCTCATGGAGCGCCGGGGCGTCCTCGACTCGATACGGCCGGAGGGTGATGTGCGGTGTGGCCTCCATCTGTGAACCCGGCGACGGGCTCCTGCCTTGTCTCGGGAATCCTATCACCCGGAGATGGCTGTGGCGGCTTGCAACACCCGGGGCAGACTGCACCAGTGGCTCTGTGGCAAAGCGCCGCGCCATCGGTCCGCGGACCGCCCGCAAATCCGAGAAGAAGGGAATCCGCGCTTTCGAGTCTGACCTGGCATTTGACTTGCTTTATTGGTCTGACAGGACGACCCAAGAATCGCTCCTGAAAATCTCCTTCCTCCCTGCGCCGGCCGGTCTGAGTACTGCCGGCGCCTTTTTCTTTCTATGCTCCATGCTATCTTCGCGGCACGAGCGAGACCGGGCATGAGGCGCATTGTCCGCAAGTGGAATGAAATCTGGTCGGGCGGAGCCACGCCGCGGCGGAAGATGGAGCACGTCTTCGCCGAGACCCACCGGTCCAACTCCTGGGGCAGCGACGAATCGGTGTCCGGCCCCGGCTCGACACAGCAGAGGGGCGCCTCGTTCCGCGACGACCTCGTGGCAGCTCTACACGACCTCGGGGCGCGCGTCCTGCTCGATGCGCCCTGCGGCGATTTCAACTGGATCGGTCCCGTGGCCGACGCGGTCGATCAGTACCTGGGGGTGGACGTCGTCCCCGAGATCATCGCCGAGAATCTCCGCCGGCACAGCCGCCCGCACCGGCAGTTCCTGCGGCTGGACCTGACCCGCGACCCGCTGCCGCCAGCCGACGTGGTCCTCTGCCGCGACGGCCTCGTCCACTTCCGCACCGCGGACATCTGGCGCGCGCTCGCGAACCTGCGGCGGAGCGGCGCCCGCTACCTCATCACGACCACCTTCATCGGTGACCGCGAGAACGAAGAGGTCGTGACCGGAGGATGGCGCCCGCTCAACCTGGAGCGCCCGCCGTTCTGCTTCCCGAGCCCCCAGCGGCTGATCGACGAGCGCTGCTGGCACACCGGCGGGATCTATGCGGACAAGCGGCTGGGGGTCTGGGGGATGGGAGATCTCCCTCGCCATGGCTCAGCGCCTCCTTCCTCCCTGCGCCGGCCGGTCTGAGTACTGCCGGCGCTTTTTCTTTCTGCGCTCCATGCTATCTTCGCGGCACGAGCGAAACTGGGCATGAGGCGTATCTTCCGCAGGTGGAACGAAATCTGGTCGGTCGACACGCTGCTGTTCGCTCCGTCGGGAGCCCTCGCTGGATTCCAGGACCGCGCCAGCTCCCAGATTTATTCCTCGCGGACCAGCGCTGGCGATTGTTACAACCGGACGATCACCGCGGCCGACGGTCTGCTGACGAGCCTCACCGACGGAACCGGGTGCGGGCACGGCGGTCACTGAGCGGCAGAGGGCCATCACTCCAACATGGTGGCAGCCGGTGCCGTGCAGTCGAGAAAGATGTGGAAAAGCCGGATCGGGGTGGTGTCTGTCCGCCGGTGGACACTCTGGAGCTCGTTGGGCAAGCTCTCCAGGATATGCACCGGAGCGAGCCCCTCCAGCACTGCGAGATGTCCGGCGGCACTCTCCGCGTCGAAGCTCCGATGAAGCTCCCTTTGCCAGTAGACGGCGTCTTTGTTCTGAACAAGCCCGATCATGGCCGCCTCGGGGCACCCCGCACCGTAACGGCACTCCAGAAAGTCGCCGATCCCGCTCCGGCCCACGTATCTCCCAATAGGAAAGCCCCCCGTACGGAGCCGTTTTGCCTCGACGATGTAGCGAAGGCGCGGCTTGACTCCCGTACGGATAATACACAGATCCAGCCTCAAACGATCGTTCCCCATCTGGCCGGAAGGGCTGACAGGTTCCTGGTCTCCTATCGCATAGTAGTCGTACGCCTGGGGAGTCTCGGGAGCGGCGAGACGAACCTTCATCTTCTCGCCCAGCAACCCCGTGAGGGATGGCTCGTCCAAGTCGTCATGGAGCGCCGGGCGGGCATCTGCATGCGCCCAGGCGAGGAGCTGGTGAGCATGGAACCGTATCGCCCCGAGGTAGAGACCCCATGCGTCACTGAGCCCGGCTGCCATCATGCCTCGCGGGAGGTCTGTGCTTCGAGAACTTCTGCGATGACGTCTGCGGCGTCCAAGAGCGCCTGCGTCTCCGTCCATTCCAGCCGCCGCGGCGGCTTGATCAGATGGATCGTATCTCCGGCGAAGATGCGTACGTTCCGCTTGACGTAGGCCCATTGACTGAATCTGGTTTCTGCGGCGCGGAGCAGAGATTCCAGTTGCTCGCTCTCACCGCCGGCCACCGAACGGATTTCCGGCTCGATCTCAGGACCGGGTTGTGTCAGAGTGATCGACACGGAGACTCCGTGGCCCGAAGACAGGACCGACACTCTGTGCCGCCCACTGCCACCGAGGAATGCATCCAGCTCACCCCTCAGTCGGGCGGCATAGGCGTACATCTCATCGGCGCCAGGCTTCTGGAGAAAGTCCGGGGGAACCTTTCCCTTGTTCAGCTCGTAGCGGACGCGAAAAAAGTCGCGCACGACGAGCGAAACATGATCAGGGATGCCCAGAAGAGCCGCGACGCGGACATCGAGGTGCTCTCTGACGCTCTCGAAGGGTACTCCGCCGAGCTCCAGGGCTGCCGCTTCATCCCAGGCCGCCGCGAGCCCCGCCTCGCGTTCCACCGTGAGCTCGGGGAAGGGGAGGCGATCAACGTCACCTTTGTCGATCTGGCTATACCCGAGACCCCAGGCTGCACTGGTGACGAAAAACAGAAGGTAGCTCACATAGCTGGAGCTCCAAACGGCGGCTACGGCCTTCATCTCGCGGCTGCTTCTACCTGCCAGGCCGATCTTGTCGTGGCAGATGATGAACTTTGCACTGGAATAAGCGGCAAAAGTATTCCACAGGAATAGGCGAGGACCACGAATGATCTTCATTCCGGCCGTCCTTCCCTTCCTCAAAAAGCAACCGATCTGGTTTTCCTGAAGAAACCGTTCCGAGATCCGAAGCGTCGGACCCGATCCAAGAAGCGCCTGATGGTCCAGGACCTTCAGGCCTTCGAGGTCCTTCTGATACTCATTGGGGTCCTCCGGTCTTCCCGCATCCTTCCGCAACTGGAGGCCCAGGCGGACGCTCCATCCCCGTTCATCGGCCAACTGGCCAAGCTGCGTAGAAAAGATCCGACGGAGCCGCCGAATCGCAGCCTCATCGCGTGGTGTGCCCCACAGAGCCATCTTCCATGTCGCCGCCCGCCCCTCCGCCGCTTGGGCAGCCGGTATCGACTTGACTTCCGCCTCCGAGAAGCTGATCACCCACGCTCGTTTTTGGCGACTCCTCAATGCGAGGGAAGTTTGATGCGCGACGAAGGGGCCGACATGCAGAATGGACGAGGGCTCCGCGACTCGTCGAGAATAGATGACCGTCGCTGCAGGCTGCTGGGCCGATGCGAAGAGGACGTACGCCAGATTGGCGAAGTTGGTGATGCGATGCACCTGGACGCCACTGAAAAACTTCTGCCTCCACCTGGCAAGATGATCGTTGGTGAGCGACTTGGCATGCAGGATCAGACCCACGGCACCGTCTTCTGCGAGGCACTCCATCACCCGCCAGGCAAAAGCCTCGCCTGTCCTATCACGGGCGAGCCCACAGTCCTTCCGGTGCTCATGGGACCAGTCTCGCACGAAACGATCCTTGGGATCGCCGGCTTTCAGCTCGACCCACGGTGGATTTCCGATGATCCAATCGAACCCGCCTGAGGGGGCCGTTTGTTTCCAGAAGTCGCCGGCCGGATTGAAGAAGTCTTGCACAAAAAGGTTGTTGCCGATGAGGCGGGGAAATTTGAAGCTCTTGTGCCGATGCAGCTCCGGCGGCTCTACATAGCTCAGGAGAGCCAGGATGAGGCTGAAACCGGCGATCTGGCAGGCGGTGGCATTGCGCTCGACACCGAAGATTCCGGCCTCCAGCACACGCTTCAGCTCTCCGGCGCGGAGCGGCCGGCCCAGGCGGCCGCTCTCCAACTCCACGAGCCGGCGAAACGCTACGACCAGAAAAATCCCGGAACCGCAACAGGGATCCAGGATTTTCATGCCCCGGCGTAGCGGCTGCACCGAATCGACTTCCGAAACCAGGTAGTCGGCCAAGGGCTCAGGTGTGTAGTGAGCGCCTTGCTTCTCCGGATCCGCGGCTTCGGCCTGCTGCTCCTCGGGCCTGGCGGCCCTTTGTTGGGGGGACGTGTCCGAGCCCTCGGCGTGGAGAAACTGCTCATAAATGGCCGAAAGAAGCTCGACCGGGATGTACGAGAAGTCGTAGGCGGTGAAGGGAAGATGGATCTGTCCGGAGAGCACGTCGTCGCCCGCGAAGACACGGGCAACCGTGCGGATCGCTTCGGTTCGAGGCGCACGGGGGCTCCCCCACGGGATCGGAAAAAGATGCCCGTTGAACCGCTTCTCCACCGCCCTCGACAGGGCTCTGAAACCCTGGAGAGTCAGGTCAGGTGAGAAGGTCTCTCCGCGGAAGACCGCCTGCGGCGTGAGTCCGGCCTCTTCCTGAAGCCATTCGTCGGAGAGGATGTCACGCGCCCGGAGGTAGGACAGGTAGACGAACTTGCCGATCAGCCCATGGCTCGCCGTGTCCGCCACGTCATGGTCCCGCTGAAGCACGCCGCCCAACGCCTTCAGACTCGCGAGGAGCTTGGTGTCGACCCGGCGACCCGCTCCTAGGTGTTTTGCGTGGCACTGCCAGACGTCCCCGCGGTTGATGGAGTCAGCGCTGAAGGCTGCCAGCTCTTGCAAGATGACCGTCTCGACAATCCTTGAAACCCGGATCTGGTCGATCCTGCCGACCTTGGGTTGTTGAGGGTGAAAGGCGAAACCGGCGAGCACCCGGATCTGGGCCGGGAGCACGACGATGAGGAACGGGTTGATGCCCTGGTTCCACAGGCGGCGGTGGATCGCCCGGGCATCCTCCGGCGTTGGAGCCTCCGCGACATGGACGGCCGGCCGGAAGGACGTGTCGGCGGGAGAGGTCCGGAAGAAGTACGTTCCGCGCGCCCCTGCCTCGCGCGCCGCCCGGATCCAATGCCGGTCCGCGGGAGCAAGAATGGCAGCGCCATCGTCCTCACAGAAGAGAGGAGAGCCGGCGTAGCCGAGAGCTCCTGTGATTGCCTGGTAGAGCCGGGAGCCCCCAGGGGGGCCGGACTGGTCGGCAAAGAGACCGGGTTGCGTGCTGGCTCTCGGCATCAAGGGTGTGCTCGGTTGGCTCTCGTCGAGATTATAGATGCACCGCTCCGGCCCCGGCGGTGATCTTCTGAAGTTTGCCTGGCGGAAGGACCTTGCCTCATCTTACGCGATGTTACCGCCCCACCGCTCAGGAAGCAAGGGGGACGATGTTACGCACGGTACGCAGGCCTCTGCCTGACATAGAGCCCCTCGGCGTGGGGGCGGCCCCGGCGGGCGAGATACAGGAGACCTCGCTTCACCAGCCGGCGCAGCTCGATCGAGACGAGGCGAGGATCGACCGGCTTCTTCAAGTCAGCCTGGTAGCGCTGCTCGACCTCCCGGGTGACCGCCGCCGCTCCGAACGGCTCGGTCGGCGATCGTTCGGCGACGACCCGGGCAATCATGCGCGCCAGCTTCGGACGCCCGCTCGATGCAATGTGCTCTCCCACTCCCGGCGTCGACGGCCGCGGCTTATGCGCCAGAGCCGCCGCGGCCGCCACGGCCGCCCCCAGGGCCTCACGATGCCGTCGCAGCGTCTCCAGTTCCCCGGCATGCGACGTCCGCTGCTCGCGATGGAACCCCTCCTGCTGGGTATGGAAGGACTCGCGCTCCTGGTGATACGCAATCTGCCCATCCAACCGCGCCAGGATCTCCACGACCGATTCATCGTTCATCGCATCCTCCTGTCCGGGGTTCGCCGGGACCAATGATGCAGCATCTTGAGCCAGATTGCCAGCAGGTCAAGCGACGGGAGCCTTCGCGTTGCATTGACCCAGCTCAGGGTCTGCTCGGGGAGACGTCCCCTCGAGAGTCCCTGCTGCAAGATCGAGCATACCCGCAGCAGGGAGAGCCTGATCCGCAGCAGAGACGGCTCTACCCGCAGCAGAGCGACAACACCTTGCAGCTTGTCAACCTGGGGGAAACGTCGCCCGCTCATTCCTTGCAGCGTGCTTGCCTGATTACGCAGCAGGGACGGTCTTCCCTGCCGCAGGTCAAGGAGGGGCTGCTGCAGCCCAAGCTTGGCTTGCAGCAGGGAAGAGCGTCCCGGAGGCTGGGAGGCCCGAGCCCAGGGGTGGGAACGGCCAATTCTTAGCCCCGGTTTTCAACCCGGTTTCACACCGCCACCTTCGGCAGGTGCGTCATCGCCTCCTCGACCAGCTCGGTCGGATACTCGTGGTCCTGGAGCTTGCCCTGGTGGTACGCCTCGTAGGCGGACATGTCGAAGTGGCCGTGGCCGGAGAGGTTGAACGCGATCACCTTCTTCTCTCCGCTCTGCTTGCAGCGCAGGGCCTCGTCGATCGCCACACGGATGGCGTGCGCCGACTCCGGCGCGGGCAGGATGCCCTCGGCCTTGGAGAACTGCACGGCCGCCTCAAAGGTCGCGAGCTGCTGTACCGCCCGCGCTTCGATGAAGCCGTGCTCGACCAGCGCGCTCACGCTGGGCGCCATGCCGTGGTAGCGCAGCCCGCCCGCGTGGATACCCGGCGGCACGAAGGTGTGGCCGAGGGTGTGCATCTTGACGATCGGCGCCATGGCTGCGGTATCGCCGAAATCGAAGGCGTACCGGCCCTTGGTCAGGGAGGGGCACGAGGCCGGCTCGACGGCGATCACCCGCGTCTTTTTTCCGGCGGTGAAGCTCTGGTGCAGGAACGGATAGGTGAATCCCGCGAAGTTCGAGCCGCCGCCGGCGCAGGCGATCACTACGTCCGGATACTCTCCGGCCATCTCCATCTGCTGCAGCGACTCGATGCCGATCACCGTCTGATGCATCAGCACGTGCCCGAGCACCGAGCCCAGCGAGTACTTCTTGACGCCGTTCGACGTCGCGGCCACCTCCACCGCCTCCGAGATGGCGATGCCCAGGGAGCCCGGCGAGTCGGGGCTCTGCTCGAGGACGCTCCGGCCGTAATTCGTGCGGTCGGTGGGGCTGGCGAACACCTGCGCGCCGAAGTTCTCCATGATGATCCGGCGGTAGGGCTTCTGATGATAGGAGACCTTCACCATATAGATCTCGAGATCCATGCCGAACATGCTGCACGCCATGGCGAGCGCGCTCCCCCACTGGCCGGCGCCGGTCTCGGTGGTGAGCGCCCGGGTCCCGGCCTCCTTGTTGAAAAAGGCCTGCGCCACCGCCGTATTCGGTTTGTGGGAGCCCACCGGGCTCACGCCCTCGTACTTGTAGTAGATGTGGGCGGGAGTATCGAGCGCCTGCTCCAGCCGCCAGGCGCGGTACATGGGCGTAGGCCGCCACAGCCGGTAGATCTCGCGCACCGGCTCCGGGATCTCGATCCAGCGCTCGGTGCTGACCTCCTGGAGGATGAGGCTCATCGGGAAGAGCACGCTCAGGAAGTCCGGCGTGACCGGCTCCATGGTGGACGGATGCAGCACCGGCTGCGGCGGCACCGGCAAGTCGGCGTTGATGTTGTACCAGGCTTCCGGGAGCTGGCTCTCATCGAGCTGGATCTTGTGCTGGGGCATGGGAGTCTCCTTGACTCCCGAGATCCTACTCCGGCGCCACCGGGATTGGAGCCCCTCACGCACCATTGAGGAGCATCATCATTCCTGCTGGAGTCTCCTGCGTTGTCGAGGCCGGAGGCGCTACGCCAGCAGGTGGAGCGAGATCTCGCTCGAGGCGGCGTCGGCTTTCGCGACGACTCGCACGTGGTCGACCTTCCGCCCATCCTTGAAGTCGAGCAACGTGTAGACGCCCTGCGCACGGACCGTGTCGGCGAAGTCGACGACCTGCGCGTCGCCGTTGTCGAAGACGACTTCGGCGAAGCTGATCTGCGCGGGACCTCGATCGACCTCCAGGAGAAGCTGGCGGCCCCGCCGGTCGACGTTCAGGGTGAATTCAGTCCACCCGTCGTCGCGGTCGAGATGCTCAGTCTCCCGCCAGACCCTCGCCTCGGGTGGCGCCGCGACGACGACCGCGCCGAACGCGACGGGAGGCAGGAACACACGTGGCGTGACGCGCACGGTGACCCGTGGGGCGCGGACGTAGACGGGCGGAAGAGGGCGACGCAGGGGGAAGCCCGTGTGCACCCTGACCGTGGTCCGGCGGCCACGATGGACGACGCGGACCCGAGCGGCCTCGGCCGCAGGGGCGACGGAAAGGGCGAAGAGGATCAGGAGACTCGCTGCAAGCATTCGTTTCATGAGACCTCCATGCGGTCGTTCGAGTACGATCTTTTCGGCTGACAGGCAACCTGTCAGCCTCTGCGGACTGAAACACCTGGCCCGCGCGAATCCTGCGCGCGTCCTCCTCTCAAACGCCGTGATCGGCTTTCAGCGCCTGGCGTCTTCTTTCGGCTGCCAGAAAAATCGCCGCTCCCAGGAGGTTGGCCAGGAGAATCAATCCCGAGATCTTGAGCGCGAACAGGAAACGGCTCTCCACCTGGATGATGGGAACGATCGAGAGAGCGACATAGAGGATTGTCATCAGGAGCCCGGAGAGGGCGCACACCTTCAGCCAGGGCGACGGACGCGGCTCGATCCCCTTCAATCCGAGGAGCGGGATGGAAAACATCACGAGATAGGTCAAGGCGTAGAACACACCCGAGGCGTTCCACAGCAGCTGGAAGGCCTCCTGCTTCCCCACGCCGATCAATCCCGCGATTCCCAGAGCGAGCGTCGCGGCTCCGACGAAGAGAATCGAATGAACGGGCGTCCTGTACCTGGCATGCAGCCGGGTGAACCAGTCCGGCAGCAGGTGGTCCCAGCCCGCCACCATCGGTAGCCGGGTATTGCCCCCGAACATCACGCTCGACTGCGCCATCCGGATGCACAGCAGAGCCAGGATGGCGATAGGCGCGATGGGCGCCGCGGCGCTCAACGAGCGGAAGCCCTCGCTCAACACCTGCGGGATCGGAGCGATGAGATCGATCTGATCGTGCGGGACCAGCGCCAGCACCGAGCTGGTGCCGAGGATGAACATTCCCGCGATGACCGGAGCGGCCAGCGCCACCGATCGGGCGATGGAACGCACCGGATCCCGGCATTCTCCGCTGTGGATGGCGACATACTCGAATCCGCCCAGCGCACCGAATCCCATCTTGCCGAGCAGGTTGAGGCTCATCAGGGACAGCACCGGCATTTCGAGCTTCAGCGGATGGTAGGCGGGCAAGGAGCCGTGCGCCCGGCTCAGCCAGGGGAGGATCACGATTGCGGCAAAGGTGAGGAGCATCAGCGCGCCGCCCGCCTTGTGGACCCATTTGCCGACGCCGAGCCCGATGACCGTCAGGAGAACCAGGGTGCCGATGGTCACCAGGTTGATCACGGCAATGAACCACGGGCTCGCGGTCAGCCCTTCGCTGCCCGGTCCGAGGATGTAGCGCAGGTACTGTGTCACCTGCAGCCCGATCTCCGACGTGTTCAGGATGGCGAACAGCCACAGGTTCCATGCCACCATGAAGCCGAGGAACTCGTTGCAGCCGAGCTTGGCCCACTGATAGAGGCCTCCCTCGAGAGGCATGATCCGGTTGAGGTAGATCACCACCGCCGCCGACGGGAGATAGAAGAAGAGCATCGCGAGGAGCCAGAGGACGATGTGCGAAGGTCCCTGCTTGGCCGCGACGCCGATCCAGGGGAGGCCCACGATGAACAGGACCTGGGTGAGCGCGAGATCGGTGAGCCCGAGCTCCTTCCGGAAGACGTCGCTCTGCGCCTCGACGCGCGCCTCTTCCCGCCGGAGCTCGGCGGCCGCGCTGCTCTCGTGGATTTCTTTCATGCCTCACCGCCGTCGTTCGACAGCTCTGCAAGTTTACACGTTGACGCCGGCCATCCCGGCTTCGGTGTAGCGTAGCCCCGCCACCAGGGAGGAGGGCAGGAGGTCCTCGATCTCCGCGAGGTTGTCGGCCGAGAGGGCGACCTGCGAAGAGGCGGCGTTCTCCTCCAGGCGCTCCTGGCTCCGGGTGCCGGGGATGGGGACGATGTCCCGCCCCTGGGCGAGGAGCCAGGCGAGGGCGAGTTGGGCCGGCGTGCATCCGTTGTCTCCGGCGATCTGCCGGATGCGCTCGGTCAGGACCAGGTTCTTTTCCAGGTTCTCTTCCTGGAACCGCGGATTGGTCCGGCGCCAGTCGTTCTCCGGGAGATCGTCGACCTTCTGGATCTTGCCGGTCAAAAAGCCGCGGCCGAGCGGGCTGTAGGCCACCAGACCGATGCCAAGCTCCCGGCAGGCGGGGAGGATCTCGGCTTCGACGTCGCGGGTCCACAGCGAGTACTCGGTCTGCAAGGCCGCGATCGGATGGACCGCCACCGCCCGGCGCACGGTGCCGGCCGAGGCCTCGGAGAGCCCGAGATGGCGCACCTTCCCCGCCTTCACCAGCTCCGCCATGGCGCCGACCGTCTCCTCGATCGGCACCTTCCGGTCCACGCGGTGCTGGTAGTAGAGATCGATGTGATCCACCCCCAGCCGCTCGAGGCTCGCATCGCAGGCCCGGCGGACATAATCGGGGCTCCCGTCGACTCCGAGGAAGGCTCCGTCCGCTCCACGGACGACGCCGAACTTGGTCGCCAGGACGACCTGGTCGCGGCGCCCCCTCAGCGCGCGGCCGACGAGCCGCTCGTTGTGCCCGATCCCGTACATGTCGGACGTATCCCAGAACGTGACGCCGATTTCGACGGCATGGTGCAAGGTCCCAAGAGATTTCTCCTCGTCGCTGGGACCATAGAAGTCCGACATACCCATGCAGCCCAGCCCCAACGCCGAGACCGACAATCCGCTCCTTCCCAATTCCCGTGTGTGCAAGGCAACCTCCTTTCGTGCTCTCACCCTCCGTCCTCTCACTTCCCTTTCATACCACGATTCTGCCGGTCGGCGGACTGTCGCAATCCGCATCAGCACAATGTCGCAAGGCGCGTCAGGTCCCGCGGCGGACGTGGCGGAGCGCAGCAGGCGAGGAGGAAAATCGAGGGTTTTTCGGGTTCGCAGCCCTGGCACCGGGATTGCCCCTGGAGGCACGGCAAAACGACTGCCGCGATCAAGCTGGCATCGAACCGAAGGAGCTCCTGTCGCAATGATCTTTCGCCTCGTCAAGACCTTCAGTCGGGTTTCCGCCGGCGCTACCTGGCGGCTGGGTCTTCCGGGTACTCCCCCTCCCTCGCGCCTCGATCTCCTCTCCACTTTCTTGCCCCTGCGCCGGAGAAAGCGGCGGCCAAAGAAAACGAAAGAGGCAGAGTGATCCATCTCAGGGCGGAGCGCCCTCGCTCTGGCGGAGCTTGCGATAGAGCGTCGAACGATCGATGCCGAGCTCGCGCGCAGCCTGTGAGAGATTGTTCTGGGTGCGGGCGAGGGCCGCCTGGATCGCCTGCTGCTCGAGCTCCGCCAGGGTGAGCGGACGCGAGGGGTCCGCCTGCCGCGGGGCAGACAGCTCGCGGGCGGAGGCCTCCTGCGGAGGACAGGCGCTCTCGGCGAGGATCCGGGCCGGCAGGTCCTGCCGTTCGATGCGCGCGCCATCGCTGACGATCAGGGCCCGCTGGATGGCGTTCTGGAGCTCGCGGACGTTGCCGGGAAAGGGATAGGCGAGGAGCGCCTCGGCCGCTTCCGGCGAGAGCTCCACCGGCGGCCGGCCCGCCGCCTCGGTGGCATCCGCCAGGAATCTCCTGGCCAGGAGCAGGACGTCCTCTCCGCGCTCGCGCAGAGGCGGCACCTCGATCTCGAAGACCGCGATGCGGAAGAAGAGGTCCTCGCGGAAACGGCCTTTCTTGACCTCCTCCGCCAGATCCCGGTTGGTAGCGGCCACCAGCCGGAAGTCCGAACGAAGCTCGGCGGTGCCTCCGATCCGCTGGAACGTCCGTTCCTGGAGGACGCGCAAGAGCTTCGCCTGGAGCGACGGCGTAATCTCGCCGACCTCGTCGAGAAAGAGGGTGCCGCGGTCCGCCAGCTCGATCTTGCCTTTGTGGCGCTCCGTCGCGCCGGTGAAGGCGCCCCGCTCATGACCGAAGAGCTCGGACTCCTGGAGCGGCTCCGGAATGGCGGCGCAGTTGACCGCGACCAGCGCGCCTCCGTGGCGCGGGCTCGCCTCGTGAAGGGCGTGGGCCACGAGCTCCTTGCCGGTGCCGCTCTCGCCGTGGATGAGAACCGTGATGTCGCTCGCCGCGACCCGGTCGATCTGCTGGAAGAGCTGCCGGACGCCCGGCGACAGGCCGACGATCGCCTGCTCATCCCGGTGCCAGCGCACCTCGCGCTCGAGCTCGGTGACCCGGAGCTCCAGGCGGAAGCGCTCGATGGCGTTTTGAATCGAGGTCAGCAGCCGGTTGCGGTCGATCGGCTTGACCAGGTAGTCGTATGCCCCGAGGTGCATGGCCGCCACCACCTTCTCGACCGCCGGATCGGCCGTGAGGATGAGCACCGGCAACGCCCGATCTCTCTGGCGGATGGCTTCCAGGGTAGCCATCCCGCTCATGCCCGGCATCGACAGGTCGAGGCAGACCGCCGACGGGAGCGAGCGCTCCAGCTCCTTGAGGCAGGAAGCGCCATCGCCAAAAATTTTCACCTCGAAACCGGCTTCGGTGAGCCAATGCCCGAGGAGAGCACACTGCATCGGATCGTCGTCCACCACCAGGACCAGGTCGGCCATTCCAGGATTTTAGCTCAATCTCATGCCTTCCTGTTGCAGCTTGCAACGGGCTGTCGCAGGACACCGCAGAGGAGCCATGGCAGAACGCAGCGGAAACAGGAAGGCTGAACCCGCTTTTCAGGGGCTCTCCAGGGACTTTCGGGCCTGGCATCGACTTTGCCTTAGAGATCTGGCAAGAAGAATTTGATCCTGACCGTGGCACACGCCACACAGACCCAACGTCCCCGCCGCCGGCAGGACTGGAGGACCGCCGGCGCCGGACCCGACCCTGAGGAGTTGCGCCCCCGCTGTTTCAGGTGGCGCCTTTGTAGTCGCCGTAGTCGTCGCCGCCCTCTTACCCAGGGCGGCAATTCTTTTTGTTCTTGTCCCGCCAACACCGTTACAATGCGTCCATGCTCCAGAGAGAGTCCAGGAGGTTGTCCGTGTTCCGGACGGCAGGTCTCGGCCTGCTCGGGATTGCCCTGGCCCTGCCGCTCTGCGCCGCGGAGGAGGCCGGGAAGACGTTCGCGGCACCCGGCGCCACGCTCTATTACGAGGTCCGCGGCGGAGGTGCGGGCACTCCTCTCTTCCTCGCCAACGGCGGACCCGGATTCGACCACGCCTACCTCCACGTCTCCGCTGTGTGGGACAAGATCGCCGAGAGCCGTCCGGTCGTCTTCTGGGACCAGCGTGGCAACGGCCGCTCGGAGGCCTTGAAGCCGGGGCAGTCGTGCACCCTCGCCGATCAGATCGCCGACCTCGAGGCGCTCCGCGCCCATCTCGGCTACGAGAAGATCGATCTCCTCGGGCACTCCTGGGGCGGCTTCCTGGCCATGGCGTATGCGGCCCGCCATCCCGAACGGATCTCTCACCTCGTCATCCTCGATTCGGCGGCGCCGCGCTGGCAGGACACCCGCTTCCTCTTCGCGGACGTGTTCCCGGAGACCGACGAGAAGGAGAAGGCTCTCGCCTATGCCATTACGCTCGGGGACGAGACGGCGATCGCGGCCGATCTGCGCGAGTACATGTCGATGCTCTTCGTCTCTCCCGAGAAGCGGGACGCCTTCCTCGCCGCCGCGCCCGCGTTCGCCTATCGCCACGCGGTCAACCAGGCGATCACCGCGGACCTCGCGCGGTTCGACCTGAACCCCGAGCTGGCGAAGTTTCGCTTCCCGGTCCTGGTGGGCACCGGCCGCTACGACTTCAACGTGGCGCCGCGCATCGCCTACGAGATCCACAAGGCGATCCCGGGCTCGAAGTTCGTGGTGTTCGAGCACAGCGGGCACCTGCCGTTTTTCGAGGAGCCGGAAGCGTTCCGGCGGGCGCTCGAAGAGCTCCTCGCCGGACAATAGATCACGCGGAGCGCGGACAGGCTGCCGGCTGCCGGCGGGCAGGGCGGTGGCTCCCGCGTCTTTGCTCTATAATCGTCATCATCCTCGAAAGCGCGCAAGGATGGATGACGAGTCGACTCGCGAAGAGGTACTTGGCGCACTGGCCGGGGACGAGCCCGCTCTCACCCGGCTCGTCCGCCGGTTGACGCCGGTCATCCAGAGCCGGGTGGCCCGCGGCCTCCTCCTGTGGCGGACCGGCCCGGCCGCCGGCCGCAACATCCGGCAGGAGGTCGAAGACCTCACCCAGGAGATCTTTCTCGTCCTCTTCGCCGACGGAGGAAAGGTCCTCCGCAGCTGGCAGCCAGAACGGGGGCTGAGCCTGGTCAACTTCGTCGGGCTCGTCGCGGAGCGGCAGACGGCGTCGGTCCTGCGCAGCGGCAAGCGGAGCCCCTGGAAAGAAGATCCCACCCTCTCCGAGGATCTGGATCAAGCGTCCCCGGAGAGCGGACCGGAGGAGATCGCCGCGTCGCGCGAGCAGATCAGGCTGCTCCTGCAGCGGCTCACCGAGGAGCTGAGCCCCTTGGGCCGGCACCTCTTCGATCTCCTCTTTTTGCGCGAGCTGCCGTGCGAGGAGGTGACCCGGCAGACCGGCATGAGCGCCGACGCGGTCTATGCGTGGCGGAGCCGGTTGCGCCGTCTGGCCAACCGCCTGCTCGACGAGATGTCAGACAACCCGCTGGGCCAGCGAAGACCTCTGAAGGGCGGAAGGCAATGAGCGACGACCCTTGGACACGAGAGCTGACACAGGTGAATCGGGAGAACCAGGACCAAGAACGCAGCCGGCTCGACGAGCGCTGGGACCGGCTGAGCAGCGGCGAGCTGTCTGCGGAAGAGGAAGAGGAGCTTCGCGCCCTGGCCGCAGCTTCCGAGGAGGCCCGCGAGGCCTGGGAGGCCTTCCGGCCGCTGGGACCCGACTTCCATGCCGGCGTCGTCCAGGCGATCCGCGAGCAGGGTTCCGTGCCGGCGGAGCCGTTGCCTTTCCGGAGGCGCGCTTCCCGCCTGGTCGGATGGGGCAGCCTGGCGGCCGCGGCGGCTGCGGCCGTCGTGGTGCTGCTCGTGCGCCCCGCGGCGCCGCTCCCCTGGTATTCGCTGGAGGTCTCCGGCGGCGTTCGCACATCGAGGGGGGAGGAGGCCGAGGCGGTGGAGGTCCCCGTGCTCAAGCCGGGAGACCACTTCACAATCGTCCTCCGCCCCGCCACCGAAACCGCCGGGAAGGGTCTCGACGCGCAATGCTTCGTCCTGCGCGGCGGCGACCTGCGCGGCCTGCAGGTCGTCCGCAGAGAGATCGATTCCGTCCGAGGAGCGGTCAGGATGGAAAGCATGCTCGGCCGCGATCTTCAGCCGGGGGTCTGGACGCTCTGGGCCGTGGTCG
>DASPXX010000090.1:0-14668 GCA_035637095.1 Thermoanaerobaculia bacterium
GCGCCTGCCGGCGGGGTTCTCGGACGCCGTTCTCGCCGGCCGCCCGGCGCGGATCGAGCTGGTCAAGAGCCCCGCGCAGTCGATCCTCCCCGACGTGGCCGAGCAGGTGACCACGGTGCTCGCCGACGCGCTCTCCGCGGCGTCCCGGCTGCTGCGCGGTCCTCTCGACGAGATCCGGACGTCTCCGGCGACGCCGCAGAAGATGCCCAGCGACGAGCGGGTGGCCGAGATCTCCGTCCTGATCAATCGGGTCCTGACCCGGTCGCGGCCTTATCTCTTTCCGCCGGTCATCACGCTCGAGACGGCCACCCGGGCCGAGCCGGAACCCCGGAAACCGGCGCCCGGGGGGACGCCCACCAGCTCGATCTTCCTGCTCGTGCTGCCGGGAATCGCGGTCTACTCGCTGTTCAACCTGGCGGACCAGGGGATGCGCGACCTGCTGGTCGAGGCGCGGCAGAAGACCTTGCGTCGGCAGCTCGCCGGTCCTCTCGCGGCGGGGCGGGTGGTGGTGGGGAAGGCGCTCTCGACGGCGGCCGTCTCCGGAATCGCGCTCCTCGTCCTCACCGCGGTGGGAGCTGCCGTGGCCGTGCGCGGCGTCAGCCTCTCCGGCTTCGTGCTCCTCTCGATCGCACTGGTGCTGGCGGCGACGGGCTTCTCCTCCGCCGTGTTCGGCCTCTCCCGCGGCGAGCGTCAGGGTGCCACGCTGGCGAACATCGTCTCGCTGGTCATGGCGTTTGCGGGCGGCAGCTTCATCCCGCTCAACAGCCTGCCGGCGGGGCTGCGGGCGGTGTCTCCGTTCTCGCTGATCTATTGGGCGGTCCAGGGATACCAGAAGCTGATCGTCGACGGCGAGGGCCTGCGGGCCTTGCTCCCGCACATCACCATCCTGGCGGGAGCGGGCGCCGTGCTCCTCGCTCTCTCCGCCGTCCTCTGGCGGCGCCGCCTGTTGCGGGGAGATCTGGCATGAGCATCCTGCGCCAGGTCGCGGTCCTCGCCGCGAACGACCTGCGCCTCACGGTGCGCGACAAGGCCTCTTTCGTCTGGATGCTCCTCCTGCCGCTCGCGCTGATGTGGATGTTCGGCGCGATGAACCGCGGCGGCGATCCGCAGAAGGTTGCGCTGACGGTCGAGGACCGCGACGGCGGCTGGCTGGCGCGGGCGCTCGTCCAGGAGCTCGCCAGCGAGCGGATCGCCCTCGACGAGCTCTCGCCCGGCGGGGCCGGGAAGCAGAAGGAGCCGCCGGCCCGTCTTCTGGTGATCCCCCGGGGATTTACCGCCAACGTCCTGGCCGGGCGCCAGCAGAAGCTCCACCTGGAGACGGCGGGGAGCGCACGGGGCGATTTCAGCCTGGCTGCCGAGGCCCAGGTGGTGCGGGCGATCGTCCGCATCGTGGGGCGGCTGGCCGAGACGGGTCCGACCGACGAGCGCACGTTCACGGCTCTCGCCGCCCCGCCTCCCCTGGTGACCGTCGCGGTCAGCACGGCGTCCGGCGGCCGGCCGGTGCCGCGGGGGTTCGCCCAGAGCGTCCCGGGGACCCTGACCATGACCGTCCTCATGATGACGCTGATCTACGGCGCCGTGTTCCTCACCCTGGAGAAACGGCAGGGGATGATCCGCCGCCAGGCCACCCTGCCGCTGCCGCGCGGCGCGGTCTTCCTCGGCAAGCTCGCGGGCCGGTTCTTCCTCGCCGGCGTCCAGGCGGTGCTCCTCCTCGCCGCCGGCCGGTGGGTCTTCGGTCTCTCCTGGGGCTCGTCTCCCGGCGGGCTCGCGCTGCTCCTCGGCGCCTACCTCCTGGCGGTCGCAGCCCTGGCGACCTTCCTGGGGGCGGTCCTCTCCACTCCGGAGCAGGCGTCGGCGGTCGGCTGGGTGGCGAGCATGGTGCTCGCCGCGCTGGGCGGCTGCTGGTGGCCGAGCGAGGTGATGCCGCGCTGGCTCTGGCGCGCGGCCCACGTCCTGCCGACCCCTTGGGCGATGGACGGCTTCCACGCCCTGATCTCCTTCGGGCACGGGATCGAGGCGGTGGTCCTGCCGGCGGCGGTGCTGCTGGGGTTTGCGGGGGTGTTCGCGGTGCTCGGGGCGCGGCTGCTGCGGGTGGAGTGAGCCCCACTCGCGCCGTCCCCCCTCGCCCATCGCACACCCAGGACCATGCTATCCTTTACGTGTGAAGAGAACCTCGTTCCAGCCCATGTCTCAGGGACCGTTCCGCGCCGATCAGCTGAGGCCTGGGGACCCCTATGAGCTGTCTCAGGGACATCCTGTTCGCTGTCTGCCGACCGGGGGCCGGGGCGCGAAGGCGTCGGGCGCCGGAGCCAGCGTCCTCGCCAGCGACCCGGCTGTGGAAAGCCTCGGCGTGGATGCCGGCTATTCCCCGTCTCCCGACACTCTCCGCGCCCCCGATCTTTCCGTGGGCGAGATCCCCGACCAGCCGGGCTGGGTTACGGGTGTGCCGGCGCTGGCGGTCGAATACGCCGACACCGGCCAGGACGAGAAGGATCTGGCAGCTAAGATCCAGGAGCTTCTCGCCGCCGGCACCCGCTATGTCTGGGTCGTGCGGATGATCGGCCTGCGCCGGGTGGAGGTCCACGAGGCGGGCAAGAAGATGCGCATCGCGCATGCGGGCGAAGAGCTCCGTGCGCCAGGAGCCCTCGCCAATCCGGTGCCGGTGGAGGCGCTCTATGATCGCCAGGCGGCGCAGAAGGTGGTCCTGCGCAATCTCCTTCAACGTCAGGGGTATGCCGGCCTTGACGCCATCCGCGCCGAGGGAGAGGTTCTGGGCCGGGCCGAGGGAGAGGCTCAAGGGCTCCGGGAGGCCGTCGTCGACGTGCTGGCCGCGCGGGGCCTGGCGGTCGGCGACGACGTCCGGGCTGCTCTCGCGATCGTCAAGGAGCCGGCCGTCCTCAGGTCCCTCATTTCCCAGGCGGTGACCGCGGGCTCCGTGGACGAGATCCTCGCGACCCTCCGTGGTTGATCACCTTCCCCGGCTGTAGCGCAGCACCGTCCACAGGATCTTGTACCCGGCGCGCACGGTCCCCGCGACGGTCCCCGTGATTTTCGAGACGCCGACCCGGCGGCGGTAGGAGACCGGGACCTCGGTGACGCGCAGGCCGTGGCGCAGGGCCTTGACCTGCATCTCGGCGGTCCAGCCGAAGTTCGGGTCGGCCATGCCGAGGTGCTCCAGGGCGTCCCAGCGGATGGCGCGGAAGGGGCCCAAGTCGGTGTAGCGGTGGCCGTAGAGGAGGCGGATCAGCAGGCAGGCCACCAGGTTGCCCGCCCGCGCCTGGGGAAGGAGGGCTCCCGGCTCGCGCTCACCCGACACGCGGGAGCCGATGACCAGGTCGGCCTCGCCGGAGAGGATCGGCGCCACCAGGCGCGGCAGCTCTTCCGGGTGGTCCGAGAAGTCGGCGTCCACGAAGACCACCACGTCCGGCGGGTCGTGGTCCCGCAGGTAGCCGAGAGCGGTCAGGCAGGCGCTGCCGTAGCCGCGGCGCTCGGCCGGCACCACGATCGCGCCGCCTTCGCGGGCGACCCGGGCCGTGCCGTCCCGCGAGCCGTTGTCGGCGACCACCACGCGGCCGACCGGCGGGTGGGGGAGGGCGGCGAGGACGAGGGGGAGCGAGGCCTCCTCGTTCAAGGCCGGAATGACCACGTCGACGCGCCGCATGCCGCTGGACACCGGCGGATCTTAGGCCATGTTTGCGCTGCCGGACTGCGAGAGAGAGGCGGCGGCGACGGCCGCCGCCTCGTACAGGGCGCCAGGATCAGAGGGGCTCCTCATCGATCGCGACCAGCCTCTTGACGCACTTGTTGACGGCGCTCCAGGTGTTGTCGCTGTTCTTGACGCAATGACAGGAGCAGACCTCGCCTTCCGCGCAGGTCGGGCCACCGCTGGCCGGACAGGTGAGGGTGTTCCCTTGCGTGGTCAAACAGGTCCCGCCGTTGCACACGCCTCCCGCGGCGACGAGCTCTCCGCTATCCGTCATGACGGCGTCGACCAGGCTCAGGTTGCCCGCCGCGTCCTGGACGAACATCTTGAAGAGCTTGCCCTCACCGTCTTGCGCCGACGCCATGGTGGCAGCCAAGAGCAAAATGAAACAGAGTCCCACCACTTTCTTCATCGATGCCTCCGTCTGAAGAACCAACGGTTCGCTAGGAGGGCGGCCGGCGTCGGCCGCCAACGCGCCGCTACGATCTGGCGTGGAGAACTGTCTTACCAATGACGGTGTCTGGAGGCCTGGATTCGTGACAAGGCCGGCCGGCATGGCGTTGGACACCGGCGCATCTTATGTCATGCTTGCGCGGCCGGACTGCAGGCCGGCTCTCCAGGAAAACATCCCGTTCCGAGGTCTTAGAATGAGCTTTCGTCGTCTGATCGCAGCCGTTATTATCACCGCCCTGGCTCCCGCCGTCCTGGCATCCTCGGCCACCGGCGCCGGGCCGCGGCGCATCGAGCTGCCGGGCGCGCCCGGGAAACCGTTCCCCTATACCGTCGAGATCCCCGCCGGCTGGCAGATGCGCCAGGTCGAAGGCATCCCGGGCGTCTGGCTCGGACCGGCGGACGCGCAGCCGCCCGGCGATCCGCGCCTGGTCTACGTCCGGATCAGCACGACCTCGCTGGCGAATCCGGAGCAGACGGCGGCCAACATCCGCGCCGCCGACGAGAAGCAGCCCTGGTCGGCGCCGGAGGTGGCAATCAAGGAGGTCGGCGGGGTGCGCGGCGTGCTGGTCCGCATGGACAGCGGCGAGGGCGACCAGGCGCGGAGCACGTTGGTGCTCAAGCTCCCTCTCGAAGGGGGCGGCGTCGATTTTCTGGGCTCCGCCCCGCGCGCGGAGTTCGAGAAGCTCCGGCCCGTCTATGAGCAGGTTCTCTTCTCGGTGCGCCAGAGGCCCGCGGGAAAATAGGGGTTGCCGATGCCGCTCGTCCCCTATGAAGGCAAGCTCCCGCGTCTCGGCGCCCGCGTCTGGGTGGCGCCCGGCGCGTACGTGACGGGCGACGTCGAGCTCGGCGACGACGTCTCCTTCTGGTTCAACACGGTGGCCCGGGGGGACGTGAACTGGATCCGGATCGGCGAGCGCACCAACATCCAGGACGGCTCGGTGCTCCACGTCAACCACGGGACGCACCCGCTGTCGATCGGCGCGGGCGTGGTCGTTGGGCATCAGGCGGTCGTCCATGGCTGCACGATCGAGGATGGAGCGCTGATCGGTATCGGTGCCCGGGTGCTCGACGGGGCGGTTATCGAGGCGGGGGCGCAGATCGGTGCCGGCGCGGTGGTGGCGCCGGGGCATCGCATCCCGGCCGGCCACCTCGCCTTAGGGGTCCCGGCGCGGGTGGTGCGGCCGCTCACCGCGGAAGAGTCGCAGCGGATCGCCGACGCGTGCGAGCGCTATGTCGCCTTGAAAGAAAAATACCGCGGGGTCCTCCCGCAGGATTGAGGATCGGATGGCGAACGAGGAAGCCCAGGAGGTTCTGACCCGGCGCGGGGCCGGGACGCTCGGCCGCGACGACGTCGGCCGCCGGGTGCGGCTCCAGGCGTGGGTGCAGCGGCGCCGCGATCACGGCGGCGTGCTGTTCCTCTCCCTGCGCGACCGGAGCGGCGTCGCCCAGGTCGTGGTCCACCCCGAGGACCAGCCGGAGGTGGCCCAGACGCTGGAGCCGGTGCGTGCCGAGTGGGTGGTGGAGATCACCGGCGAGGTGGTGCTGCGCGCGCCCGAAAACGTCAACCGGGAGCTCGCGACCGGCGAGGTCGAGGTGAGCGCCCTGAGCGCCGCGGTCCTCTCGCGCTCCGAGCCGCTGCCGTTCATGCTCGACGGCAAGGGCGAGGTCGCCGAGGAGACCCGCCTGCGCTACCGCTACCTCGACCTGCGGCGCCCCGAGCTGCAGAAGAACTTCCTGCTCCGCGACCGGCTGGTGCACGAGGTCCGCAACTACTTCCACGAGCAGAGCTTCATCGAGGTGGAGACGCCGATCCTGACGCGCTCGACGCCGGAGGGCGCGCGCGACTACCTGGTCCCCTCGCGAGTGCACCGCGGCAGCTTCTTCGCCCTGCCGCAGTCGCCGCAGCTCTTCAAGCAGATCCTGATGGTCGCGGGCTTCGAGAAGTACATCCAGATCGCCCGCTGCTTCCGCGACGAGGACCTGCGGGCCGACCGCCAGCCCGAGTTCACCCAGGTGGACCTGGAGATGAGCTTCCCCACGGAGGAGATGGTCTACACCCTGATCGAGGGGCTCTTCGCGCGCATCTTCCCGCTCGGCCGCATCGAGCCGCCCGTGCCGTTCCCGCGCATGCGGTACGCCGAGGCCATGGCGCGCTACGGCAGCGACCGGCCGGACCTCCGCTTCGACCTGGAGATCGCGGACCTCTCCGAGCGCCTGAAGGAGAGCGGCTTCCGAGCCTTCCAGGAGACGGTGGCGGCGGGCGGCGTGGTGCGCGGCTTCGCGGTGCCCGGCGCCGCCGAGGCGAGCCGCAAGCAGGTGGACGGCTGGAGCGAGATCGCCCGCCGGAGCGGCGCGGCCGGCGTCCTGACGTTGCGGCGCAAGAACGGCGAGCTGGCCTTCCAGGTGAAGAACGCGCTCACCCAGGCGGAGCTCGAAGGCGCCGCCGAGGCTTTGGGGCTCGAAGAAGGCGGGCTCGCCCTGATCGTCGCCGCGCCGGAGGCCGTCGCCGCGCCGGCCCTGGGCACGCTGCGCCTGGAGCTGGCGAAGAGCTACGGCCTGACACCTGAGGGGAAGCACGCCTTCCTCTGGGTGACCGACTTCCCGGCTTTCGAATGGGGCGAAGAGGAGAAGCGCTGGTTCGCCATGCACCATCCGTTCACCAGCCCGGACCCGCGGGACCTCGACCGGCTGGAGAGCGATCCCGGATCGGTGCGGGCGCGCGCCTACGACGTGGTGCTCGACGGTCTCGAGTTGGGAGGCGGCTCGATCCGCATGCACGATCCGGAGCTGCAGAGCCGGGTCTTCCGTGTGCTCGGCATCGGACCGGAGGAGGCGAAGGCCCGCTTCGGCTTCTTCCTGGACGCCCTGCGCTTCGGCGCGCCGCCGCACGGCGGCATCGCCCTCGGGCTCGACCGTCTTGCCATGGTGCTCGCCGGCGCCTCGTCGCTGCGCGAAGTCATCGCCTTCCCGAAGACCGCCTCGGCCACCGACCTGATGACCGACGCGCCCTCGGAGGTCGACCCGAAGCAGCTCCGGGAGCTGGGCATCCAGAGCGTTCCCGAAGAATCCAAATAGGTGCCCCCTGGCGCGCGAGGGTGTAAACTAGCGCGTGACGGAGGAACGCGATGAGCACCCGGCACGCACGGCGGATCGAGGACGAAACGGTTCAGGTGATCGAGGAGAAGGCTCCTGCGGAGCCTTCGACGCCACAGGAATATCGGGCGGCGGTCAGCGCCGCTCTCAACAACGAGAGCCTGCGCGGCGCCCAGCGTGCCGCTGCCGAGGGGCACGCGAGGTTTCCGGATGACCCGGAGCTGGCGAGGCTCGATCGGCTGCTGACTCTCCCACCCGCTCGGAGCGTCCCGAGAAACGGCAGGAAGAAGGGGGACAGCCAGAAGATCTTTCAGCGGCTGCATGAGAACGAGAGCCACTATCGAGGCCAGTGGATCCTCGTGAACGAGGACGGGCTCGTGGCCTCTGCCCCTACCCTTGAAGAGCTCCTGCGGAAGATCGAAGAGATCGGCCAGGACGACGACGCCAAGTACAACTCCCTCATCCATTACGTCCGCTGACCTTGGACAAGCCGGTTCTTTTTGAAAGGAGCGGAGCGCCCTTTGCTACAGGGGTGGTCTCGTTTCAGGACGACATAGGAGACTCGCTTGTCCGGCCCGGGGCGCGAATCTTCCTCAGGGTCCTTCCAGGAATCTTGCCGGGACCGATCTTCGCCATGGTCGACACGGGCGCTCCCTGGTGTATCTTCGAGCCCGCGATCGGAGAGGCGCTTCGAGATCACGTGCATATCCTTGAAGAGAGTGTCTGGATGCGTTCGAGGTTTGGGCGCTTTCAAGGCACCCTTTGCCACGGTCCTCTTCAGATTGCCGCGGACGATGGCGAGGACCTGAACATCGAGGCGGTGATGTTCCTTTGCCCTGATTGGCCTGGTGGCAACTTCATCGGCTACGAAGGCGCTCTCGACCGCATCCGCTTCGCCGTCGATCCTCATCGCAACCGGTTCTATTTCGCCTCGCTATGACCACCCCTTTCTACCGCACCCTTACCCTCCGCCACCCGACCGGGGTCACCCCGGTTCTGGTGGGCGAGGACGCTCTCAGCACCGCCCGGCCGGATCTCGCCCGCTGGCTCGAGCGGCGGACGGTTTTCGTGATCAGCTCGGCGCCGATCCTCGCTCTGCACGGGGAGCGCCTCGCGCCTTTGCGGGATGCTGCGGCCCGGTGGGTGGTTCTGGAGGTGGCGGACGGGGAGCCGGCGAAGACGGTGGCGACGGCCGGGGAGCTGTGGAACCGGATGCTCGAGGCCGGCGGCAAGCGCGACAGCCGGGTCCTCGCGTTCGGCGGCGGCAGCGCCGGCGACCTCGCCGGATTCGCGGCCGGCTGCTTCCTCCGCGGCCTCGAAGTCGTCCAGGTCCCGACGACCCTTCTCGCTCAGGTGGATGCGTCGATCGGCGGCAAGACCGGAGTCGACCTGCCGGGTGGGAAGAACACGGTGGGGCTGTTTCACCATCCGGCGATGGTCGTCTGCGACACGGCGGTCCTGCCGACCCTCCCCCGCGAGGAGCTGCGCTCCGGGCTCGTCGAGGTGATCAAGATGGCGGCGCTGCTCGACCCGGCTCTACTCGCGCGGGTGGAGGAGGATCTCGACGCCCTCCTCGCCGGGGATCCGGCCGTCCTGGGTCCTGTGGTGGCCGGCGCCGCCGCGGCCAAGATCGGCGTGGTCGAGCGCGATCCCGACGAGCAGGGGGACCGGCGCCTCCTCAACTTCGGCCATACCCTGGGGCACGCGATCGAATCGTCATGCGCCTACGCGGGCCTGCGCCATGGCGAGGCGGTCGCCTACGGCCTCCTCTTCGCGCTACGCCTGGCGGAGCGGCGCGGGATGGCCGCCGGTCTCTCAGGACGCCTGCGGGCTCTCCTCGCCCGCCTCGACCTGCCGCCCCTGCCGCCTCTCGATCCTGCCGACCTGGTCTCCCACATGGCGCGCGACAAGAAGGCCCGCGAGGGCGGGCTCGTCTGGGTGTTGCCGGCGCGGCTGGGCGAGGGGCAGATGACCTCCGGCGTGCCGTGGGAGGAGGTCTCGGCCGAGCTCGGCGCCCTGTTGCGCGATCCTTTCGCACCGGTTCGGGTATAATCGACGCTACCGTGCCGAACCCGGGAACAGACGGGATGACGAGCCGCCGACCCATCCTGCGTCGTCTGAAGCTGCGCCACGTTCTGCTGATCGTGCTGCTGCTGTCGGGCATCATTCCGCTCGCGATCAGCAGCGGCATGCTGATCCCGCAGAGCAAGCAGGTCCTGCGCGATGCCGAGCGCGAGAACCTGATCCGCCGCGCCGGCGATCTCTCCCGCGACGTCGACACCTACCTGGCGAGCTTCCGCCAGCAGCTCACCCAACTCGGGACCGGCCTGCTGCTGAGCCCTGGTCCGCCCGTCGTCGCCGACCGATTGCGCGAGCCCTGGGTCAACGACTACCTCCAGGGCTTCCAGCGCCAACGCCAGACGGACGAGATGCCGATGCTCGCCCTGCGGGTTTCCGATCTGCAGGGCGACGGGCCCATCCTCTCCAAGGGGGATCTGAGCGACAAGGCGCGCGATGGGATCAAGGCGGCGTTGGACAGGGCGCGCACGACGAAGGCGCCCGCCTATCAGTTCGTGGACATGGGGCAGCACGCGCTGCCGCTGGTCGCCCTGGCCGTGCCGGTCGCCGCGAACCCGGGCGAGGCCCCTCAGATCATGGCCGAGGCCCTCTTCCAGTTCCGGCCGCTGGAGGCTCTGCAGAGGGACGCCGACGAGGGCTACGGCGCCTACCTGATGACCCGCGACGGCAAGATGCTCTGGTGGGACGGCTTGAACTCGGTGATGCGGGAAGCCCTCGTCCAGCAGCAGGACCAGCTCCAGTCGTTCCTCGCCGCGCCCGCCGCCGGCATGACCCAGGAGTACGTCATGCCGACGCCGGAAGGTCCGGCGGAGGTGCTGGCGCAGGTCAGCGCGATCAAGGAGAGCGATTGGGTCCTGATCGTCCAGAAGCCGCTCGCGGCCGCCTTCGCCGCGGTCGACCGGATGATCTGGAACCTGCTGATCGCATCGGCTCTCCTCGTCGGCTTCTCGTTCCTGGTGGCGTTCCTGGCGGCCCGCTGGTTCAGCCGGCCGATCCAGCGCCTGACCGAGACCGCCCACCAGATCGCCGCGGGCAAGTTCGGCGGCCGGGTCGACCTCGAGGGCCTCTCCTTCGAGTTCGCCGACCTCGCCGAAGACTTCAACCAGATGAGCGGCCACGTCGAGCGCTACGTCCAGCAGCTCCGTCACGCCGCCCAGGTCAACCGCGACCTCTTCATCGGCTCTCTGCGCGCGTTCGTCGCGGCGATCGACGCCAAGGACCCCTACACCCGCGGCCACTCCGAGCGCGTCGCCGCGGTGAGCCGGGTGATCGCCCGCTCGCTCGGCCTCCCCGAGGACGTCCAGCACAAGATCTGGATCGGCGCGCTCCTCCACGATGTCGGCAAGATCGGCGTCGAGGATCAGGTGCTGCGCAAGGCCGGCAAGCTCTCGGACGAGGAGTTCGAGCAGATGAAGGCGCACACGGTGATCGGCGCCGAGATCATGACTCCGATCGAGCAGATCCGCGAGATGATCCCGGCCATCCGGTCGCACCACGAAGCCTGGAACGGCCGCGGCTATCCGGACGGCCTGCGGGGCGAGCAGATCCCGCTCTACGCCAGGATCGTGGGCGTCGCCGACACCTTCGACGCCATCACCACCAACCGCCCGTATCAGAAGGCCTACAGCCTGCTCTTCGCCGTCGAGACGATCACCAAGCTGACCGGCAGCCGCTTCGATGCCAAGATCGTGACCGCCTTCCTGCGCGCGTTCGAGGGCGGCGAGGTGCGCGCCGCCTGCGAGGCCGTCGGCGGGCGCTACGAGGATGAGCCGGTCCACGCGCCTGTGCGCGTCGCGGCACCGCGGTAGAGTCTGACTTCCTGGGAGACCGATGTTCCAGTACGTCCTCGCCAACCTGCTGGCCAACAACGACGACGCGCTCGGCGCGCTGTTCCTCGACGACAACGGCGAGACGGTGGACCTCGCCTGCGCGGGCTACACCCCCTATCAGATGCGGGTGGTGGGCGCCTATCTCGGCATCTACCTCCGCCAGCTCGAGAAGGTCCTCACCGCGACCGAGTCGGGCCGGCCCCGTCTGGTCCACGTCGAGAAGAAGGCGGTCCACATCTACGCCATGCCGCTGACCGACGGCTACTACCTGGTGCTCGTCCAGCGCCACCCGGCGCTCGTCGCCCACGCCCGCGCCACCATGGTCGACGCGGCCGAGCAGCTCACGCGGGAATTGTTTCCCACGTAGGGCTATGATTGCCGGGTATGGCTGAGAACGACCCCAAGAACGACATCCTCGAGCTCGCTCCCGAGACCCGCGTCCCCGACGAGGAGACCCAGCAGGCAGGCTTCCTCACGAAGCTGAAGCGCGGCCTCTTCATGACGCATACCGAGATCATCGAGAAGATGAGCTCGGCGATGCAGGGCAAGGTCGCCCTCGACGAGCGCACGTTCGAGTATCTGGAAGAGGTCCTGATCAGCGCCGACCTGGGCGTCGAGACCTCGCTCGACCTGGTGGAGCAGGTGCGGAAGAACGCTCTCCAGGAGCAGGTGGGGAGCACGCAGCGCCTGCGCAAGCTGCTGTCCGACGAGATCGCCGAGATCCTGCGCGACGCCCCGGTGCCGCGCCGGTTCGGCCGCGGCCCCCTCCTGACCCTCGTGGTCGGCGTCAACGGCGTGGGCAAGACCACGTCCATCGCCAAGCTCACCCGCCGCGCCCAGGACGAGGGGCAGCGGGTCGTCCTCGCGGCCGGCGACACCTTCCGTGCCGCGGCCATCGAGCAGCTCGCGCTCTGGGGCGAGCGGCTCGGCGTCGAGGTGGTCCGGCAGGGGCAGGGGGCGGACCCCGGCGCTGTGATCTACGACGCGATCCACGCGGCCCGCGCGCGGAGCGCCGACCGGCTGATCATCGACACCGCCGGCCGCCTCCACACCAAGGACCACCTGATGGCCGAGCTCGGCAAGGTGCGCCGGGTGATCGACCGCGAGGCCAGGGACTGGCAGAAGCAGACGATCCTGGTCTTGGACGCCACCACGGGTCAGAACGCGCTCTCGCAGGCCCGCACCTTCAGCCAGGTGGTGCCGATCGACGGCGTCCTCCTCGCCAAGCTCGACGGCACCGCCAAGGGCGGCATGGCGGTCGCCATCGCCAAGGAGCTCCGGCTGCCCGTCCTCTATCTCGGCGTCGGAGAGAAGGCCGACGACCTGGTCGAATTCCGCCCCCGGGAGTTCGCCGCTGCTCTCCTCGGCTGAGGCCCTCCGCCGGGCGCTGCGGCTCGCGGCCCGCGGACGCTACCGCACCTCGCCCAATCCGATGGTCGGCGCGCTCGTCGTGCGCGATGGAGACACTGTGGGCAGCGGCTGGCACCGCCAGGTCGGAGGTCCGCACGCCGAGGTCGAGGCGTTGCGCGAAGCCGGGAACCGGGCGCGGGGCGCGACCCTCTACGTGACTCTGGAGCCCTGCTCGCACTTCGGACGCACCCCTCCTTGTGTGGATGCGGTCCTGGCGGCCGGGATCGCCAAGGTCGTCGCCTGCCACGGCGATCCCGATCCGCGGGTCTCCGGCCAGGGATTCGCGAAGCTCCGCGCGGCCGGCGTCGAGGTGGAGGGGGGAGTCCTCGCCGAAGAGGCGGTGCGGCTCAACCTCCGCTTCCTCGTCGCCGCGACGCTCCGCCGCCCGGCGGTCACTCTCAAGTGGGCGATGAGCCTGGACGGCCGGATCGCCACCGCCGCCGGAGAGAGCCAGTGGATCTCCTCGCCGGCCGGCCGGAATTGGGGGCTCGCCCTGCGCGAGGAGCACGATGCGATCCTCGCCGGCATCGGCACGGTCCTGGCGGACGATCCGCGGCTCGACCGCCGGCTGGGTTTGGCCGCCGGACCCAACCTGCGGGTGGTCCTGGACCGCCGGCTGCGCACCCCGCCGGAGGCGCGGCTCTTCCAGGCTCCGGGTCCCGTGCTGATATATGCTGAGAAGGATGACGCGGCGCGGCGCCGGGCGCTCACGGAGCGGGGAGGCGAGGTGGTCCTCCTGCCTGCCGTGGAGCCGGCGGCGGTGCTCGCGGATCTCTACGAGCGCGGGGTGCGGAGCGTGCTGATCGAAGGCGGCGGCGAGATCCATGCGAGCTTCGTGGCAAGCGGCTGCTTCGACCGGGTGATGGTCGACTGTGCGCCTCTCCTCGTGGGTGGCCGCACCGCCCCCGGACCGCTCGGCGGCGCCGGCTTTGCCGCGCTCGCCGACGCGGCGCGCCTCGATGAGCTGACGGTGCAGAGGCGCGGGGGCGATCTGATCCTGACCGGGTATCGCAACGGATGTTTACCGGAATTGTGCAAGAGAGTGGGCGCCTGACCGACGACCCCCAGCCGTCGGGCCAGGGAGGCGTCCGCTTGGCGATCGGCCACAGCGCCGAGCTGGGGCGGCGTCTGGAGATCGGCGCGAGCCTGGCCGTCGCGGGCGTCTGCCTGACCGTGACCGAGCTCGACGGCGATCCGCCGCTCGGCTGCGTCGTCGAGCTCTCGCCCGAGACCCTGTCGCGCACGACCCTCGGCGACCTCCGCCGGGGGGACCACACCAATCTCGAAACCGCCCTCCGTCTCGGCGACGCGCTCGGTGGCCATTGGGTCCAGGGACATGTGGACGGCGTCACCCACGTGGTCGACCGGCGCGACCTGACCGATCACCGCGTGCTCGCCTTCGCCATCCCGCCCGGACAGGAGTCTTTCGTCGTCGAGAAGGGCTCGGTCTCCCTGGACGGCGTCAGCCTGACGGTCTCGGCGCTCGGTCCGGCGCCGGTTCCAGATTATTTCGAGGTGGCGCTCATCCCGCACACCCTGGAGGTGACCACGCTGTCGCGCCTCCAGCCGGGCGACCGGGTCAACCTCGAGGTCGACATCCTCGCCAAGTACATGCACCGGATGCTCGCCGTCCGCGGGCTGGTCCCGGCGACGCCATGAGCCGCACCGCCGAGGTCCCGCGCTCGCCCCGGCCGGCCGCTCTCCTCCCCGAGGCCGGCCGCTTCTGGATCCGCTACGTGCCGCGCGCCTGGGAGCCCCCGGAGCAGCCGTGGGTCCATCTCGCCGAGGGCCGGCTGGGGGAGTGGGGGAGGGCGGCGGCGCAGGCGGCGCAGAAGGCCGCGACCGGCGCGAACCTGTTCGGCCTGCTTGCCGAGGAGCCGCTCGACGACGTCCTGTATCTCCCTCCGGTGGCGACGCGCCGGGCGGCGGCCCGCGACAAGCTGGCGAGCTCGCGGCTGGTCGACGGCACGCCCGTGGTGATCCAGCTCTTCCCGGGAGACGAGTCGGCTGTGCCCGCGGTCGCCGGAGTCGCCTTCGTCGTCGATCTCCTCCCGTCGCTCCTCGCCCGGGACCTCGACCGCCTGGCCAGGATCCCCCCGGG
>DASPXX010000091.1:0-9586 GCA_035637095.1 Thermoanaerobaculia bacterium
CAGGGAGCGGATGGCTTTGGCGGTCGAAGGGGGACGGGCAATGACGGGAAAAAGGCGTCCGCCCTTCTCGTTACGCCCAGATCGCGCCTTCGTCCAGACGCTGGTGCCTGGGCCGGAAGTCAATCTGACAAAGTAGAACTAGTATACCTCCCCTCAGGGAATGGCCTCCCAGGGAGGGCTAGAATCGGGATCCTCATGCCGACCGTCACTACCCTCCTCGGCCACGCTCACGTGGAGATGGCGCGGGTCTGCCTGGGCAGCCTGCTGCGCTGCTCGGCGGAGCCGCTCGCTCTGCGCCTCCACGACGACGGCACGCTGCGGCCGGAGGACCTGGAGCGCCTGGAGGAGGGGCTCGGCCGGTTCGCCCTGGTCTCAGTGGTCGAGGCGGACGAGGCGGCGGCCGGGTTGCTGGCGCGGCGGCCGGCGCTCGCCGCGTTCCGGCGGGAGAGCCCGCTCGCGCGCAAGTTGGTCGACGCCGTGCTCCTGGCCGGCGAGGAGCTGGCGTTCTGCGATACGGACATCCTGTTCCTGCGCCCGTTCTCGGGCCTCTTCCGGCTGCCGCCCGGGGCCGGGGCGCTGTTCATGAGCGACCGGCAGAACGCCTACTCCGTCCGCTCCTGGCACCTGCTGGCCCGCCCGCGCCTCGCGTTGCCGCGGCGCGCGAACTCAGGGATCGTGGTCTACCGGACGGCGGCGTACGACCCGGACCTGCTGGAGTGGTACCTGGCGCGGCCGGAGCACCGCTTCGCCCCGGTCTGGGTGGAGCAGACGGGATGGGCGCTGCTCGGCTGGCAGGCGGGCTGCCGGCTCATCGATCCCGCCCAGGTCGCCATCCCCGAGCCGGGCCGGCCGGCGGGAGAGGAGACGGTCGCCCTCCACTTCGTGGGACCGGTCCGCTCGCTGCTGTCCGGCTTTGCGGGGCGGGTGCCGGAGGAGGCGAGGGCTCCGGTCGAGATCCGGACCTTTCCGGCAGAGCGGTGCCGGCCGCTCGATCTCGCGGCGGACGAGGCGCGGCGGATCGTGCGGCGAGCCCGGCGAGGACCATCGGCGTGACCGCGCCGGCATAGAGCTGCAAGCCCTGCCGGCTGGGATGGGCGTCGTAGGGCAGGAGGTCCATCTTCGCGGGCACCTTCCCACGGTATTCGCGTTGGACCAGCCGGAAGCGGGTGCCGGCCAGGCGCTCGAGGCTCTCCATCAGATGCCGGGTCCGCCGGCCGGCGAGGCACTCCCGTTCCGCCATCTCCTGCGCGGTCGGCAGATAGACCAGGAGGAGAGGGATGCCGGTCGCGGCCAGCCGCCGCAGGTTGGACCGGGTCTTCGCGTCTGCGGCGAAGTCGTCGAAGTCGATCCGGGGGATCGTCTGGACCGGCACGGCGAAGGGATAGCCGTGGGTCAACCGGTGGACCAGGTAGGAACGGTCGAGCGCCCAGGGGTGGAAATCGCGGCGCACCGCCTCGACCTCGTCACGGATCTTGCGGAACTGGGCATTGACGCCCGCGAGCACCGGATCGGGCCCGCCACCGGCGGCGAGGCGCTTGAGGGACCACTCCCGCGTGGCTCCGGGGTGGACGAGCATGTAGTCGATCGCGATCCGGTCATCGGAGTAGTCGTCCGGGCGCTCGGAGAGCATCCAGCGGGTGATTCCGTCCTTGCGGATCTCCTTGCTCCACCAGCGCGAGCGCGTGAAGTCGTCGCCGATCGCCGCGATCACGACGAGGTCGGGGCGGTGCTCCGTGGCCTTGTCGGCGGCGAGGTCGAGCATCTGCAGGAGGCCATAGCCGCCGCGGGCATAGTCGAGCACCGCGACGTCGCGTCGCAAGGCGCGCCGCAGATCGTCCTGCAGCAGGTCCGGCCAGGTGACGCCTCCCTGGTTCCAGTGCGTGAACGAGTCGCCGAAGACCAGGATCTTGACCGGGGCGCGCCGGTACTCGTCGATCGTGGTCCGCCCTCCCAGGCCGTCGCGGTTGGAGCGCGAGATGACCGACCCCCAGGCCAGCCGGCCGTCCACGACGTAGGAGACCCAGAGCTCGGAATCGGGCTTGAAGCGCTCGCCGTACCGCGGGTCGTGCTCCACATAGACGCTCGGCGTCACCTTGTAGTTGAGAGCGCGGTCCCACTGCATGATCCTTCCGTGCAGCCAGAAGCGGTAGACGCCTTCGGCGGCGAGCAGAAAGAGCGCCGTCTCGATGACGAGGACGATGACGACGCGGACCCGGCTCACCTCTTGATCCCGAGCCGGAGGAGAAAGAGCGGCCGGAGGATGGACCACCAGCTCTTGATCGGGACCATCTTGGTGTTCTTCCTCATCTCCCGGTGATAGATCTTGCGGACCGGCGCCTCCCCGACTTTATAGCCGAGCCGCACGGTCTGAATGAAGAAGTAGGGCTCCAGCTCGTATTGAATCAGCCACTCCTGCCACAGGTCGATGCGCGGGTGGTCCACCAGCCCGCTCTTGAACACCCGGAACCCGTTCGTGGCGTCCGTGGCCGGGAAGCCGAACAGGATGCGGAAGAGAAAGGAGTAGAGCCGGGTCAGGTAGGAGCGCGACACGGTCATGTTGACCCGCGTCCCCCCCTCCATCCAGCGCGAGCCGTGGACGTAGTCATAGCCGCCGTCGATCAGCGTATCGACCACCCGCCGGATGTCCGCCGGATCGTCCTGATTGTCGCCGGCCAGCTCGACGATCAGGTCGAACCCCTTGCGCCGGCCGTAGACGTAGCCGGACCGGTAGCCGCCGCCGGCTCCCAGATTGCGCGGGTGGGAGATGACCACGGCGCCCGCCGCGCGGGCCTCCGCGGCGGTTCCGTCGACGGAGCCGTTGTCCACGATGCAGACGGTATCCACCAGGTCCCGGGGCACCGCGGCCACCCCCGGCCCCACCTTGTCCTCTTCGTTCCAGGAGGCCATCACCACGCACAGGGTGAGGCCGCGGTATCGCACCCGCCGCTCTGGTGGAGTGGCCGGGGCGGCGTCGATCAGGGCGAGGATCTCCTGCTTGGGGAGATCCTTCACGGGAAGACCCCCGCGGCCGGAATGATCAAGCTGCCGCTTCCGCACTGGACGGCGGCGGAGCCGTCGCCGCGCTTCTCCATCTCACCCGGAGCCCTGCCGGGCAGATCGGGGCCGATCGCCACGGGCGCGCGGATCTGTACCTCCCGGCCTTCCAGCCAGCCCTTCGCGGCCGGGTAGGGCGGAAAGGTGAAGGCGCGGATGAGTCGCTCGATCCAGGCGGCGTCGCGGCTCCAGTCGATGATCCCGTCGTAGGGGACCTGCTTCGGATGATAGGAGGCTGCGGTCGAGTCCTGCGGCAGGGCGGGCGGCGGAGAGAGGGAGCGCAGCCAGCCGAGCTGCTCCACGAACAGGGCCTTGCCGGCCTCGACGAGCTTGCCGTAGAGAGTCTGGTCGGTCTCCCCCGGAGCGAGGGGGACGATGGTCCGCGCGATGATGTCGCCCGTATCGATCCCCGGGTCGATGCAGTGGAACGTGACGCCGCCGGGCTCGTCCTCCAGGATCGCCCACTTGGTGGGGAAGCAGCCGCGCAGGCGCGGGAGCGGCCCGAAGTGGAGGTTGTACGAGCCGTGCCGCGGGATGGCCAGGAGCGGCGTTTTCAGGATGCGGTCGTACTGGACCGACAGGAGGAGGTCCGGAGCCAGCCGCCGCGCCTCTTCCAGGAAGGCCGGATCGCTGGGATCGGTCGCCGCGAAGACATGGAGCCCGGCGCGCCGGGCGGCGGTGTAGACCGACGGCGTGTCCTCGCGCTCGGTGCGGTCGGAGGCCCGGCAGAAGACGCCGACGACGTCGAAGCCCGCCGCGAGGAGCTCGGCCAGGCAGAAGCGGCCGATCTCGCCGTAGGCCAGGTAGAGGAGGGCGGGCGGATGGGAACGACCGTTCATGCAGTGGTCGGACCGGCGAGCCACGGCCGCAGCCTCGCGAGGCGTTGCCGGTGCCACCGGTCGTCGGCGCAAAGCAGATTCGCAGAGTCCGGGAGGCGATGCAAGTCGAGGTCGTGCCGGACGTCGGAGAGCGGGATCAGCTCGGTTGTGACGAGAAAGAAGCGGGAGTATCCCAGATCCTCCAGAAATCGTGCGACTTCCGCGGGCTCGTAGCCGAAGCCGGCCGTCCAATGGCGGCTCACTTCCAGAAAGAGAAGGGGCCGGAAGCGGCGGATCGTCCGGCTCGCCCCGCGGAGAACCAGCAGCTCCGCCCCCTCGACATCGCACTTCACGAAGCTCAGATCCGCGATCCCTGTCGTCTCCACGTAGGCGTCGAGGGTGGTGGCGCGACACGGGTAGGTGTGGACGAGCGTCTCTGCCGCCCAGGAACCGAACGCGTGCCTGGTGAGCGCGGCCTGGCCATGGTCGTCACCCGGCATGTAGAGAGCCGCCGTCTTTTCCTCGTCGGCCAGGGCGCAGTTGTTGAGGGCCACATTGTCGTGAGGGCGGGCGCGCTGGACATGGGGCTGAAGCTGCGCGAAGGTGGGAGGCACCGGCTCGAAGGCGTGCACAGAGCCGCGCGTGCCGACGAGATGAGAGAAGAGGAGGGTGTAATAGCCGGTATTGGCGCCGACATCCACCACGGTGTCCCCGCGGCGGACGAGGCTCAGGAAGACGATCTTCTCCAGGTTCGGATGGCGGCGCCGTGAGATCAGCCGCGCATACAGGCCGGGAAGACGGGTGAGAGACCGCTCCAGAAGAGAGCGTGCGGTGGTCAAGGGACCTCCAGATCGGCGTACCGGATCTCGACTGCCGCATCCGGGGGAACGGCGGCCACCCGCCAGCCCCTCGCCTGGGGAAAGCGGCTCTGGAGGCGAGGGAGCCACCCCGCCTCCAGAGTGCTGCGGGAGATCACCAGGACCACCCGCAGGCGCTGCGACGACCGCAAAGTCCCGGTGCCGCGCAGATCCGCGGCATCGAGATAGCGGGCTCCGAGAGGGGCGAAGAAGGTGCCCACCGGGAGGGTCCGCCGGGGGATCTCGAGCCACATCATGAAACCCGAGCCCCAGCCGAGCGGGCCCGCCAGGATGACGAGGTCGCGCGGCGACCGGAGTGTGCCGGCGATGGCCGCGCGGACCTGCGGGATGCTGCGGGACGAGAGCTCCGGGACGAACAGGCCGGTCTCGGACGGCTGGCCGGCGGCCCGGCGATCCCAGATCTCGTTGCGGGCGAAGTTCGCGACGGCGAACGCCAAGGGCGCGAGAAAGAAGACAATGAGCAGGAGAAAGCCCGCGAGGCGGCCCAGGAGCGGCCGCCGCCCTGCGGCCTCCAGCCAGCCGGAGAGCACGAAGGGGAAAAGGAAGGGAAGGAAGCCGGCGGCGAAGCGCACCTCGTTCGCCAGATAGTTGTATCCCACGAGCGCCGAGACGATGGTCAAGAGCAGGTAGTATCCCAGTGCCGTCCACAGCGCGAGCGCGAGCTCCGGGCCGGGGTGGCGGCGGTACGTACGTGCCACGCCCCAGGCCAGGGCGAGGGTCGCGGCCATGCCGAGGAGGCACTTCGCCGCCAGCCGCGCGGGGTCGTCGAGGCCGCGCAGGCCGGGGATCCGGTCATCGCTGAAAAAGGTGAGGTGTTCCATCCAGAGATCGTTCTGGAAGAGCCCCAACCCAGGCGCTCCGGCGAGACCCGCTGCCAGGAAGAGGGGTTGAGCCGTCCTCTCGTCCTTGTCCCAGACCGAGCGGGCACCGGTGGCGGTCTCGGTGAGATCCCGGGACTGGCTCAGATTCAACAGAAAGAGCGCCAGGACAGGCACGGCGAAGCCTGCCCCGAGGGCGGCGAGACGGCGGATGCAGCCGGGCTCGACCTCCCGGATGACCTGGAAGGCGAGCCAGGCGAGCAGGGGGACGGCCGTAAGAAACAAGGAATACCGCACCCAGTAGGTGAGGCCGAAGGCCAGTCCAGCCCCGAACAGCGGCGCCGGCCGGCGCACCGCGCGCAAGGTCAAGAGAACGAGCCAGGGGCCGGCCGCGTAGGCCAGGATGTCCGTCGTGGCCAGGGAGGCGGCTCCGCCGATCGTGGCGGCGTAGCCGGCCAGGGATAGAGCGTAGAGGACGCGGATTCCCAGCGGCAGAGCGAGGCGTCCCGCCAACTGGAGCCACCCCAGGGAGCCGGCGAGGAAGAGCAGAAAGCTGGTCGCACGGAGGGAGTTGGCCAGGCGCAGGCCGGCCGCGGCCAGAGGCGTGTAGACGAGCGGAAACCCCGGCGGCCACCAACTGCTCCAGACCAGAGCGTCCCGCGAGAGGTCCTGTGGATCCGGCAGCCGGTGGACGAGAGGATTACCCACCTCGCCCCGCAGCCACTGCTGGATCGGATGGAGCTGGAAGCCCGTATCGGTATCGACCCGATAAGGAACGGAAGCCCCGGCCAGGAACAAACCCGCCACGAGGATCAGCAGGAGGAGATGAGGGCCGCGGCGGACCAGAAAGGAGTTGGGGCTCACGTGGTGGCATCCGAGGTCAGTACCAGTCTTCCAGGGTCAGCCCGCGAACGCGCCCGAACTCGTTCGTGTTGTGGGTCACCAGAGTCGCCCCATGCGTCAGGGCGGTTCCGGCAATCAGGAGGTCATAAGGTCCGATTGAGGTTCCGGCTCGCTCCAGCTCACTCCGGATCTGACCCGAGACCTTGGCCTCTGCCGGGCCGAATGGGAGGATGACCGCAAGCGAGACAAATTCTTGAAGCTGTCTCCGGCGGTGCTTGGAGCCAGACCTTGCCAGACCGAATTCCAGCTCGAAAAGGGCGACCGAAGGGATGGCGATCTCGGCAGGTGGCATTGCGAGGAGACGCTCCGCCACGCGGCCGAAGCCCTTGAAGAAGTAGCTCACTGTGTTGGTGTCGAGAGCGTACATCAGAGAGGCTCGCGCGGCACGTCCTCGCCCAGTCCGGCCCGGAGCTCTTCCGCGGTCGGGAAGTCGGCCCAGGCTCCCGCCAGCCGCGCGATCGAATCAGGCCATCGGGCGGCGGTCTTCTCTCGGATCAGGTCCGCAACCCAGCGGCTCTGGGAGACTCCGGCCGCTTTGGCTGCGGTCTTCATCTTCTCCTCGGTCTCGGTATCCAGGTAGAGAGTGACTTGGCTCATGCGATGGCTCCTCGTATATGTGCAAGTATATGTGCGACAGGCCAAGGACAGCAAGGACCTGAAGGACTCAAAGGACGAGAAAGCCCCATCCCTTCTCACACCGCCCGCCGCAGCGCCTCCGCCACCCGGCCCTGCTGCTCTTCGGTGATGTGCGGGTAGAGGGGCAGCGACAGGATCTCCTCGGCGGCTTTCTCGGCCATGGGGAAGTCTCCTTGCTGGTAGCCGAGGTGGCTCAGGGCTCCGTGCAGGTGGAGCGGCACCGGATAGTGGATGCCGGCTCCGATCCCCTCGGCCTGGAGGCGCTCCAGGACCTGATCCCGCCGGGGGACCCGTACCACATAGAGGTGCCAGACGTGCTCGTTGCCTTCCAAGGTGCGCGGCGTCTCGACTCCCGGGACGTCCGCCAGCAACCGGTCGTAGCGCGCGGCGGCTTGGCGGCGGGCCTCGTTCCAGGCGGCGAGGCGGGCCAGCTTGGCGGAGAGGACCACCGCCTGGATCGTATCGAGGCGCGAGTTGAAGCCGATCTCGGGGTGATGGTACTTGCGCTCGCTCCCCCAGTTGCGCAGGTGGCGCACGTGGGCGGCGATCTCGGCCGACTGCGTGAGCACCGCGCCGGCGTCGCCGTAGGCTCCGAGGTTCTTGCCCGGATAGAAGCTGACCGCCGCCGCGGCTCCGAAGGTGCCGGCGGAGCGGCCGTGGCGGCGGGCTCCCTGGCACTGGGCGGCATCTTCCAGCAGGAGGAAGCCGTGTGCGGCGGCGATCCTCCCGATCGCTTCCATGTTCGCGATCTGGCCGAAGAGGTGGACGGGGAGGATTGCCCGCGTGCGCGGGGTGATCTTCTCCTCGATCCGCTGCGGGTCCATCAGGTGGTGCTCGTCGCAATCCACCAGGACCGGCGACGGACCGGCGCGCAGGACGCCCAGGGCCGTGGCGATGAAGGTGTTGGCGGGCACCAGCACCTCGTCCCCGGGACCCAGGCCGAGCGCCCGCACGATGAGCTCGATCGCGTCCGTGCCGTTGCCCACGCCGATGCAGTGGGGGACGTCGCAGAACCGGGCGAAGGCCTGCTCGAACTCCGCGACGGCGGGTCCGAGGATGAACGCGGTCTCCTCCATCACCCGGGCCATACCGCGGGTGACCTCGCCGGCGATCTCGGCGTGCTGGGCCTTCAGGTCCACCAGGGGGATCTGGGTCGCGACGGCGCTCATACGTCGACCCTCCGGCCCCCGTCGCGCATGGAGCGGTCGAGGGCGGCGAGGACGCGCACGGCGGCGGCGCCGCTCCAGCCGTCGGCGAGGGGACGGGCTCCCCTGGCGATGCAGTGGAGGAAGTGGTCGCACTCGGTGCGCAGCGGCTCGCCCGTGGTAACCCGGGGGATCAGCACGTCCCCCTCGCGGATGCTGGTGCGGAACGAGGCGAAGGTGTCGACGAAGCCCGGCGAGCGCTCTCCGGTCACCACCTTGTCGTAGAGGCGGACGGGCTCGGAGAGATTCATGTCATCGAAGGTGAGCATGCCTTTTTCTCCGACGAGAGTGATGTCGCGCACCTTGCGCGGGCTGAGCCAGGAGACCTGGAGATGGGTCACGACCTCGCGTGATACCAGAGCGTCGCGAAGACCGCGTCCTCGATCCCGGGGTTGATCCAGGAGCCCCCTTGCGCCGCGGCGGCGAGCGGCGGCGCCTCCAGCCAGTAGTTGGCGATGGCCACGTCGTGAGCCGCCAGGTCCCAGGCGGCGTTGACGTCGCTCCTGATCGGGCCGAGGTTGGTGCGGACCATGGTCAGGTAATAGATCGTCCCCAGCCGCGCCGCGTCGAGGTACTCCTTGATCCGTCGCACGGCGCTGTTGAACAGGAAGACGTGGCCCACCATGAGGACGCGCTCCAGGCGGTCGGCCAGGGCGCAGAGCTCTTCGGCCTCCTCGACGCGGGTGGCGATGGGCTTCTCGACCAGGACGTGCTTGCCGGCCGAGAGGGCCGCCGCGGCGAGCGGGTAGTGGGTCACGGTCGGCGTGGGATCACCGCGGCGTCGACCGCGGGGTCCGCGAACGCCTCGGCCGGGTTGGTGGAGACGCACATCTCGGGGTAGCGGGCGCGGGTCAGCTCCAGCCGCTGGGGATCGCGGTCGACCACCCAGGTGACCTCGCTGGTCTGGTGGGTGTGGAAGTTGCGGATCAGGTTCGGGCCCCAGTGGCCCGCGCCGATCACGGCGAGACGCAGCACCTTGCTCATCGGGCTTCGAGATCGCTCCAGTAGACGGCCACCTCGGAATGGGACGGCACCGGGACCGCCGCCCAGCCATGGGCCTGGGGGAAACGGGCCTGGAGGCGCGGCAGGGTGCCGTCGTCCACCAGGCTGCGGGCGGCCACGAGCACCAGCCGGAGGGAGCGGCCGGTGTGAAAGGAAGAGGGGCTCGCGAGGTCCGCGGCGGCGCGGTAGCGGGTCCCCAGGGGAGCGGAGTACGGCGCCACCGGGAACACCCTTTGCGGGAACTCCAGCCAGGGGACGAACGCGGAATAGCC
>DASPXX010000092.1:0-56221 GCA_035637095.1 Thermoanaerobaculia bacterium
CAGAGTCCGAGGAGGATGCTCCATGACCTGGCGCCGGGCTCTGCGCTGGCTGGCGGTGCTCGTGGTTCTGGCGGTCCTCGGGAGGCTGCTCTACCCGTACGCCCGCCAGCTGGGCCGCCTCGTCCGGCTGCTCCGCGAGCCGGTGCCGGCGGCGCTGCCGGTACCGGTCGAGGGGGTCGAGCCCGAGCAGCTGGTCGATACCTGGGGCGCCGCGCGGAGCGAGGGTCGCAGGCACGAGGGGATCGACATCTTCGCGCCGCGCAACACGCAGGTGCTCGCCGCCACGCACGGCATCGTGATCCGCCGGGGCTGGAACCGGCTCGGCGGCAGGACGATCTCGATCCTGGGTCCCGGAGGCCAGACTCACTATTACGCGCATTTGGAAGGGTACGACGATCCGGACCTGGGAGATTGGGTGGAGGCGGGCGAGGTGATCGGCTACGTCGGCGACTCGGGCAACGCCCAGGGCACCCCGACCCACCTGCACTATGGCATCTACGAGCATGGCGGGGCGGTCAATCCATATCCGCGGCTGACGAGGCTCCCATAGCCTTCTCCTTGAGCGCCTCCACCTCCCCGTCGGCCGCGGGACGCCAGATCCCGTTGTGGCGCCGCTTCCTTGGGCAGTTAGACTACCCCCATGGCCGCCGAGCCCACCCCGCCCCGGGTGCGCCTGGGCATCTCCGCCTGTCTGCTCGGACAGGAGGTCCGCTACAACGGCGGGCACAAGCGCGACGCCTTCCTGACCGACGTCCTCGGGAAGTACGTCGACTGGGTGGACGTCTGCCCCGAGGTGGAGGTCGGTCTGGGCACGCCCCGGCCGGCCATGCGCCTGGTGAGGATCGGACGGGGGGAGGACGCGCAGGTCCGGCTGATCACTCCGGAGACCGGCGTCGACCACACCGACGTCATGCGCGCCTGGGCCGTCCGCCGGGTCGAGGAGCTGGCACAGCTCGAGCTGGACGGCTACGTCCTCAAGAAGGGTTCGCCGAGCTGCGGCATGCAGCAGGTCGAGCTCCATCCCGAGGAGGGAGGGGTACCGGCCCGGGAGGCGCGCGGCCTCTTCGCCGAGGCGCTGCTGCGGGGGCTGCCCGACCTGCCGGTGGAGGAGGAGGGGAGGCTGCAGGACCCGGCGATTCGGGAAAGCTTCCTCTCCCGCGTCTTTGCCCGCGCCCGCCGGCGGCAGGCCGAGGCCGCAGGGGAGGGTGGCTGAGATATCATCGCGGCGCACGACAGAGGAGGTCTCCTTCATGAAAAACCAGCCCAGAACCATTGTCCTCGCCCTGCTCTGCGCCCTCGCCGCGGCGCCCTCGTTCGCCGATATCCATTACAAGTCGGTCACCCGGACCGAAACTTCAGGCAAATCCAGCAGCATGCAGGCCGAAGGGTGGGCGTCGGGAAACAGCGCCCGGGTCGAGCTCAAGGAGAGCGACAATCCGATCCTCAAGCCGGGCTCCTTCCTGCTCACCAAGGACGGCGGCCAGACCGTCTACCTGGTCAATCCGCAAGAGAAGACCTATGCGGAGTGGGACATCCGGGAGATGCTGGGAGCCGCCGGTGCCGTGATGAACGGGATGGGGCCGCTGCTCAAGATGGAGTTCTCCGAGCCCAAGGTCGAGAAGCTCCTGGAGGAGGCCGGTCCCACCATCGCCGGTCTGCCCACGCGCCACGTCCGCTACCGCACCAGCTACACCATGAAGATGAAGGTGCTCGGCATGGGCAACGAGTCCTCGGTGGTCAATGACGAGGACATCTGGGTCTCCGACCGGCTGCAGGATGCGGCGCTGTCCATCTGGCTGCGCGCCGATCCCCCGCGCACGGGCAACGAGCAGCTCGACAAGCTCATCGCCGCCGGCCGTCAGAAGTTCCAGGGCATCCCCCTGAAGACGGTCGCCGTGACCACCTCGACCAACGCGAAGAACAACAAGCAGACGACCACCCGCACCACCATGGAGGTGACGGAGCTCGACACCAAGGCGAACGTCCCCGGGTCCTCCTTCGAGATCCCGGCCGGCTACGAGAAGACCGAGGTCATGCCGATGGCGCAGCCGGGGAGACGGCCGTGACGGGGGCGCGCGGCGAGTGAGCGGACGCGAGCGGAGGCAGGGCGAGCGTCTCTCCAGCCGGCACATCTTCCAGGGGCGGACCATCCGGCTCGACGTCGACCGGGTGCGCCTCCCCAACGACCGCGAAGCGGACCTGGAGATCGTGCACCATCCCGGGGCCGCCGCCGTCGTCCCGCTGCTGCCGGACGGCGACGTCCTCCTGATCCGCCAGTACCGCTACGCCACCGGCGGCTGGCTGCTGGAGGTGCCGGCGGGCAAGCTCGATCCCGGCGAGGAGCCGGAGCACTGCGCACGCCGCGAGACCGAAGAGGAGACCGGCTACCGTCCGCAGGAGCTCTGCCCGCTCGGCTGGATCTGGACCTCTCCCGGCTTTCTCGACGAGAAGATCTGGCTCTATCTCGCCACCGGCTGCGAGCCCACAGCGCAGTCGATGGACGAGGACGAGGTCCTGGAGGTCGAGCGCATGCCCCTGCGGGAAGCCGTCGACAAGGCCCTGCGCGGAGAGATCCACGACGTCAAGTCGGCGCTGGCGCTGCTGCGGGCGGTACCGTACTTGCCATGAGAGCCGCGGTCCTCACCGAGCCGCGGCGGTTCGAGGTGCGCTCGTTGGACCTCCCCGATCCCGGGGAGGGAGAGGTGCGCCTCCGCGTCCACGGATGCGGAGTGTGCGGCTCCGACATGGGGCCGTGGAAGGGTCTCCAGGGGCTCGCGTATCCGATGCCGGCCGGTGCGCCGGGCCACGAGGTCTTCGGCACGGTCGAGACCCTCGGCCGTGGCGTCGACCATCTCGCTCCCGGCCAGGCGGTGACGGCGCTCTCCTACCGCGCCTATGCGGAATACGACCTGGCGCGGGCCGCGGACGTCGTGCCCTTGCCGGAAGGCCTGGCCGGCCGGCCGGTTCTCGGCGAGCCCGTGGCCTGCGCGGTCAACGTGATGCGCCGCGCCGGTGTGCGCGAGGGGGACGTGGTGGTCCTCCTCGGCATCGGCTTCCTCGGGGCTCTCCTGCTCCAGCTCCTGCGGGCTCCCGGAGCGCCCCGGCCGCGGCGGGTGATCGCGATATCGCGCCGCCGCCCTTCCGCCGAGCTTCTGGAGCGCCTCGGCGCGGACGAGGTCCTGACCTACGACGACGATGTGCACGGCCGGGTGGATGCCGCGACCGGCGGGCAGAAGGCCGACGTGGTCCTCGAGGCCACGGGCCGGCAGAAGCCGCTCGATCTCGCGGCGGAGCTGACCCGGGTGCGCGGCCGGCTGATCATCGCCGGCTATCACCAGGACGGTCCGCGGAGCGTCAACATGCAGCTCTGGAACTGGCGGGGGCTCGACGTGATCAACGCCCACGAGCGCGATCCGCGGATCTATCGCGAGGGCATGGAGGAGGGGGTGCGCCTCCTCAGTCTCCCCGGGACGGGCGGGCTCGATCTCGCTCCGCTCATCACCCACACGTTCCCGCTGGCGGAGATCAACCGCGCCTTCGCCACGGCCGAGGAGAGGCCGGCAGGGTTCCTCAAGTCGTTGGTGCTGGCCGAGGGCGCCGCGTGAGCCGGCCACGGCTGGGTTTCGTCGGGTTGGGATGGATCGGCGCCATGCGCCTGGAGGCGGTGGCAGGGACGGGCCGGGCCGAGATCGCGGCGCTCTGCGATGCGACCCCCGGCCGGCTCGAGGCGACCGCGCGGGAGTACCCGCAGGCAGCCTGTTTCGCGGCGGGCGACGACCTCATCGCGCGAGCGCAGGACCTGCGGCTCGACGGTCTGGTGGTCGCCACTCCCAACGCGCTCCACGCGCTGCAGACGCTGGAGGCACTGGACGCCGGCCTGGCCGTCTTCTGCCAGAAGCCGCTGGCGCTCAACGCCCGCGAGGCGCGCGAGATGGTCGCGGCGGCGCGGCAGACCGACCGACTGCTCGGCGTCGACTATTCCTATCGCTTCACGGAGGGGGCGCGGCGTCTGCGCGCGAGCCTGGAGGCCGGCGAGCTGGGGCGGGTGTTCAGCCTGGACACCGTGTTCCACAACGCCTATGGGCCGGACAAGCCCTGGTGTTTCGACCGCCGGCTCTCGGGGGGAGGCGCGCTCATGGACCTGGGGGTTCACCTGATCGACCTCGCCTTCTGGCTGCTCGACGACCCGGCCGTCCGGGAGGTGCAGGGCAAGGTCTTCCGCGACGGGGTGCCGCTGCGCGAGGGAGACGTGGACGACTACGCGAGCGTGCGGATCGAGCTGGCGGGCGGGGCGGTGTTGACGCTCGCCGTCAGCTGGAACGCCCATGCCGGAGCCGATTGCGTGATCAAGGCCACGCTCCTGGGGACCCGGGGGGGAGCCGAATTCCGCAACGTGGACGGAAGCTTCTACGACTTCGAGCTGGCGCGCTTCGCGGGACGCTCGACCGAGATCGAGGTCAAGGAGTCGCGCGACTGGCTCGGCAAGGCGATCGTCGACTGGGTCGACCGCTTGGCCTCGGCCAACCGCTTCGATCCGCAGATCGAGCGCAGCGTCCGGGTGAGCGAGGTGGTGGACGCGGTGTACGAGAGGGCGTGAGCAAGGGCTGCGCTCGATCATTCTGCATCCGGGGGACCGATTCCGGAGCCGGGTACAACGGCGAAATGACGAGGGGAAGCGTTCCCCTCGAAGGGAGAGGCCTTTCCCTCGAAGGGAGCGGCCTGTACCTCGCGGGGAGAGGCCTGTACCTGGCAGGGAGAGGGCTGTACCTCGAAGGGAGAGGGCTGTACCTCGAAGGGAGAGGCCTCTCCCCGGCAGGGCGAGGCCTGTACCCGGCACCGCGGCGGCAGCCCCCCCGCTCGTGTTGTCAGGACGGCGGGGGGACCTGCGAACCTTTTACGTCCTACAGCGACTCCCTCTTCTTGCGGTCGCGGAGCGTCCCCCAGATCAGCCAGCCGCCGAGGGCGATGGCGACCAGCGGCCAGAGATCGAACAACCAGTCGAGATCGATCGTCACGTACTGCTCGAGCAGGGCGTAGGTCCCGATCAGGACGAGGATGACCCCCGCGGCGATGCCTCCCTGGCCCGGGCGCGGCCGCTGCGGGATGTCGCTGATTCCGAGATCCTGCTGATAGCCATAGTTGATCAGCACCGCCTGGCGGTAGGCGTCGATGATGTTGAAGAACATGAAGAAGGCGATCGCCGGACCGAAGAAAACTGCGGATTCTGCGTTCCTGACGATGATCCCGATCATCGTGATGGGGATCAGGAAGAAGATCAGCCCGCGGATGTAGAGACCGTTGTAGACGTTCCCCAGACCCGGAAAGAGGGAGAGGAACGCGGCCAGCGCCGGCTTCTTGACGGCCAGCGGCGCGGGGAGGGCGGGAGTCGGCGCCGGCTGCGAGGGAGCCGCTTCTTCGCCGGACGGGGTCCACGGATTCGGTGTGGTGCTCATGGCTTCTCCTTAACGATCAGAGCGATCGATCCATTCTTTGAACGACAGTCTTGTTTTGTCCGACATCTCGCGAGCTTCGGACTCGAGCTCGCTCAGGGAGCTCTCCAGGGAGCCGACCGTAGCGCCGTAGCGCTCCACGACCGCGCTCCCGATCCGCGGCAGGCGCTCCTCGCGGACCTCGGTCCAGGTCTGGCCCCACGTCCGGACCAGGGTGTCCGTGGTCCGGCGGCCGAGGGCGACCGGGTCGCCCACGGCCTGGAGCATCACCACGGTCAAGAAGTAGCTGGCGGCCACCGCCCAGCGCGAGCTGCGGATCCAGACCGGCGGCTCCCGGCGCTGCTCCCGAGGGATCGCCCGCAGGCGGTCCCTCAATCCGGCCGGGAGAGGCGTCTGGGGAACGGGCAGCCGGGGCGCGTCGTGCCGCACGAACGGCAGCACTCCCTTGAGCTCGCCGCGCAGGCGCTCGGGCATCGCGAGCTGCGGCGCCGACGCCGCCCGCTCCAGAGCCGCGGCGTAGGCGGCGCAACTCGGGCAGGTCTCCCGGTGCGGATCCAGGATTCCGGGGGTGAACTCCTCGCGGAACCGGCGGCACTCACGGTTCAGCATGGCGACGCCTCCGGGCGGCTCGCTCCAGTATGGGCCGGCCCCGCCTCGGCGCTCCAGCGGGAGCGGAAGCGCGGTGCCAGCCGTTCCGCCACACTCAGGCGGGCGCGGTGGAGGCGCGACTTGATCGTCCCTAAGGGCACACCGAGATAGGCCGCGATCTCCTCCATGGTCCAGCCCTGGAGGTCGCGCAGCAGCACGACCTCGGCGCTCTCCTCGGGGAGCTCGGAGAGCGCGCCGTAGACCGCCTGGACCTCCTCGCGCCGCTGGGCCTCTTCCTGCACGTCGTCCGCCGCCGGCATCTGGGCCAGGATCTCGTCCGGCACCGCGGAGGTGCGGCGGTCGCGGCGGATGCGGCGGTAGTGGTCGATGCACAGGTTGCGCGACAGGCGGAGCGCCCAGGCGGCGAGCGGGGCCTCGCCGGTGTAGCGGTGCAGGTTCTGGTAGAGGCGGAGGAAGATCTCCTGCGTCAGATCCTCCGCCTCCTCGGCCGATCCGCCGAAGTGGTACGCCAGGTTGTAGAGCCTCTGGCCGTATTTCTCGATCAGCTCGTCCCACGCCTCCGCCTGGCCCGCGGCTGCCCGCCGGGCGAGGAAGAGGTCGGGATTGGGGTTCGGTGCGAGCATTCGTGTCCTCTCATCTTCCCAGGACGAAGGGGCGGGGGAAAAGGTTCCGGGGGACGTCGCCCCCCCACTCGACTCGATCGCGGATCTGCACCTGCTTCCCCTATGACCGCGCCTCTGCTACATTAGAAGACGCACGGTGGTGCACTTCTATGGCACGGATGAATGTGATCTTCAAAGACGATCTCTTGAAGGAAATCAGGGAGTTGGTCCCTGTCCGCCAGCGGAGCGAATTTATCGAGGAAGCCGTGCGCACCCGGCTTGCTCTGCTCAAACAGGAACGAGCGATCCGGGCTGTCTTCGGAGCCTGGTCCGAGGAAGGACGCACCGCTCCTGACGAGGAGATCCGGCAAGGCCGGGAGAGTTGGGCAGAGAGGCAGAGCCGGTTCGGTACAGAGTCGGATGGCTGACTTCCTCCTCGATTCCGATGTCGTGATCTGGCACCTTCGAGGACACTCTTCGATCGCGAACCGTGTGCTTACCTTGGCACGGCGCGGTCGCATAGGACTCTCTGCCATCGCACGCGCGGAGGTTCTGCAGGGAATGAGAGAGCCGGAGCGCAAGGCCACTCTCGGATTCCTCGATGCCTGCGAAACGCTTCCAGTGGTGACGAAAACGGCAGATCTTGCAGGAGAGATCGTCCGCTCCTTTCAGAGCCGAGGAGTCACCATCGCCCTTCCAGATGCCCTGATCGGCGCAACCGCTCTGCTGGCAGGGCTTCCGCTGTACACCTGCAACCCTCGCCACTATCCCATGGAAGGGCTCGATTTACGTCCTCTCTCTGCCTAGTGTTCCCCCGGAATGACTTTCGCCTTCGTCAATAGGCTGCTACGCTGGCTTCCAGAGCAGGGAGGGCTCTCATCATGACCGGACGGATGCTGCGGTGCCTGGTTCTCCTGGGACTGATGCTGACGGGGATGGCCGCGGAGGGGAGGGCGGCCCTGCCCGCCGGGTTCTCGGATACGTTGATCACCGACGTGGGCTCCCCCACGGCCCTCGCTTTCACACCCGACGGGCGGATGCTGATCACCACCCAGGGAGGGGCTCTGCGGGTGTGGGCCGGCACCCTTCTACCCACCCCGGCTCTGACGCTCTCCATCTGCGGCGGCTCCGAGCGCGGGCTCCTGGGCGTCGCAGTCGATCCGAATTTCGCGACGAACCGCCGGATCTTCCTCTTCTATACCGCCAGCACCTGCGTCAACCGGGTCTCCAGCTTCACCTTCTTCTCCACCCCGGGGCAGGAGAACCAGGTCGATCCGGCGAGCGAGCAGATCCTCGTCAACAACATGCCTTCCACCGCCGGCAACCACAATGCCGGCGATGTCCTGATCGGCAAGGACGGCTTCCTGTACATCAGCATCGGTGACGGCGGGTGCGACTATGCCAACAACAGCGGGTGCGCCGGCGCCAACGACGCGTCGCGCGACCAGCAAGAGCTGACCGGCAAGATCCTGCGCATCACCCTGGACGGCAACATTCCGGCGACCAACCCGTTCCAGGGAGCCGGCACGGCGCGCTGCAACATCACCGGGGGGACCACGGCCGGGAACAAGTGCCAGGAGACGTTCGCCTGGGGATTCCGCAACCCCTTCCGCTTCGCCATGGACCCCAACGCCGCCGGCACGCGCTTCTTCATCAACGACGTGGGCCAGGGGCTCTGGGAGGAGATCGACGAGGCCCAGGCCGGAGCCGACTACGGCTGGAACTGCCGTGAGGGCGCCCACGTCAACAGCACCACCGGCCCCTGCTCGCCGACTCCGCCGGGGATGGTGGACCCGATCTTCGAATACGCGCACGGCGCGACCGTGCCAGGCACCAGCGTCAGCAACTGCAACTCGATCACCGGCGGCGCCTTCGTGCCGAACGGATTGTGGCCGGGGTACGACAGCAGCTACCTGTTCAGCGACTTCATCTGCGGCGCGACCTTCAAGCTGACGCAAGCCGGGACCTGGTCGGCCTCCGATTTCGCCACCGGCCTCGGGGGGAGCAGCGCAGTCCACCTGCTCTTCGGACCGTGGGGGACCACCCAGGCGCTCTACTACACGACCTATGCCAGCGGCGGACAGGTGCGGCGCGTCTCGCGCCCGGTCCCCAGGCCCTCCGGGCCGCTCGATTTCCACACGGTCCAACCCTGCCGCATCACCGACACGCGATCGGCGCTCGGGCTGCAGGGCGGACCGGCTCTGGCGGCCAATGCCACGCGGACGTTCCAGGTCGCGGGCCTCTGCGGGGTCACTGCCACTGCGAGCGCGGTGCAGCTCAACGTGACGGTGGTGTCGCCGTCGGCCGCCGGGTTCCCGCGCATCGATCCTGGGGACGGCTCGGCCTCCATCACGAGCGCCGTCAACTTCACCGCCGGCACGACCCGCTCGAACAATGGAGTCGCCCTCCTCGGCACGGCCGGCGACCTGGCGGTCACCGCGTCCATCCCGAGCGGTACGGCGCACCTGGTGATCGACGTGACGGGGTATTTCGAGTAGGGGGCTATTCCTTTTCCTCGACCAGCAGCCCCAGCAGGTCCGATGTGGAGATGATCCCCACCACGCGGTCCTCGCGGGTGACCAGGATGCGGTGCACGTGGTTCTGGATCATCGCCTCGGCGATCTCCGAAACCGGTGTGTCCTCCCGCACGGTGAAGACCTCGGGCGTCATGATCTCGCCGACCGTCAGCTCCGCCTCGTCGAGGCCGAGCTCCTCGATCTCCTCGCGGCTCATCCCGTCGTCCTCCCACTCGGAGAGGAAGAAGTCGCCCCGCTCGCCCTCCAGCTCCTCGTCGTCGGCGAGCGCCGCCGCGATGTCGGTGAGCGACACGACGCCGACGAGCTTCCCGGAGCGATCTTCGACCGGGGCGCCGGAGATCTCGTTGTCGACCAGGACGTTTGCCAGCTCCCGGACCGTCAGGTCGTCCCGGACGGTGAGGACGCGGGGATTCATGAGATCGGCGGCGGTGATCAGCCTCATGCGCGGGTCATCTCCTTTCCGTTTCTCTCGCTCTGAACGGAAGAGCGCGACGCGCACAAGCCTACAGCATGAGCCCTCACCCCCGGCCCCTCTCCCGCAAGCGGGCGAGGGGAGAGGGTTAGCCGAAAAACACTTGAGGCCTGGGATTTCTTCTAACCTACACCCCTCTCCCGCTCGCGGGAGAGGGGCCGGGGGTGAGGGTCTACTCGCTCGCGGACGGGGCAGGAGCCGCCGTCGGGGGGGAGGGTTGGGCCGCTTTCGGTGGCGGCGCCGAGAGTTTGGCCGCGATTTCCTGGATCGACTTCTCGAGCTCGTCGAGACGGGTGCGCTTCTCGCTCAACCGGCTCTCCACGTCGACGATCTTGGCCTCCAGGCTGGTGCGGGTCTCCTCGGCGCCTGCTCCCTCGCGGAGACCGGTGAGGGTCGCCTGCCAACGGTGGACGTTCTCCTCGTCCCGCGCCATCGACTCGCGGAGCCGGTGCGTCTGCTCGCGTTTGCGCTCCAGGGCGTCGAGCATCTGGTCGCGCCGCTCGGCGTCGCGCTGGTCGCGCTGCTGGTTGCGCTGCTCGAAATACGCAGCCTGGCGTTCGAAGAAGACGTCGATCGCGCCGCGGAACCGCCGCCAGATGGCGTCCGCCTTCTTCTGCGGCACCGGACCGATGGACTTCCACTCCGCCTGCAAGGCTTTGATGGCCTCGGAGGTGGCTTTCCACTGGGTCGACTGGGAGAGCTCCTCGGCGCGGACGCAGAGGGCCTCCTTCTTGCGGAGGTTCTCCTCCTGCTCCTTGCGCAGCCGCGCGTAGTGCTCCTGGCGCCGGCCGAAGAACTCGTCGAGCGACTTGCGGAAGCGCTTCCAGATCGCGTCTCCATGCTCGCGAGGCACCGGACCGATCGTCTTCCATTCGACCTGCAGGGCCTGCAAGGCCTCGGCGGTGGACTTCCACTGCGAGGCCCCGGCGAGCTCTTCGGCGCGCACGCAGAGGGCCTCCTTCTTGCGGAGGTTCTCTTCCTGCTCCTCGCGCAGCTTGGCCAGGTGCTCCTGGCGCCGCTCGAAGAAGCTGTTCGCCGGAGCCCGGAAACGGTCCCACAGCTCCTGCGAGAGCTCCTTGGCCACCGGTCCGATGGCCTTCCACTCGGCCTGCAGGCGTTTGATCGCCTCGGCCGTGGCCTTCCATTCGGTCGACTCCTTGAGCTCCTCGGCCCGCGCGATGAGCGCCTCCTTGCGCTGGAGGTTCTCCGCGAGCTGCCGCTCCCGTTCCTCGCCCTGAGCCGCGGTCTCGGGCTCGACGTCGGCGGCGGGCTCGGTGCTCTCCTGGAGCTCGGACGGATGCCCGCCGGCCTCCTCCAGGGCATGGACCTCGTCTGCCTGGTGCTCTTCGGCGGGGAGCTCCACAGGGACCTCTCCCGCAGGACCTTCGCCATTCGGCGGAGCTTCCGCGTGAGCTTCCTCGGTCGCGGCCGCCGTGACCTCCTCGCCCGGTGCGGGGACAGCGGTGGGCTCGGTGGTCTCTTCGGAGGCGGCGTTCTCGTGCGTGTCTGTCTCGCGATTCTCTTGATCAACCATGGACGTCATCTTCCTTCGTAGCGTCGGGCCAGACGATATCGCAACAACATCACGGTGCCCGACATTCCAGCGCACCTTGCCGTGGCCCCCCTCTCCCGGGCGGGTGTGAGGGCCTCAGGTGCGAAGGACGATCCGGTCCTCGTCCAGATCGACGACCACCGTGCCGCCGGACTCCAGCTTGCCGAACAGGAGCTCGTCGGTGAGCGGTCGCTTGATCGACTCCTCGATCACCCGGGCCAGCGGGCGCGCGCCGAACGCCGGGTCGTATCCCTTGCCGGCGAGCCATTTCCGGGCGGGCTCCGTCAGCTCGATCCGCACCTTCTTGCCGGCGAGCTGATCGGCGAGCTGGCGGACGAACTTCTCGACGATCCGCTCCATCAGGTCCCGGTTCAAGGCGTTGAACCGGATGCGGGCGTCGAGGCGGTTGCGGAACTCCGGGCTGAACAGGCGCTCCACGGCGCGATCGCTGTCCTGGCTGCGGGTCTGCCCCGGCTCGTCGGCGAAGCCGGGAGCGCGCTGGGCGATCTCGCGGGCGCCGACGTTCGAGGTCATCAGCAGGATCGCGTGCCGGAAGTCCGCCTGCTTGCCGTTGGTGTCGGTGAGCGTCCCATGGTCCATGATCTGGAGGAGGATGTTGAACACGTCCGGATGGGCCTTCTCGATCTCGTCGAGGAGCAGCACCGCGTGCGGGTTCTTGCTGATCGCCTCGGTCAGCAGGCCGCCGCGGTCGTATCCCACATAGCCGGGAGGTGCGCCCACCAGGCGCGAGACGCTATGCGCCTCCATGTACTCGCTCATGTCGAAGCGCAGGAACGTGATGCCCAGCACCTCGGCGAGCTGCTTGGCCACTTCGGTCTTGCCCACGCCGGTGGGGCCGGTGAGCAGGAAACAGCCGACCGGCTTCTGCGGATCGCGCAGGCCGGCGCGCGCCACCTTGATGGCTGAGGCGAGGCGCTCGATGGCCTCGTCCTGGCCGAACACGACCTGCTTGAGATCGGCCTCCAGGGTGCGCAGCTGCTCGCGGTCGTCCCCCTTCACCCGGCGGGCGGGGATCTGCGCCATGGTCGCGAGCACGGTCTCCACGTCGTGGAGCGTTACCCTCTTCTGCCGCCGCAGGGCCACGGCGGCGCCCGCCTCGTCCAGCAGGTCGATCGCCTTGTCGGGAAGGCGGCGGTCGCGCAGAAAGCGCGCGGCCATCTCCACGGCGCCGCGGATCGCCGGCTGGGTGTAGCGCACGTTGTGATGCGCTTCGTAGCGGTCGCGCAGCCCTTCGAAGATCCTGATCGTGTCCTCTTCGCTGGTCTCGTTGATCTCGACCTTCTGGAAGCGGCGGGCGAGAGCCTGGTCGCGCTGGAAGGTCTGGCGGAACTCCTCCCAGGTGGTGGCGCCGATGCAGCGCAGGCGCCCTTCCTGGAGGGCCGGCTTGAGCAGGTTCGAGGCATCCATCGTGCCGTGGCCGGCGCTGCCCGCGCCGACCACGGTATGGATCTCGTCGATGAACAGGATCGGGCTCTCCTCGTTCTCCAGAGCGGCGAGCACGGCCTTCAAGCGGTTCTCGAAATCACCGCGGTAGCGCGTGCCGGCAAGCAGCGCTCCGAGATCGAGGCGGAAGACCCGGGTCTTGCGGAACGGCTCCGGCACCTCTCCCTGTGCGATCCGCAGCGCGAGCCCTTCCACGAGGGCGGTCTTGCCCACTCCGGGATCGCCGACGTAGATCGGATTGTTCTTGCGCCGCCGCTGCAGGATGTGGAGCGTGCGCTGGAGCTCCGGCTCGCGGCCGATCAGCGGGTCGATGGCGCCCTTCCTGGCCAGCTCGGTCAAGTCCTGGGCGAAGGCCGAGAGGGCGTCGTCGCCGCGCGGGGTGCGCTCGGGCTCGTCGTCGTCTTCGCCGGCCGGCAGGGGGGCTCCATGGACGGGCTGCAGCTTCGAAAGGCCATGGGCGAGATAGCTCACCACGTCGAGGCGCGTCACCCCCTCGGCCTCCAGCATGTCGAGCGCGAAGGACTCGGGCTCCTCGTAGATCGCGACGAGGAGGTCCGAGCCGCGGATCTCGTCGCGGCCGGTGGATTCCACGCGCAAGGCGGCGCGCGCGAGGGCCCGCTGGGCGCCCAGGGAGAGCCGGGGCTGGATCTCCGCGTCCGCATCGAGGCTCTCGAGCGCCTCGTCCAGGTACTCGGTGAGGCGCTCCTGGATCCGCTGCAGGTCGGCTCCGGCGTGGCGGAGGACCCTGGCGGCTTCCTCGTCGAAGGTCAGGGCATAGAGGATGTGCTCCAGCCCGGCGTACTCATGTCCGAGGCGGCCGGCCTCGGTCATCGCCACCTCGAGGGAGATCTGCAGATCGCGTGAGATTTTCATCGGTCGGGTCAGTCTTCTTCGTCCTCGGCCGGCCGGGCCTCCAACCGGAGGGGCATGCCGTTCTCCTGCGCTTCGGCCGTGACCTCGGCGACTTTGGTCTCGGCCACGTCCCGCGGGTAGATCCCCGCGACCCCCACCCCTTTGTGATGAACCTGGAGCATGATGTGGATCGCTTCGGCGGGGGCCTTCCGGAAGTGCTTGGTCAGGACGTACACGACGAAGTCCATCGTCGTGAAATCGTCATTGTAGATCAGTACCTTGAAACGCCGGGGACGGCGGGTTTTCTTCCGCTCCTCGATGGCCAGGCCCGTCTCACGGTCGATCTCCGGACGGCGCGTGCTCACGGGAGCAGTCTAACGCAGGGGCCGGGTGCTATAGTGAAGAGCTCTGGATGGAGAGGCGCTCGCAGTGAGCCGTGAAGAGTCCCGCCTCGCGAAGGTCATCGACATCCGCCGCTGGCGGGAGGAGAAGGTCCGTCAAGCCAGGCCTTCCCCGGAGCCTGCCGCGCCCTCCGAGCCCCGCCCTCGCGCTCTCGCCCTGACCCTCGGATTCGCCTGCTGCGCCTTCGGCCTGGGGCTCGCCTACCTCCCGTTCTGGGCGCTCGTCCACGCCGTCGTCTCCCGCTTCTCCCTCGGTCTCCTCTTCGGGCTCGTCCTGCCTGCCGGTCTGGGGATCGCCTTCCTGGGCGCGGATCTCATCTTCCGGGCCTGCCTCGGTCGCGCCGGCGAAGGCTGGTACCTCCGCCGCATCGGGCGCCGTCGCCGGACTCTCCCTGCCTCGGGGGAGGACCCGTCACGCTTCGGCAGCCGGCCGCACGAGCTGTAGGCTGCCCCGGCGAGGCGGAGCCTTCCCCCGCCCGACCTCACCCCCGGCCCCTCTCCCATCGCCCAACCCCCAACCGGGAGAGGGGGGCCACTGCCCGCTCTCTCTTTGGTTTTTGCCGACTCCCCCCTCTCCCGGGGGATGGGTGGGCGATGGGAGAGGAGGGCCGGGGGGGTGAGGCCCGGCGAGGGGCCTTGTCCTCCGTGCCTTCACTCGTGGCCCAGCACCCGGTGCGGCCGGTAGGGCTCCTCGAGCTCCCGCCGCTCGGCGTCGTCGAGGCGGACCCCCAGGGCGGCCACGGCAGTCTCCAGGTGCTCCATCTTGGTCGCGCCCACGATCGGCGCGGTCACTCCCGGCTGGGCGAGCAGCCAGGCGAGGGCGATCTGGGCCGGCGGGACGCCCCTCCGCTCAGCGACAGCCAGGACCCGGTCGACCACGTCGAAGTCCTGCGGGCCGTACATCTGGGCATAGTCGTCGCTCCGCGCCCGCGTCGTGCTCGCCTCCTCGCCGCGGCGCCGGCTCCCGGTGAGCCAACCGCGGGCGAGCGGGCTCCACGGCACCACGCCGAGGCCCTCTTCCCGGCAGAGGGGGAGCATCTCGCGCTCCTCCTCGCGGTAGATCAGGTTGTAGTGGTTCTGCATCGAGACGAACCGCGTCCAGCCGTGGAGATCCGCCGTGTAGAGCGCCTTGGCGAGCTGCCAGGCGTACATGCTCGACGCTCCGATGTAGCGGGCCTTCCCCGAGCGCACCACGGCGTCGAGCGCCGCCAGCGTCTCCTCGATCGGCGTGTTGTGGTCCCAACGATGGATCTGATAGAGGTCGACGTAGTCCGTCCCCAGCCGGCGCAGCGAGTCGTCGATGGCGGTGAGGATGTGCTTGCGCGACAGGCCGCGCTGGTTCGGCCCGTCTTTCACCGGAAAGTAGACCTTGGTGGCGAGCACCACCTCGTCGCGGCGGGTGAAATCCCGCAGGGCGCGGCCGACGACCTCCTCGCTGGCGCCGCGGGAGTACATGTCCGCCGTGTCGAAGAAGTTGACCCCGAGCTCCAGCGCGCGGCGGATGAACGGCCGCGCCGCCTCCTCGCCGAGCACCCAGTCGCGCCAGGCAGGGTCGCCGTAGCTCATACAGCCGAGGCAGATGCGGGAGACCTCGAGGCCGGTCCGGCCGAGACGCACGGTGTCCATGGCCCGCCTCAGTGGGGGATCGGCGGAGAGAACACCGTGAACATCACGAGCGGCTCGTCGCCGAGACAGAAGATCTCGTGCGTTTCGCCGGCCTCGATGAGGAGGATGGTGCCCGCGTCCAGATGGGCCTCCCGGCCCGCGATGATGGCCCGCCCGGCGCCCGCGATCACATAGACCCAGTGATCGCTCGCCGGATGCCGGAAGTCCGGGCCGCCGGTCTTGGTCTGGGGCTGCACCACCAGGGTGGCGGCCTGGGAATTGTCGGTCCGGCCCAGAGTGTCGAATCCGGACGAATAGCCTTGGGCGATCGAGAAGCGCTTCATGCCAAACCTCCCTCCCGGGGTAGACCCCCCGCGTCGTGGTCCGGCCGGGGAAACCTGCAAGGGGTGTTCCCCGCCGTCCAGGAGGAAGTCTACTCGTTGGGCGGCCCGCCCGGCGTGTCGAGATGGAGCCGCAGCGGGCGAGCGCGCGGAGCGCTCCCGGGATATCCTCATAGAAACGGTGAGCGAGCCGCCGGACCCTCACCGCAGGAAACCTGGAGATCGCGGGTTCCACCGCACGGGAAGGCATGATGAAAGGAGACGAACCATGAAAGCTCTGCGCAAGTCGCTGATCCTCGGCCTGTTCTGCACGGTGACCCTGGGGCTGGTGGCCGCCGCGGCGGCCGGCCCGGTGCGCGGTTGGGAGCTGCTCGGCACGCGCACGGTGACCGACCGGGTCGATCACGACTCCATCGCCGCTGGACATCAAGGGACCTTCCGCAGCATCAAGATCACGGTCCAGCGCCGCGCTGTCCAGTTCCACGACGTGAAGATCCACTTCGCCAACGGCGACGTGCAGGACGTCGCGCTGCGGTCCGTCATTCCCGCCGGGGGCGAGTCGCGGGTCATCGACGTCGAAGGCCGCGACCGGGTCATCCGCAGCATCGAGTTCTGGTACGACGCCCAGACCCGGGGAAAGCGGGCGGTCGTGAAGGTGTTCGGGAAGAATTGACCCCCGCGAGAGCTCCGGGGGTGAGGGCCCCCCTCAGTGCGCCCGGATCCAGTTGAGGATCGGCCGCCAGACCAGCGTCTTGGCGTCGGTGCCGAGGAAGAGATCGGCGTGGCCGAAGTCGAAGAGGCGCTGGTCAGGCGGCGTCAGGTCGACCACGCGGACGGTCACGTCCGTGCTGCCCAGGAGCGTCGTCGTATAGATCCCGTACTCGCCGAAGCCGCCGCCGGCGCCCATGTAGAGGACCGGATTGGTGATGTCGTCGAGATGGTCGTCGAACGGGACGTCCTCCTCGTCGCAGATCACCAGCTCGGCGTCCGCGAGCTGGCGGGTCGGCTGATCGGGCGCGGCGCCCTGGAGCAGGGCCATGAAGGTGGGCTCCGGGGTGTAGAGGAGACCGGTCGGGACCGGCAGACCGCTCGGCGCGGGCGCCGCCGCGAAGGTGCCGCCGGTGAAGTGGTAGAACGGCACGGGCTGCTGGTCGGGCGGGAAGATCACGAAGGTCGCCTCGCCGGTCAGCAGCGCGGCCTGATGGTTCGTCAAGCCCGGGAAGACGGGAGAGGCGCCGGACGGGCTCGTCGCCGCCAGGGTGGCGATCGTCTGGACGAGCGCGCCCGAGGCGTTCTGATACTGGCCGGCGTCCCACGCCGCCTCCTGGGCCGCCGAGCGCCGACAGGCCGCCTGCCGGAATCCCTCGTCGTTGGTCTTGACGTAGATGTCCACCGGGATGAAGCCGGCGACGTTGCGCAGCCCCGGAGGCAGCTGGCTCTCGGCATTCAGATAGGCATAGCCGATCATGCCGCCGCGGCTCCAGCCGAGCAGGTGCATCCGGCTGAGGCCGTCGCCCGTGGCGACGCGGACACCGCGGGCCACGCCCAGTGCGATGTAGAGGTCGCCGATGTCGTGTGTGAAGCCCCAGTTTTTCATGAAGGTGAAGTCGGTCTCGCCGGCCGGCACGCGGATCCAGCGCTGGTCGATCCCCCACACGTCCACACCGTTGCGGGCGAGAAAGACCGGGAGGTTGCGCGCCGGGTCGGCGAGAAAGGCGGCCCGGAAGCCCCAGATGTCGCCGTGCAGCAGGAACACGCTGTCGTCCGTAGGGACCGGCTGGAAACGAGCGCTCTCGCGGGCCACGCGATGGACGGTGACCACGTCATACGGGCCGGGGCCGAGGCGGAGGTCGAAGGTGTACTCCACGATGTTGCCGGTGAGGACCCGCCGCTGGACGTCCGACGCCAGGCAGCTCCCGGTGGAGCCGAACATCAGGCTCTCGGCGACCGGGCAGGTGCTCTGGGCGGCCTTCTGGACCGTGGAGTTGTCGAACCGGGGGGTTGCCGCTGCGAGAGCGGGCAGGGCGAGAGTCAGGACCAGGGCGGACAGCAGCGTCTTTCTCGTCACTTGAAGAATCCTTTTGAATGCATCGCGGTGCTGTCGGAGGTGGAGCGGCTTCCCGTAGAACAACCTTCAACCCCAGATCTCACGGCGACCTGGAAAATTTGCCAGACAGTCTAACGAGATTTCCGCCCTTCTGCAACGCCTCCCGGCTCGGCGCCTTGACATCTATGCCCATCCGACTCACAATGTCCTTAGTTGTCCATCAGGCGGAGCATACAGATAACCCGTGAGACTCTTGGTCAAAGATGCCGCGCGTCTTCTCGATGTCTCCGAGAAGACGATCTACCGCTGGATCAAACAGGGCTCGATCCCCGCGTACCGGTTGCACGACCAGTACCGCTTCAACCGGGCCGAGATCCTCGAGTGGGCCACGGCGAGGCGCATCGCGGTCTCGCCGGAGATCTTTCGCGAGGAGGATGCGGAGGCCGCCTCGTTGCCGCACCTGCACGACGCGCTCAAGGCGGGCGGCATCTACTACCGCATCGGCGGCTCCGACAAGGCGACGGTGCTCCATAACGTCGTCGAAACCATGCATCTCCCGGAGGAGGTCGACCGGAAGTTCCTGCACGAGGTGCTGATGGCCCGCGAGGCCCTGGGCTCGACCGCCATCGGCGACGGGATCGCCATCCCGCACGTGCGCAACCCGGTGATCCTGCACCTGCAACGACCCTTGGTGACGGTCTGCTTCCTGGAGCGCCCCGTCGCTTTCGGAGCCCTGGATGGAAAGCCGGTGAATACCCTTTTCACTCTCATCAGCCCGACGCTCAGGGCCCACCTTCATCTCTTGTCGAGGCTGAGCTTCGCCCTGCGCGATCACACGTTCAAGGAGGCCGTCCTCCGGCAGGCCCCCCGCGAGGAGCTGATGGCTGCGGTCGAACGCTTCGAGCAGCAACTCGGCTTCATCGACACTCAGGTGTAGACGGACATGCCCGGCGGTCTCTTCGCTTCAGAGCCCCTCGTGCTGCTGCTTGCCGCGGCTGGCTTCTTTGCGGGCAGCGGCGTCCCCGGGCTCCTGCTGGGCTGGCGCTCAGCTTGGGGACCGCGGATCGCGACAGGGATGATCGTCCTCGGCTCGCTGCTCGGTCTCGCGGGTGGCATCCTGGCGCTCCGTGGAGACGCCGCGATCGTCCTGGCCGTCCCCTCACCGCTCCCGGGCGTCGCCGCCGAGCTCGCGGCGGACCCGCTCGGCGGCTTCTTTGCCCTGCCGGTGTTCCTCGTCGGCGCGCTCGGCTCGATCTATGGGCTGTCCTATTGGCCGCCGGCCCGGCACCCGCGCTATGGCCGCCGTCTGCGCTTCTGTTACGGCCTGCTCCTGGCGAGCCTGACCCTGATCACCGTCGCCCACGACGGGATCGCCTTCCTGGTTGCCTGGGAAGTCATGGCGCTGACCAATTTCTTCCTCGTCACGACCGAAGAGGAGAGCGCTCCAGCGCGCCACGCCGGCTGGTTGTATCTCCTCTACAGCCACGTGACGATCCTCAGCCTCTTCGCGCTGTTCCTCGTCCAGCGAGAGCTCACCGGGAGCTTCGCCTTTCAGGCGATCGCGAACGGTCCGGGGGCCCAGGGTCTGCGCATGGCGGTGTTCGTGCTCGCAGTCGTTGCCTTCGGCATCAAGGCGGGGGTGATGCCGGGCCACTCGTGGCTCCCTTCGGCGCACGCCGCCGCTCCCAGCCACGTCTCGGCGCTGATGTCCGGGGTGGTGATCAAGATGGCGATCTACGGCCTGGTGCGCACCTGTGGGCTGCTCGCGTCGCCGCCGTTGGCGTGGGGAGTCACGCTCCTGGTCCTGGGCGCGATCGCCGCCTTCTTCGGTGTGGTCTTCGCGCTGGCGCAACACGACATCAAGCGGCTGCTCGCCTATCACAGCATCGAAAATATCGGCATCATTCTGCTGGGTCTCGGGCTGGCCATGGTCGGGCGTTCGGTCGGTCGCGCCGATTGGGTCGTCCTCGGTCTCGCCGGCGCGCTGCTCCACGTCTGGAACCATGCGCTGTTCAAGTCGCTGCTCTTCTTCGGCGCCGGCTCGGTCGTCCACGCCACGGGAACCCGCGACATCGAGCGCACGGGCGGCCTCGCCAAACGGATGCCCGCCACCGCGACGCTCTTCCTGCTCGGCGCGATCGCCATCTGCGGATTGCCCCCCTTGAACGGCTTCGTGAGCGAGCTCTTCGTCTATCTCGGCCTCGCCCGGGCCGCGACGACGCCCGGCGCCGCCTGGGCGGCCCTCCCCGCTCCGGTCCTGGCCGCCACGGGCGCCCTGGCGGTCGCCTGTTTCATCAAGGTCTTCGGCGTGGTCTTCCTCGGTGTCCCTCGTTCCGCGGCCGCCGGGAAGGCGCACGAGTCGCCGCGCCTGATGCTCTTTCCCATGGCGGTCCTCGCCCTCGCCTGTGTGGTCATCGGGGCCGTACCCGCCCTGGTCGCTCCGGCTCTCGGGAGCGCCGTCGCCGCCTGGACCCGGGACCCGCTGCCGGGACCGCCGCTGGCGCAGCTCGCGCCCCTCGGATGGCTCCCCTGGCTGGCGGTCGCCCTGATCACCGCCACCGGTCTGCTGGTCGCCATGGTGGCGGCTCGCTGCCGGCAGAGCCGCCGGCGACAGCCCGGCCTGCCGACCTGGGACTGCGGGTATGCGGCGAGCTCGCCGCGGATTCAGTACACGGCCTCTTCGTTCGCCCAGATCATCACGTCGCGCTTCGCCTGGGTCCTCCGTCCCGAGGTCCACGCGCCGAGCTCGCAGGAGCTCTTTCCCCCTCCGGAACGCTTCCACTCCCACGTCGAAGACTCCTTCCTTGACAAGCTCCTGCGGCCGGGAGCCCGGCGGGCGCTGCGGCTCTCCGCCGCGGTCCGGGCCCTCCCCGAAGGGCAGTTGCAACGCTACATCTTCTACATCCTGGTCGTGCTCGTCGTGCTTCTCGTCTGGGCCATCGCCGGAGGGCCTCCCATCGGATGATCGCCTCGGTCGTCGCTCACGCGTTCCTGCTGGTCTTCATGCCGCCGCTGTTGTTCGGCGTCATCAACAAGACCAAGGCCGCCTTCGCCGGGCGGACCGGCCCGAGCCTGTTCCAGGCCTATTACGACGTCGCGAAGCTGATGCGGAAGGAGGTTGCCCTGAGCGCCACGACGACAGGGCTCTTCGTGGTCGCTCCGGCCGCGACATTGGCGGCGACGCTGATGGCCGGCTTGCTGGTCCCTCTCGCTTCGTTCGCTGCGCCGATTTCCTTCGCTGGTGACTTCGTGCTGTTCGCCTACCTGTTCGGGCTCGGCCGTTTCTTCACGGCCGCCGCGGCGCTCGACACGGGATCGCCCTTCGAGGGCATGGGCGCGGCGCGCGAGGTCGGCTTTGCCTGGCTCACCGAGCCGGCGGTCTTCTTCGCGTTTCTGTCCCTGTCCCGTCTGTCAGGCTCTCTCAGTCTCGACGGAATGTTGCGTGCGACCGAACGCGGAGCCTGGCTCGAGCGCACGGCTCCTCTCGTTCTGCTCGCCGCCGGGATCTTCGTGGTCCTGCTGGCCGAGTGCAGCCGGATCCCGGTGGATGATCCGAACACCCATCTCGAGCTGACCATGATCCATGAGGTCATGGTGCTCGACCACAGCGGTCCTCTTCTCGGCCTGATCGAATACGGCGCCGCCCTCAAGCTGTTCGTGCTGAGCGTGCTCCTCCTGCACGTGATGGCACCGACGGCCCGGATCGCCGGATGGCCCGGGTTCGCGCTGTTTGCCCTGGGATTGATCGGGTTGTCGATCATCATCGGTGTCGTGGAGTCGATGATGGCGCGGCTTCAGCTGCTGCATGTGCCGACGCTTCTCATCGCCTCGATCCTGAGTTGCGGCTTCGCTTTTCTCCTCTTGAGTCGATAGCAAAGATGACCTCTCTTCTGAGCTCGCTGGTCGCCGCCCTGCTGCTCGTCAATCTCGTCGCTCTCGGCAGCAGCCGGATCGCCGCGGTCATCCGCGCCGTGGCGATTCAAGGAGTGCTGCTCGGGGCGATCACCGCCGCGGCACACGGTCATCTCAGCCGTGACGTGATCGTGCTCGTCATCGGCAGCATCGCCCTCAAGGCCTGGCTGATTCCTGTCATTCTGATGCGCGCTCTGCGGCAGGTGGCGCTCAAGCGCGAGGTCGAGCCGTCGCTGGGCTTCCTGCCTTCGTTGCTCCTGGGGGCCCTGACGACCGCGCTCGCGGTGGCAGGGAGCGGCCGGCTCCCGCTTGCGGAGACCCGCCTGGCGCCCCTGCTCATTCCCGCCTCGCTGGCCACGGTCGCCGTCGGCTTCATCCTGTTGACCACCCGGCGCAAAGCGATCAGCCAGGTCCTCGGCTTTCTGGTGCTGGAGAACGGCATCTTCGTCTTCGGCCTCCTCCTGGTGGAGACGATGCCGTTCCTCGTGGAGGCGGGAGTGCTGCTCGATCTTTTCGTCGGCATCTTCGTGCTCACCATCATCATCCACCACATCAATCGGGAGTTCTCCTCGCTCGACACCCGCCGGTTGTCTCTCCTCAAGGAATAGCCGATGTCGATCGCTCCCATCCTGCTGCCGCTCGCCATGGCGGTCGTCGTGTACTTCACGCCTTCCAAGCGGTGGCGCCCTCGACTGCTCGCCGCGACCGCGGCCGCGCATCTGGCGCTCACCATCGCGATTCTCGCCTCGGGACCTCGGGCGGAGACGACGGAATGGCTGCGGCTCGATCCGGTGGGACGCCTTCTGTTGCTCCTGATCAGCCTCCTGTTCTTCGCCTGTGCGGTCTACTCGCTGGGCTACCTGCGGTACCGGGTGGAACGCGCCAACCAGCGCTTCTGCTCGTGCATGCTCGCCGCTCTCGGCACGATGAGCGCGGTAGCCTACGCGCAGCACCTCGGGGTCCTGTGGATCGGCATCGAAGCGACGACCCTGTCCATGGCTCCGCTGATCTATTTCAATCGTACGCCGCGCTCGATCGAAGCCACCTGGAAATACCTGGTCATCTCCTCAGTTGGGATCGCGCTCGCTCTCCTCGGCTCGTTCTTCGTGGCGTATGCGGCGTTGCAGGGCGGAGGCCAGGCCTCGCTTCTGTTCCATGACCTGATGATCCAGGCGCCCCTGCTGTCGCGGCCTTGGCTGCGCGCCGGCTTCACCCTGCTGCTCATCGGTTATGGCACCAAGATGGGCCTGGCGCCGATGCACACCTGGAAACCCGACGCCTATGGAGAAGCTCCCGGAGTCGTCGGCGCGGTCCTCGCGGGCTGCCTGACCAGCTGCGCGTTCGTGGCGATCCTGCGTCTCGCGCAGATCACGCGGGCGGCGGGAGAAGCCGGCTTTACCGATCGCCTCCTGGTCACGATCGGTCTGGTTTCGATGGGCGTCGCGGGCGCCCTGATGTTGGGACAGCGCGACCTCAAGAGAATGCTCGCCTATTCGAGCGTGGAGCACATGGGGATCCTGGCGATCGCGGGCGGGCTCGGTGCCGGAGCCGGTTTCGCCGCGCTCTTCCATCTGGTGAACAACGCGCTCGCCAAGGGCGTCATGTTCCTTTCCGTGGGCAACATCCACCGCGCCTTCGGCGGCAAGACGACCCCGGAGGTGCACGGAGCGCTGCGGCGGCTGCCGCTCTCCGGAACCCTCTTTGTCTTGGGGCTCTTTGCGGTCACGGGCTCGCCGCCTTTCGCCCCCTTCGTCAGCGAGCTCCTGATTTTGAAGTCCGCGTTCGCGGGAGGTCGCTGGGCTGTGGCAGGGCTCTTTCTCGCCTTCCTGCTCCTCGTGTTCGCCGGCATGGGAGCGACCTCGCTCGCTGCGCTTCAGGGACGCCCTCCGAAGAGCGCCGCGAGCTCTCCCTATCGCGACAGCGTCACGACCTTCGCTCCTCTGCTGGGTTTGATGATCCTCGTGCTCTTGTTCGGTCTGTATCTTCCGGAGCCTGTGCGGTCTCTGATCCAGGAAGCCGCAGACTTCCTCGCGGTGAAACCATGAGCACGCTCGCGCGGCTGCCACGGCTGCGTCCCGGGACCGCGCTGTCGCGTGCCGCGGTTCCGAGCCTCTCCTGGGACGACTTCGCGGGCGCGATCCTGCAAGGCGTCGAAGCGGGCTTGCGCGTCGTGGCCCTCTTCGCGGACGCTCCCCTGGAGGAGGCCCCGATGCCGCTCTGGGTGGTCCTGGCGGACGACACCGCGGGTGATCTCGCCGTCGGCGGCACCACGATCGAGGGATCGAGCTTCCCGTCGCTGACCCCGGCGTGTCCGCAGGTTCATCTGTTCGAGCGGGAAATCGCGGAGCAATCCGGGCTTCATCCCGACGGGCACCCCTGGTTGAAACCCGTGCGCTTCGAGCCCTCCCAGAAGGCAGCCCACGCTCTCCCCGGGGTGATCGATTTCTATCGCATCGAGGGCGAGGAGGTGCATGAGGTCGGGGTGGGGCCGGTCCACGCGGGAGTGATCGAGCCGGGCCATTTCAGGTTTCAGTGTCACGGCGAGACGGTGTTCCACCTCGAGATCAGCCTCGGTTATCAGCATCGCGGCATCGAGCGCGCGTTGATCGGTGGCCCGGGGAAGCGCACGATGCATTATCTGGAGACCGCGGCCGGCGACACCACGATCGGTCACGGCACGGCCCACTGCGAGATCGTCGAGGCATTGACCGCGTCGGCGCCGCCGGCCCGCGCCACCGCGTTGCGCGGCATTGCGCTCGAGCTCGAGCGGCTGGCGAGCCATGTGGGTGATCTCGGCGCGCTCGCCGGCGATGTGGGCTACCTTCCGACGGCTTCGTATTGCGGACGCATCCGAGGCGACTTCCTCAACCTGACCGCCGAGCTCTGTGGCAGCCGGTTCGGGCGCGGCATGGTGCGTCCGGGAGGTGTGCGGTTCGACGTCGATCAACGCCTCTCGTCTGAGCTTCTGCGGCGGCTCGATCAGGCGTCGGACGCTGCCCGTTCAGCCATTGACCTCCTCTGGGAGGAGCCGTCGGTGATGGGGCGTTTCGAAGGGACGGGCATCGTGCCGCGCGAGGTGGCCGAAGCGCTCGGGCTGAGCGGTCCCGCGGCGCGGGCCTCCGGTCTGGACCGCGACGCGCGGCGGGACCATCCTTGCGGCATCTACCGCTTTCGCCACATTCCGGTCTCCCTCGGCGACTCGGGAGACGTCTTCGCGCGCGCCTACGTCCGCTGGCTGGAGATCCAGCGGTCGCTGGCCTTCGTGCGCGAGGGCCTGCAGGAGCTGCCGGGTGGTCCGGTGATGACGGACCTCAAAGCTCTCGCGCCCTCCCGGCTCGCGATCTCGCTCGTCGAGGGGTGGCGCGGTGAGATCTGCCACGTCGCGCTCACCGACGAGCAGGGCAGGTTTTCCCGCTACAAAGTCGTCGATCCGTCCTTCCACAACTGGAGCGCCCTGGAGTACGCACTGCGGGGGCAGCAGATCTCCGACTTCCCCCTCTGCAACAAGAGCTTCAATCTGTCTTACTGCGGCCACGACTTGTGAGCGAAACATGATCAAAGCCCTGCGCGCGAGGATCCGACAGAGGCACCGGACCGTGGCTTTCCCCGCAGGTCCCGCACCGGCTCTGCCCGAACGATTCCGGGGACACCCGGTCATCAAGCCGGAGCTCTGCGCCGACGGCTGCCAAGAGTGCGCGGACGCCTGTCCAACCGGGGCGATCACCCTCCAGCCGCGGCTGACCGTCGATCTGGGAAGATGCCTGTTCTGCGCCGAGTGCGCCGCGGCCTGCCCGAGCGGCGCTCTCGCCTACAGCCGCGATTTCCGCCTGGCAGCCCGCCGGCGGGAGGACCTCCTGGTCAGCGAAGAGGAAACCGTGCGCCTGGCCTCCGTTCTCGACGCGAAAGCGCGGCGCCTCTTCGGGCGCTCGCTCAAGCTCCGCCAGGTGAGCGCCGGGGGGTGCAACGCCTGTGAGTCCGAGGTCAACGTGTTGAGCACGGTGGTCTGGGACATCGCCCGCTTCGGTGTGCAGATCGTCGCCTCACCGCGCCACGCCGACGGCCTGATCATCACCGGCCCGGTGACCGACAACATGCGCCTCGCGCTGCGCAAGACCTACGACGCCGTCCCCGCGCCGAAGATCGTCATCGCCGTGGGAGCCTGCGCCATTTCGGGAGGCCCCTACATCGACCATCCCGAGGTGCACAACGGCGCCGACTCTACCGTGCCGGTCGATCTCTACGTCCCCGGCTGCCCGCCCCATCCGATCACCATTCTCGACGGGCTGCTGCGGCTGCTCGGAAAGATCGAAGAGAAGGGGCGATCTATGGAGTGATGCTGATCGGAGCCGGGATCCTATCGCAGGGGAGCAGGGCGAGGTCCGGGCAGGTTCGGGCGGATGCCGGGTGGGCCGGGGCAGAGGTCTGATCTGAGAGGGCGAAAGCTGGTACAGAGAGGGCGAAAGCCGGCACAGCCGGGGCGAAGACCGGTACAGAGAGGGCGGAGCCCGGTACAGAAGAGGCGGAGTCCGGTACAGAAGGGGCGGAGGCCGCCCCGGTCGGGAATGAGTCCATCCCTCACGGGGCGGAAGCCGGCCCTCGGAGGGCGGAGATCATCCCTCGAGGGGCGGACGCTGCCCTTCGAGGGATGGAGATCGCCCTCCCTCACCCCCGCGGCTTCGCCGCCCGCACGAACGCGCTCATCACCTTCCCGTCCACCGCGTCGGCCAGCGCCGGATCGACTCCCGCCTCGGCGAGGAAGCCGCGGGCGTCTTCGGCGTGATAGACCCGCGTCGGCTCGACGTCGATCGACTCGAAGCCGACTTCGGCGAGCAGGCTCCGGTACTCCGACTCCTCGAGCGCTCCGGCCACGCAGCCGGTCCAGAGGGCGAAGTTGCGCTGCGCCTCTTCAGGCAGCGCGCTACGCAGCACGATGTCCGAGACGGCGAAGCGGCCGCCGGGACGCAGGACGCGGAAGGCCTCGGCGAGCACTTTCCGCTTGTCGGCCGAGAGGTTGATGACGCAGTTGGAGATGATCACATCGACCGTTTCGCCGGGGAGCGGGATCGCCTCGATCTCCCCCTTCAGGAACTCGACGTTTTCGACTCCGGCCTTGCGCTGGTTCTCGCGGGCCAGCGCGAGCATCTCGTCGGTCATGTCGAGCCCGTACGCCTTGCCGGTCGCACCCACCCGGCGGGCCGAGAGGAGGACGTCGATGCCGCCGCCGGAGCCGAGGTCCAGCACGGTCTCGCCTTCGCGGAGCTCGGCGAGCGCGGTCGGGTTGCCGCAGCCGAGCGAGGCGAGCACCGCTTCGACGGGGAGGCCGGCTTTCTCACTCTCGTCATAGAGCCCGACGGAGAGCGGATCTTTGCTCTCCGTGGAGCAGCAACCGCTGCCACAGCATGAAGCGGCCTTCTGGTTCTGGACGCTCCGCGCGGCCTCGCTGTAGCGGGCGCGCACGATCTCCCGGATCTCCTCCGGAGCGGCGGTTGGCTGTCCGACGGTCTGTTCGGCAATGGGGGTGATGGTGTCCATGAGCTGTCTCTCCTGTGGTTGTTACTAGCAACTATAGGGTTCAAAAAATGGGGCTCGCCTCGCTGGAGATGAGCCCCGGCTTGTTTCCTCAGCTGACCCGGCAGCAGCTGCCGCCGCCGGTCTCGACGCGTTCGGCCGCCGCCCGCGCGAGGCGGGCGATGAGATTGGCCATGGCCCGCCGGATCTCGGGATCGAAGTCGGCGAGGAGCGCCCGCTCCTCGGCCAGGATGTCCCCCTCGATGCGGCGGTACAGGTCCCGACCGCTGGCCGTGGCCTCGACCAGCACGGCGCGATGGTCGGAAGGATGGGGAGCGCGGACCACATACTCCTTGCGCTCCAGGGAGTCCACCACGCGGCTGGCCGTGCTCTTGTCGAGATACAGATGGGCCGCCAGGTCGTTGAGCGTCATCCCTCCCTGCCGCACCAGCGTCTCCAGCGCATAGCACTGGGAGACCGACACGTCGTAGCAACAGATGCGGTCCCGGTCCCGGAACTGGTAGACGCGGATGAGGTCGGACAGCGCTCCATAGAGCGCCCGCGCGTCCCGCTCCAGGGAGGGGTCGGCGGTCTCGGTCACGATCGGGAGGGGGTTCCTGGCTTCCATGGGAGGAAGCCTAGCACGGGTAGTTGTCGGTTGCAACTGTCTGTTCAGGAGCGGTGTCGGTGGCCTGCGACCTGCCGGGACCATGGCTCAAAGGACAAAAAGGACTCAAAGGACTTCAAGGACGCTACGAGCCAGGAGCTCGTCGTGTCCTTTGTGTCCCTTCCGTCCTTGATGTCCTTGTCTTTTGCTGCCACGCCGTGCCCCCCTACTGCACCTGCTCCTTCGTCGTCAAAAACCGCACCCCCGGCCAGTCCTCACCCGTGCTCTTCAGGTGCCAGGCGTTTCTCGCCAGGAAGACCGGCGAGCCGTTGTGGTCTTCGGCCATGGTGCCGTTGTTCGAGGCGACGAACTTCTTGAGGTGGTTCTGGTCTCCCGCCTCGATCCAGCGGGCGGTGTAGAGGGAGGTCCCCTCGAAGATCACGTCGACGTTGTACTCGGTGCGGATGCGGTCGGCGAGCACGTCGAACTGCAGGGCTCCGGCCACTCCGACGATCCAGTCGTTGCCGAGGCGCGGCCGGAAGATCTGCGCGGCCCCCTCCTCGGCGAGCTGCAGGAGGGCGCGGCCCAGGTGCTTGGCCTTCATCGGATCGACCGGCCGGACCTTCTTGAGCAGCTCCGGCGCAAAGCTCGGAATCCCCGTGAAGCGGAGGTCCTCCCCTTCGGTCAGCGCGTCGCCGATGCGTAGCGCGCCGTGGTTCGGGAGACCCAGGATGTCCCCCGCCCAGGCCTCCTCGGCGAGCTCGCGGTCCTGCGCCATGAACAGCAGCGGGTTGTGGATGGCCATCGTCTTGCCCGAGCGGATGTGCTTGAGCTTCATCCCCCGCTCGAAGCGGCCCGAGCAGAGGCGCACGAAGGCGATCCGGTCGCGGTGCTTGGGGTCCATGTTCGCCTGGATCTTGAAGACGAAGCCGGTGACGTTCTCCTCCTCGGGGTGGACCTCCCGCGTCTCGGTCTTCTGCGGGCGCGGCGGCGGCGCCAGCTCGACGAGGCCCTCGATCAGCTCGCGGACGCCGAAGTTGTTGAGCGCGCTCCCGAAGAAGACCGGCGTCAGGTGCCCTTCGCGGTAGTCCTGGAGGCTGAACGGCAGGCAGAGGCCGCGCGCCATCTCCGCGTTCTCGCGGAGGCGCTCCACGGCCCTCTCCGGCAGAAGCTCGTCGAGCCGGGAATCGTCCAGCCCATGGCAGCTCTCGCCCTGGGTGATGACGTTGCGCCGTCCGCGCTCCATGAGGATCAGGCGGTCGTGGAAGAGGTCGTAGCAGCCCAGGAAGTCGTGCCCCATGCCGATCGGCCACGAGGCCGGGGTGACGTGGAGCTGGAGGTCCTGCTCGATCTCGCTCATCAGCTCGAAGGGGTCGCGGCCCTCGCGGTCGAGCTTGTTGATGAAGGTGATGATCGGCACGTCGCGCAGGCGGCAGACCTCGAACAGCTTGCGGGTCTGCGTCTCGATCCCCTTGGCCGCGTCGATCACCATGATGGCCGAGTCGACCGCGGTCAGGGTGCGGTAGGTGTCCTCGCTGAAGTCCTCGTGGCCCGGCGTGTCGAGCAGGTTGAAGGTGCAGCCGGCGTATTCGAAGGTCATCACCGAGGCGGTCACGGAGATGCCGCGCTCCTGCTCGACCTTCATCCAGTCGGAGCGGGCGCGCCGCGCCTCGCCGCGCGCCTTGACCGCGCCCGCGAGCTGGATCGCGCCTCCGAAGAGGAGGAGCTTCTCGGTGAGGGTCGTCTTGCCCGCGTCGGGGTGCGAGATGATGGCGAACGTCCGCCGCCGCGAGACCTGGTCGCTCTGCTGGGTCATGGCCTTCCTGTTCAGTGGATCGGACCGGAGCCCGACGGTATGCCGTCCTCTAAAACCGCGAGGGCGCCCGGATGATTTCCGTGTCCCTCACCCCCGGCCCCTCTCCCACGAGTGGGAGAGGGGTGTAGGTTGGTCAGTCCATCGCATTTCGAGCCTGCGCGAGCTAACCCTCTCCCCTCTCCCGCTTGCGGGAGAGGGGCCGGGGGTGAGGGCACTCCGGGGGCGGAAGAGTAGCAGATCGGACGGACGCCGTTGACGACCGGAGAAGCCGGACCGATGATACCGCCCATGCATCGACTCCGGCTCGCCCTGGCTCCACTCCTCCTCGCGCTCCTCGCCTGCTTGTCGTCGGGCCGGCAGGCGCCCCCCACGTCCGAGACTCTTCCGGCGGCGGATGACTCGGCAGCGCAGGCCCGCCGGGTGACCGAGCTCGCCGACGCCTACCTCGCCGCCTATCTGCGGCAGTTCCCGGAGGCGGCGGCGTACAACGCGCTCCCGGGGACCCGGTACGACCGGTTCAACGACAACTCGCCGTCGTCGCTTCGGGCCTGGGAGGCGACCGAGGACGAGGTGGCGGCGCGGCTCTCCACCATCAAGGAAGATTCCCTCTGGAATCGTCCGGAGTGGGTGACCTGGGGCTTTCTGCGCGAGGCGCTGGACGCGTCCCGCGGGCTGCGCGTCTGCCGCAACGAGCTGTGGCAGGTCAATCAGCTCACCGGCTGGCAGGCGGGCTTCGCCACCCTGGCCGGCATCCAGCCGGTGACCACGCCGGAGCTGCGCGAGCAGGCGATCGCCCGCTGGAGCTCTCTGCCGCGCTACGTCGATACGGAGATCGCCAATCTGCGGGAGGGCGTGCGTCTCGGCTATACGGTGCCGCGGCGCAATGCGGAGCTGGTCCTGGAGCAGCTCGACGAGCTGGCCGCCATGCCGCGGGACCAGCTCCCGTTCCTGAGCCCCGGCCAGAGGACCGGAGACGCGGAATTCCTGAAGCGCTGGCAAACTCTCGTCACCGAGCAGATCCGGCCGGCGATCGAGCGCTATCGGACCTATCTGCGGAATGAATACCTGCCAGCGGCGCGCACGACGATCGCCGTATCGGATCTCCCCGACGGAGCCCGCTGCTATGCCGCCACCCTGCGCTACTACACCAGCCTGGACCGCCCGCCGCGGGAAGTCTTCGCAGCCGGGCAGCGGGCCGTGGCCGCGCGCCAGGCGGCGCTCCAGGAGCTCGGCCAGCGGATCTTCGGGACCTCCGATCTGGCGGCGATCCGGGACCGCCTGCGGAGCGACCGGAGCAACGACTTCAGCTCGCGGGACGAGGCTCTGGCGGTGACGAAGGATGCCGTGGAGCGGGCCCGGCAGGAGGTCCCGCAATGGTTCGGCAAGGTGCCGCGAGCCGGAGTCAGCATCGAGCCGCTCCCCGCGTATCAGGAGAAGGGGAGCTATTCGCAGTATTTTTCCGGCGCCGAGGACGGCAGCCGCCCCGGCATCTATCAGATCAATCTGGGACAGTCGGAGGGCTCGGACCGGGGCGCCTCGCTGGTCACCGCGTTCCACGAGACCTATCCGGGGCATCACATGCAGCTTGCCCTGGCGCAGGAACGGCCGGCCGCGCATCCGATCACGCGTCTCCTGGGGAATTCGGGGTTCATCGAAGGCTGGGGCCGCTACGCCGAGACGCTCGCCGACGAGATGGGGCTCTACGGAGAGGACCGCAATCGCCTCTCTCATCTCTCCGGAATGCCCACCGGCATGGTGGTCGATCCCGCGATCCACGCCCTGGGCTGGACGCGGCAGCAGGCCATCGACTACGTGGTGACCATTCAGGCGGGGATGAACGAAGCCGCGGCGGGGCGCTACGTGGACCGCATCGCCGTCCTGCCCGGGCAGATGGCCACCTACGGCGTCGGCGAGCAGGAGATCCTGGCTCTGCGCGAGGAGGCGCGGCAGGCCCTCGGTCCCCGTTTCGACATCCGGGAGTTCCACGACCGCGTGCTGGAGAACGGCTCGGTGACCCTGGGCATGCTGCGCCAGAGGATCGAGCGCTGGATCGCGGAGAAACAGAAGTCAAAGTGACAGGCCGGACCTGCGGATGAGATCCGCGAGGCGGCGGTCGGACTCGCGCAGGATTTCCTCCAGATCGAGATGCGTGAGCTGGCCGTCCTCGACGAGAAGGCGGCCGTCCACGACCACATGGCGCACCGCCGCGCGCGACGCGCCGAAGGCTACGAGGTCGTGCGGATCGGCTTGCGGCGCGCCCCACATCTCGGGGTGCCCGGTGGCGAGCACGACGAGGTCGGCGCGCTTGCCGGTCTCCAGGGTGCCGATCTCGTTGTGAAGCCCCAGGGCGCGCGCCCCCTCGCTGGTGGCCAGGCGCAGGGCGTCCAGCCCCGAGAAGGCGTCGGGGCCGTGCTTGACCTTCTGGAGGAGGGCCGCCAGGCGCAGCTCTTGAAAATTGTCGAGGGTGTTGCTGCAGGCCGCGCCGTCGCAGCCGATGCCGACCGGCACGCCGGAGCGGCGGATGGCGAGGAGATCGGCGATTCCCGAGCCGAGCTTCAGGTTGGAGCTCGGACAGTGGACGACGCTGAAGCGCTCGTTGCGCACCCGGGCCAGATGCCGGTCGGTGAGCCAGACGCCGTGAGCCAGGCGCAGGTCGGCGGCGAGCACGCCCTGGTCGGCGAAGTACTCGATCTCGTCTCTTCCGCCTTTGAGTTGGCGGACGGCTTCCGTTTCGTCCCGCTGCTCCAGCGCATGGGTGTGGATCGGCCAGCCGCGCCGACCCGCCAGCTCGCGGATCCCCGCCCAGAGCGGATCGGAGCAGGTCAGGATGAAGCGCGGATTGAGGACGTAGCGCAGCCGCCCCTCCGGCCCCTGGTCGAAGCGCTCCCCGAGAGCCTCGGTCGCGGCGAGCGCCACGTCGGTCTGCGCTCGCAGCGGCGCCGGCAGCTCGGCCCCGGAATCCATCAGACACTGGCCGGCGAACGCGCGCAGGCCGGAGGCGGCGATGGCGTCGAGGAGCCCCTGGGCGCCCGGTCCGATGCCGATGTCCTGGATCGTGGTCGTGCCTCCAAGGAGGCATTCCGCCGCGCCCAGCAGGCTGCACCAGTACGCGCTCTCGTCGTCGTGCGCCGCCTCGAGAGGCCAGATCCGCTCGCGCAGCCAGCCGAGCAGGCGCCGTCCCTCGGCGAGGCCGCGGAAGAAGGTCTGCCCGAGATGGAGGTGGCCCTGGATCAGGCCGGGGAGGACCAGGCAACCCGAGACGTCGAGGATGTCCGTGCCGGGCGGGGGCTCCGGGACGGGGCCGATCCAGGCAATCCGGCCGTTCTCGATCAGGAGGTCGGCGCCTGCAAAGACGGTGGCCCCCGGATCGAGGGTGAGGATCGTGCCGCCGTGGAGCAGCAGAGGCGCAGGAGTGGCGAGCGGGTCCATGGGCGACGTCATCCTATTCGAGTTCCCTCTCGACCCGCCACGAAACCTCCCCGGGGGGGTGAGGCCTCCGCCCGCCCGACCTCACCCCCCCGACCCCCCTCTCCCATCTCCCACCCTTCCCCCGGGAGAGGGGGGAGCTTGCAACTGCTCTGCTCACTGGAACCTTTCCCGGAATGAGGGTTGGGCGGGGGCGCTCCTCTCCCGGTTGGAGGGGTGGGAGATGGGAGAGGGGTCGGGGGTGAGGTCGGGCGGGGGAACGCTTGCAGGCGATTTTGTCGCGCGGTCCGGGAGAGAATAGGCAGCATGAGCGCCGGCCTCGTCCTCCGCAGCATACGTGTCGTGACCCCCGAGGGGGTGCGTCCCGCCACCATCCACATCCGCCAGGGGAGGATCGAACGCGTCGGCGCCTGGGACGAGGCGCCCACGGCAGGCGAGGGGCTGACGGACTGCGGCGATTCGGCGATCCTGCCCGGCGTTGTCGATTCCCATGTCCACATCAATGAACCGGGGCGGACCGATTGGGAGGGGTTCGAGACAGCGACCCGCTCTGCCGCGGCGGGAGGTACCACCACCCTGGTGGACATGCCGCTCAACAGCATCCCCGCCACGACGACGCGCGAGGCTCTGCGATCCAAGATCGAGGTGGCCCAAGGGAAGACGCGCGTGGACGTCGGCTTCTGGGGCGGAGTCGTGCCCGGCAACGCGACGGAGCGTCCCGGGCTCCTGGAGGACGGCGTCCTCGGCTTCAAGGCCTTCCTGGTTCCCTCGGGCGTCGACGAGTTCCAGCACGTCGGAGAGGCCGATCTGCGGGAGGCCTTGCCGGTGCTGGCCCGGCATGGCTCTGTGCTCCTCGCCCACGCCGAGCTGCCGGGGCCGATCGATGCTGCGGCCGGGGTTTGGCAAGGCGCCGGTCCGGCCGAGCTGCGCGAATACGATCGCTTTCTGCGGTCGCGTCCCGATGCCGCGGAAGTGGCGGCGGTGGAGCTCCTGGTCCGGCTGTGCCGTGAGACGGGCTGCCGGGTCCATATCGTCCACGTCGCCTCGGCCGAGGTCCTGCCGGTCCTGCGCCGGGCCCGCGAGGAAGGGCTGCCGGTCACCGCCGAGACCTGCCCGCACTATCTGACGTTTTCCGCCGAAGAGATCCCCGACGGCGCCGTCGCCTTCAAGTGCGCTCCGCCCATCCGCTCGCGGGAGAACCGCGAGCTCCTCTGGGTGGCCCTGGGCGAAGGGATCCTCGATCTGGTCGCCTCGGATCACTCGCCCTGTCCGCCGGATTTGAAGAAGGTCGACGCCGGGGGCTTCCGCGGCGCCTGGGGCGGCATCGCCTCCCTGCAGCTCGCCCTGCCCGCGGTCTGGACCGGAGCGCGGGAGCGCGGCTTCACGATCGCCGATCTCGCCGGGTGGATGTGCACAGGACCGGCCCGGCTGGCCGGCCTCGAAGGACGGAAAGGGAAGATCGCGCCGGGATGCGACGCCGACCTGGTGGTCTGGGACCCGGAGGAGAGCTTCCAGGTGGATCCGCGGGGCCTCTACCATCGCCACAAGCTCACCCCCTACGCCGGACGGACGCTGTACGGCGCCGTCCGCCGCACTCTCCTGAGAGGCGAAACGGTCTACGATGTCTCCGCGCGGGACCGGTTTTCCGGACCGCCGTCGGGGCAGCTCCTGCGCAGGGGAAAGGAATGACCGATTTCACCGATCTCGTGGATCTGGCGTCGGAGCGGCTGGGAAGCGCGGTGCTCGCCGCGAACGATGAATTCTTCGCACCCAAGGAGAACCTCCTCAAGGCGGGCGAGGCGGTCTGGCGCGAGGGCGAGTACACCGACGTCGGCAAGTGGATGGACGGCTGGGAGACCCGCCGCCGCCGTGAGCCCGGCCACGACTGGTGCCTCGTGCGTCTCGGCCTGCCGGGAGCGCCGCGCGGCATCGTGGTCGACACCAGCCACTTCCGTGGCAACTATCCCGAGTCCTGCTCGCTCGAGGCGTGCGCGGTGGAGGGGCATCCCGGCCCCGAGGAGCTGCTCGGCGCCGCCTGGACCGAGATCCTGCCGCGCTCGCCGCTCCAGGGCAACACGAAGAACCGCTTCCCCATCGAGAAGGACATCGACCGGGTCACCCATCTTCGGTTCAATATCTTCCCGGACGGCGGCGTGGCGCGCCTGCGGGTGTACGGCGAGGTCGTCGCGGACTGGCCGCGGCTCCTGAAGCGCCGCAGCGAGATCGACCTGGCCGGGGTGGAGAACGGCGGCGCCGTCCTTTCCTGCAGCGACATGTTCTTCGGCAACCGCCACAACCTGATCCTGCCCGGCCCCTCGCTGGGCATGCACGATGGCTGGGAGACGAAGCGGCGGCGGGGACCGGGCCACGACTGGGCGATCGTCAGGCTGGCGACGCGCGCCGCCCTCCATCGGGCCGAGGTGGACACCTCCCATTTCAAGGGGAACGCTCCCGGGAACTGCTCGATCGAGGCTTGCGATGCGGCCGGAGCCTCTCCGGAGCAGCTCGTCTCTGACAGCTTCGGCGGCTGGCAGGAGGTCCTGCCGCGGACTCCTCTCCGCCCGCACACCCGCCACCTCTTCGACGATCTCGCTGCGGCCGGACCGTTCACCCACGCCCGTCTGAACATCCATCCCGACGGCGGCGTGGCCCGGCTGCGGCTCTTCGGGAGGGTCACGGCGATCGACTGGCTGAACGCCTTGCCTGCCGGGGAGGCGGAGGCGGCGCTCCTCGCCTGCTGCGGCTCGCGGGTCTGGGCGCGCCGGATGGTGGCGGGCCGCCCCTTCCGCGACCGCGCCGACCTGCTGAAGATGTCCGACGGGATCTGGTGGAGCCTGGCGCCCGAAGATTGGCTGGAAGCGTTCAAGGCGCACCCGCGCATCGGCGAGAAGGGGAAGGGCTGGTCCGAGCAGGAGCAGGCCGGCGCACGGGGCGCCCGCCCGGAGATCCTCGCCGAGCTGGCGGAGGCCAACCAGCGCTATGAATCGCGTTTCGGGCACATCTTCATCGTCTGCGCCAGCGGCAGGAGCGCGGGAGAGATGCTCGCCCTGCTCCAGGAGCGCATCGGCAACACCCCCGACATGGAGCTGCGAGCGGCTGCCGAAGAGCAGCGGAAGATCACCCATCTGCGGCTGGAGAAACTGTTGCCCTCATGAGTGGAATCACCACCCACGTGTTGGATACGTCGCGCGGCCGGCCGGCGGGCGGCGTCCTCGTCGTCCTCGAATTCCAGGAGAAGGACGGCTGGCGCGAGATCGTGCGGGCCGAAACCGATGCGGACGGCCGCGTCCGGCAGCTCCTGCCTGCTGGATCTCCGTTCGTCGCGGGCACTTGGCGCCTGACGTTCGACGTCGGAAAATACTTCGCAACGCACGGCGTCGAGGCCTTCTATCCCGAAGCCTCGATCGTCTTCGTCGTCCGGGACACGGAGCAGCACTATCATGTGCCGCTCCTGCTGAGCCCGTACGGTTATTCGACCTATCGGGGGAGCTGAGCATGCCCGTCACCCTGGCCGAAAACAGTTATGGCAAGCAGGCGGTGCGCCTGGTCACGGTCCGCCGCCGGCCGGATGCTCACGAGCTGAAGGATGTCACGGTCGCCATCCGCCTCGAAGGGGACTTCGCGGCCGCCTACAAGGAAGGCGACAACGGCGGCGTGCTTCCCACGGACACGATGAAGAACACCGTCTACGCCCTGGCTGCCGATCATCCGTTCGACGACATCGAGGATTTCGGCCTCGCCTTGACCGATCACTTTTTGCAGGCGAGCCCGAGCGCGACACTGGCGCGCGTCGAGCTGGCCGAGCATCTGTGGGAGCGCATCGAGAAGGGCGACCAGCCGCACCCGCACGCCTTCCGGCGCGCCGGCAGCGAGACGCGAACTGCCGTGGTGACCAGAGATCGAGAGACCGCGCGCGTGCAGGCCGGGCTCGAAGACCTCGTGGTGATGAAGACCGCGAGATCGGCGTTCGAAGGATTCCCCCGCGACCGCTACACGACCCTCAAAGAAACCTCCGATCGTCTCCTCGCCACGGCGGTGCGGGCGACCTGGCGCTATTCACGTCCCTATGTCCCGTTCGGTGATCTCTGGCACGAGGTGCGGCGCATCCTGCTCGAAACCTTCGCGGACCACGACAGCCTCTCGGTCCAGCACACGCTCTACGCGATGGGAGAGGCGGTCCTGGAGACGCTGGACGTCGAGGAGATCCACCTCTCGATGCCCAACAAGCACCACATCCCCATTGACCTCACCCCCTTCGGCCTGGAGAACCGCAACGAGATCTTCGTGGCGACCGTGGAGCCGTACGGGCTGATCGAGGCGACGGTGCGGAGGGGGTGAGGTGGGCGCGTGCGCAACTTATCCGCGCCGATTTTCGAGGATCTTCACAAACGACCGCCCCCGCAGCTCGTCCAGGGTCAACCCCGACCGCTCCAGCGCCTCTTCTTCGGTGATCGCGCCGCAGTTGACGGCGCGCAGGAAGTAGTTGAGGAGGCCCTGACCGGTCGCGGCGTCGTCGAAGACCTCCCCGACCAGCGTCGCCTGGGCAGCCTTCTGGACGAAGTTGCGAAGGCGGTCGGAGGCGGCGTCCAGGCCTTCGAGGAAGAATTCGAACACGGTGGCGAAGCGGGTGACGAGCTGCGCGGGATGCAGGTCCCAGCCCTGATAGAAGCCGCCGATGAGCGAATGGCGGATGTGGTCGTGATGGAGCCGCCAGGCCCGGTGCACGGTGGCGCGGTTTTCGTCGACCTGGGCTGGTGTGAGCGTGGCACTTTTCTCGGCGGCACGATGCGGGGCGACGGGCAGGACGTTCGTCGCCCCGTCGGAGATCCAGAGGCCCGTGCCGGCGTAGGCGACCTTCATCATGTGCTTGGCGAAGTCGCAGACCGGATGGGTCATGGACTGCCAGGAGGCCGTGATGTTCGAGGAAGCCGTGTAGTCGTAGGTGCCGAAGTGAGCGGCCACACAGCGTCCGCGCGCTGCTTCGGCGAGGAGCGGCAGGTTGGAGATCCCCCGCTCGTTCAGGACCGACTGCGGCGTCTCGATCATGATCTCCAGACGGAGCGAGCCGGCCGGGAGGCCCAGCGCCGGCTCGAAGAGGTCGAAAAGGTCGGCGAGGGCGGTGACCTGCTCGGGGATCGTCACCTTGGGGAGAGTGACGACGAACCCTTCCGGCAGCCGGCCGCCGGTCTCCCGCGCGAGCGTGGTCAGGAAGAGGTCCAGGGTACGGACCGACCGATCGCGCAGCTCTTCGGTGAACGGCTTGATGCGGATGCCGATGAAGGGAGGCAGGGTGCCGGCGGCCGCTCCCACCGCCATCTCGCGGGCCGCGGACTCCGCATGCCCGTCTTCCTCCGCGTCCGGCCGGTTGCCGTAGCCGTCCTCGAAATCGGCGCGGAAGTCCTCGACGGGCTCGCGGCGCAGCTTCTCGCCGACGCGGGTGTGGATCGTGGGAGCGAGAGCCTCCGGCAGGCCGATTGCGCGGGCGAGGTCTTCGGGCGTCGCGGCATACTCTTCCAGAGCCCGGAGGGCGAGCGCTCCCAGGCGTGCGGAAGAGTCGGAGCGGAAGAGGTGCGCCCCACCATAGACCACCTGCACCGGCTGGCGACGCCCCGACTCTCCGGGATAGCGCCGCGCAAAGGCGAGATTGGCGCCACGCAGGCGCGCGAAGACTTCGCCGAGCGCGTCGGCGGAGAGAGTCGAGGACATGTGAGCTTCTCCTTCAGGAGTGTCCTTGGAGCAACGAGCGGATTCCCTCTTCCAAAGGAGGGATATCCTCGCCGACGGCCTTCCAGATCACCGCTAGGTTGATGCCGAAATAATCATGAGTCAGCTTGTCTCGCATCCCCGCGATCTCGCGCCAGGGAATGTCCTGCCGGAGAGCTCTCACTTCGAGAGGAATCTTCTTCGCTGCTTCTCCCACGATCTCAAGGGCACGAACGACTGCGAAAACCGTTTTGTCGTCGGAGGAGAACTCGTCGAAGCTCATCCCTTCCACGAACCGCTGCGCCTTCGACATGGCATCCAACATGTCAGCCAGATAGTCCTGGTACGATCGCTCGCTTTTCATATCGACACGACTTCGCTCAAAACCCTCTCGCCGACTTGTGGCTTCAATGCATCTTCCATGACCAGGTCTACTTTGACGCCGAGGAGATCGGAGAGGTGGTTCTCCAGGGCAAGGAAGCCGAGGAGGCTCGGAACCTCGGTGAAGGTCACCAGGACGTCGAGGTCGCTCCCCTCGTGCTCCTCATGCCGGACGTACGAGCCGAAGACCCCCAGCGACCGCACATGGAAGTGCGCCTCCAGGTACGGCAGGTGGTCTCGGAGCATCTCCAGACAGCGGTCGAGGTCGATGTGCCTGCTCATGAAGGCATTCTACGGGATGCTGTGGTCATGCCCCCAACCCCAGCACCATCCGCCGCACCACCCGTTCCAGCGCGAAGCTGCGGTACTCCGCGGTCGAGCGGACGTCGTCGATCGGCTGCACCTCCCGGGCGGCCTCGCGGCCGGCACGGTCGGCGATTTCGGCACCCAGGGTCTGCCCGCGCACCGCCTCTTCGGTCGCGCGCAGGCGGAGCGGGACGGGTGCAACGCTTCCGGCGGCGAGGCGGAGCTCGGCGATCCGGCCGCTCTCGATCCGCCCGGCCAGGGCCACCACCACCTTCGAGATCGCCTGCGCCTCCCGGGTCCCTACCTTGCGGAACGCCTGGACGGAGCCTTCCGGGAGTCTGGGGAGGCGGACGCGGACGATGATCTCTCCCGGCTCGATCGCGGTCTTGCGATAGCCGGTATGGAACTCGGAGTAGGGGATCTCCCGCTCGCCGTTGCGGCCGGCCACGACCACGACGGCGTCGAGAGCGAGGAGCACGGGGAGGGAATCGCCCGCGGGGCTGGCGTTCGCCATGTTGCCTCCCAGCGTGGCGCGGTTCTGGATCTGCCAGCCTCCCACCTGCGCGGCGGCGGCGACCAGGGAGGGGAAGGCGGCGCGGACCGCGGCCGAGCTCCGGATTTCCGAGAAGGTCGTGGCGGCTCCGATCTCCAGCCCGCCTCCGGCCTCGCGGATGCCGCGCAGCTCGGGGATGCCGAGCAGATCGAGCATCCGGTCCATTCGGTGGAGTGCCTCGGGGCCGCGGACCATGAGGTCGGTGCAGCCGGCGACCGGGACCAGGCCGGGATCTTCCTCCAGGTGGCGGACCGCCTCATCGAGAGAGCGCGGGGAGAGGGCGATCACCGCGCGGGCTCCTCCGGAACGAGCGCGCGGAGGATGCCCTCGTACCCCGTACAGCGGCAGAGGTTTCCGGCGAGCGCCTCGCGCACCTCCTCACGGCTCGGCGTGCCGTTGCGGTGGAGGAGGGCGGCCAGGGTCACGACGATCCCGGGAGTGCAGGCGCCGCACTGGACGCCGCCGGTCGCGACGAACCGCTCCAGGGTCTCATGCACCGGACCGGAAGGAGCTGCGGCGAGCCCCTCGACCGTGTCGATCCGGCGCCCCTCGCACTGGAAGAGCGGGACCAGGCAGGAGAGGACCGGCTCGCCGTCCAGGAGTACCGTGCAGGCGCCGCATTCGCCCTCACCGCACCCCTCCTTGGTGCCGGTCCGGCCGAGCTGCTCCCGCACCACATCCAGGAGGCGTTCCATGGGGTGCCCTTCCGCCTCGACGGTCTGGCCGTTCAGGAAAAACGAGGTCTTCATCCGGCACCGCCCACGGTCTGCTCGGACCTCTGCCACTCCAGGAGCCGTTCCGGTGTGGCGGGGATGGCGGTGACCGCGATCCCGGTCGCGTTTTCGATCGCCTGCGCGGCGGCCGGGGCCCCGCCGTCCATGGGGAGCTCGCCGACCCCTTTGGCTCCGAAAGGACCGCCGTCCCAGGAGCGCTCCAGGAGGTGGACGTCGATGGGCGGGGTGTCGCGGATCGTGGGGATGATGTAGGTCGCCAGGCGGTCGTTCAGGTAGCGGCCGTCCTGCAGCTTGATCTCTTCCATCAGTGCCCAGCCCAGGGCCTGGAGCGTCCCGCCTTCGATCTGGCCGGCGCAGAGGGTCTTGTGGATGGCGCGGCCCACCTCACAGACGGCGGTCACCTGGACCGGGCGTACCGCCAGCGTGTCGGGGTCGACCTCCACCTCGACCACGTCGGCGCCCCAGGCAAACGTCGGGTAGGCGGCGCCGCGGTAGGTCGACTCGTCGAAACTCTGCCCTTCCGGGGGCTCGTGGCGGAGGGTGACCTCCACGGGTCCGCTCTCCTGATGGAAGCGGGCAGCCGCGTCCCGGAAGCGCTCGATTCGTCCTGCGGAGCCTTCGATCCAGCCGTCGCGGACCGACTCGCCTCCGCGCCAGTGCAGCACCCGGTCGCGCAGCTCGGCCACAGCGCGGGCGATCACCCCTCCTACGATCATCGTGGTCCGCGAGGCGACCGTGGGACCGGAGTCGGGGACTTGCCCGGTATCGGGCTCGGCGAAGGTCACGTCCTCTGGTCCGACCCCGGCCGCGGCGGCGGCGATCTGGGGGAAGACCGCGACACACCCCTGGCCCATGTCGGTCATCGCCGTGAGGACCTCGATGCGGCCGTCTTCCAGGAGCCGGACGGTCACCGGCGATTTCATCTTGCGCTCGCCGTTGCCGGTGAACCCGGCGCCATGGAAGTAGAGCGAGAGCCCGATTCCGCGCATCGGCTCGCCGTCCCGTCTCCGCCCCCGGATCTCCTCCAGCTCCCGCCAGCGCTCGCGGAAGCCGGTCCGCCGTGCAGCCTCTTCGAGGCAGAGGCGGGCCGAGGTGCTGGAGTCCAGGACCTGACCCGTCGGCAGCCGGTCCCCTGGGTCCACGGCGTTGCGCATCCGGATCTCGAAGGGATCGAGCCCCAGCGTCCGGCCGATCTTGTCCATCTGGCGCTCGAGAGCGAATTCGACCTGGGGCGCACCGAAGCCGCGGAAGGCACTGTTGGGCGTCGTATGCGTGCGGAGCACCCGGGCGCGGATGCGCACGTCCGGGCAGCGGTAGGGGCCGAAGGAGTGGAGGAGGGCGCGCGAGAGCACAACCGACGAGAGGGTCGCATAGGCCCCGCCGTCCATCAGGATCTCGATGTCCAGGGCGAGGAGGCGGCCGTCGCGCGTCACCCCCGTTCTGTGGCGGACGATGGCGGGATGGCGCTTCGAGGTGCCGATGATGTCCTCATGGCGGTCGTAGATCAGCTTCACCGGCCGGCCGCAGGCGCGAGCCAGCAGGGCCGCGTGGAGGGCGATCGCGCTGGGGAAGTCCTCCTTGCCCCCGAAGCCGCCGCCCACGGTCGAGGCACGCACCCGCACCTGGTCATCGGGCATCTTGAGAGCGTGGGTCAGCGCCTTGTGGACGTAATACGGGCACTGCATCGAACCGAGGACGGTGAGCGCTCCGTCGTCCTCGAACCAGGCAATCATCCCGTTGCACTCGATGTAGATGTGCTCCTGGTGCCCGGTCCGGTACTCCCCCTCGACCACCGCATCCGCCCGCCCCAGGGCCGCCTCCACATCGCCGGTCTCCATCTTCAGCTGATAGAGAGGGGGGAGAGCCTCCGCCGCCTCCAGGCTCACGACAGGATCGAGCGGCTCGTACTCGACCGTGAAGGCCGACAGAGCCTGCTTCGCCGCCAGCCGGGTGGGCGCCGCGACCAGCGCCACAGGCTCCGCGACGTGGAGCGTGACCTTGTCGGCGAGGATCGGCCATCCGTCATCGATGAGCTGAATGCCGTTCGGACCGGGGAGATCCGCGGCCGTGACGCAGACCGCGCCCACCGGAGCCTTGGCCGGGTCCCAGCGGACCGATTTGATGCGAGCATGAGGATGCGGGCTGCGCAGGGTCGCGCCGTGCCACATCCCCGGGAGCGAGATGTCGTCCACATAGCGGGCTGCACCCGACACCTTGGCGAAGCCGTCGGGGCGCGGTGGGCTTTCTCCGATGCCGTTCATTGGGGCTGAAGTCTGGAACAAGGCCGGACCGGGCGCAAGGGGCGGGCTCAGGAGGCCAGCGCGCGTTCCAGAAGATCTTCCACTTCCAGTGTGCTGGCCCAGCTCCGGAGATACCCAAGGTCGAGCCGGCCGCCTTGAGTCCGAATGATTCCCAGAATGTCTGTCCACTGACGGTCGGACGTTTCTCCTCCGAGCCTGTACCACTGCAGCTTGCGCAGGATGGTGTCTTCAGGAGACTTCACCAGGACATCTCGCGGAGAGTCCTCCGTGAGACGCTGGAGTGCCGCACGGGACAGCTCGCTGCGATCGAAGGTCCCATGGCCGGAGACAAATACGTCGACCTTGAATCCGGTGGTGAGATGGACAAGGTTGAAGGAAGAGCCTCGCCGGATCGCCTGCCGCATTCTCTCGGAATCCAGATAGAACTCGTTCTCCAGTCTGGAGACCAGGAGCGTCACTGCCGAAGCCGGTAGGTCGACGACGAGGTCCAGGTCACGGGTCTGGCGAGGGAACCCGTGCACCGAGCTGGCGAACGATCCCCCGACATGATAGGGAATGGCGAGGTCTTCCAGAATACCGATGACCTGCAGAGCGATCCGGACAGTCTCTCCGGTCATATCGGTCAGGGCTTCGATCCGCTCTCGAGGAGCGGACCATAGACGCGGGTGGCCAGCTCCTCACCCAGGAAGAGGCCCAGAAGGCGGCGGTGGAGCTCCTCCGGGCCGGCCTCGGGGTGGCGTTGCCTCAACCCCGCGAGCGCGAGCTGCCGGGAAACTTCGTAGGCATCCTCGATCAGTTGGACCTTCCGCCAGGCCGGCATGCGGCGGAAGATCTCGACCTGGACTCTCTCCGCGTCGGGATCGGTGTCCGGCGACAGCGTGGGGTAGGGGAGCTCGTGCGGCTTGGCAGGCATGCTCCCTAGGATATCTCCCGCCGCCGCTCTTCGATCCATGCCCGCGCCGGCGGCTCGTCCTCGAAAAAGCCCACGGGGAAGTCCGCGCTTTCCTCGGTCTTGAACAGCTCGGCCCCGGTGATAACCATCTTGGCCATCACTCGGGCTTCCATGTGGGCGTGGCAGACCGCGAGCGCGCGCAGCGGCATTCGGGTCAGCGCCTCGGAGGTGAGCTTGCGTCCGGCCGGCGTGTCGGTGCCGAGCCCGGCCATGTCGACCAGCATGAAGATGGCCTCGCGGTCACCGATCAGCTCGAAGTGCCGGCGGTTGATCTCCTCGGCATCCTCGCGCGAGACGTCCCCAGCCAGACGCAGCACGATCAGGTCGGGGTCTTCGAGCCAGGTGGTGTGTGCACCGATGCGGTGAATCTCGGGCATCGCCTCTCCTCCAGGAAGGGAACGGGCTGCAATGGATTCCGGAGAATCCTACGCCACACCCGCTCTCTTCCGATAGCCGGAGAGGCCTATTCGTCCGCCCGCGTCATCGTGAGCCGCCCGCCCTCCTCTCCGCCGTTGGCGACCCAGTGACCCTCGAACTTTCCGTCCACGCGCTCCATCGTCCCCGCGAGCAGGCTCTCGCCGTTGTCGACCTTGAAGGAAAAGGTCTTGCCGTCGAAGGAGGCATCGACGACCGGCCAGCGCTTTTCGCCTCCCTGTATGGGCAGGATGGCGGTTCCGGCAAGCTTGCCCGCGTCGAGACGGAGCTCCAGCTTGATGGCGCCCGGTCCGGCCGCCGTCTCCCCCTCTTCCACCGGAGCAAGCCGCCATGTACCGACCATCTCCGCGGCAGCCCCTCCCTCGGGAGCCGCCTGGGTGGCATGGATCAGGGCCGGTGTGAGGAGCAGGAGCCAGAGCGCGAGCACAACACGAGTCTTTGCCATGAGATGTCCTCCCGCAGACTTGGACTCTCCTGGTCCGTGGAAAGTTCCAGGGATGTTCGGTGGAACTTTGCCGCCTCAGTCCCAACGCCGCTCGTGGAACAGGCGGACCTGCAACGCCTTCAGCTCGTCGGCCCCCATGCCGGCCAGGACGGCTTCACGCTCCGCGCCGAGCTCGATCTCGAAGGCCTGGCAAAAGGTGCGAATCGACTCGCGCAATTCCTCTTCGCGTCCCTCTTCGCGTCCCTCTTCACGGCTCTGCCGTTTGGCCAGGGTGAGGGCGCCGCGGGCGTCCTGCTCGGCGATCTTGGCGCGATCGTAGAGGTCGAGCTCGCCGGCGCTGAAAGAGGCCATGCGGGCGACTTCCAGTGCCTCACGGTATGGCGCTTGCGACAAGGCCGGCGGCACCACCTCGAGGTTCTCCGCCTCGCGGAAGAAGTAGGCCCAGCGGTCGATCGTTCCCTGCGGATCGTCACCGGAGCGGTATTTTGGCAGCTCCAGGAAGACGTACTGCACCTGCGAGAGGCCGAGGGCGCCACCGTGCTGTTCCTGCATCCGCCAGCGGCTGAGCATCGGCACCGGTTCACCGCCCGCGTCCGGCGGCCCGGACCAGAGCAGGAAATCACAGATCGTCACCCCCACCACGTCGTCGAGGCCGGGATAGTCCTCCCCGGCACGCAGTTGGGTGACGTAGGCCTTGGAGGTGTTGTAGACCACCCGCTTCTCGAATCCCTCGACGTTGAGCACCTGCATCTCGACCACGTAGTGCCGGCCCCGCTCGTCGAAGCACTTGACGTCCACCACCGACAGCTTCAGCTCCACGACCGGCACGCGTTGCTCGGGGGAGAGGTATTTGAGGTCGACGATCCGGTGGTCGCCGGAGAGCTCCAGGAGGGCGTTGAGCAGCTCGATGAGGAGAGGCTTGTGGACGTCGCTGCCGAAGATGCGCTTGAAGACGAAGTCGGTCTTGGGATCCGCGAATACCGGCCGCATGGAGACATCCTATCTTATCTCCGGGTCTCCGGAAGGAGGGGTAGGCCCGACTCCGCTCGCTCCTCCACAGCCGCGCCGTCTTGTCCACACTGGCGGCGAGGACGGCCCTATTATCGGCGCCATGGATTCTGAGACGCCTCAGCCGCAGGGCGCCACGCCACGAGTCGACGAGATTCCGGCGGAGTGGCTGGCCGAGTTTGAGGCCGCTGCCCGCCGGCCGCTGCGGACCCGCTTTCGCTACGCCTTCATCCACACCTACAAGCCGGTGCTCGACGACGAGCCGTTTCGCGCCTTCGACACGACCGCCGACTACCGCCGCTGGTGCGAGGAGAATCTGCCGGACTGGCTCGGCTATGGGCGCGTTTGAGTACCGGCAGGCCGAGGAGATCCGCGACGCTTTCGCCCGTCATGGCGTGCGCTATCTCTTCATCGGCAAGTCCGGCGCGATTCTGCTCGGCTTCCCCGACACCACGCAGGACGCCCTCCTCTTCGTGGAGAAGAGCCCCGACAACGGCCGGGCCATCGTCGCCGCCCTGCGCGAGCTGGGTTTCGACCTCGACGACGAGCAGGCAGCACAAATCGAGCATGGCAAGGATTTCGTGCAGCTCAAGAACGGGCCTTTCGACCTCGACCTGGTCTTCGCGCCAGCCGGCATCGAGCGCTTCGCAGACGCCTGGCGGCGGCGCGTAGAGGTCGAAGGCTTCTCCGTCTGCCACCCCGACGACATCATCGCCAGCAAGGAAGCGAGCGGCCGCGCGAAGGACCTCGAGTCTCTACCTCGGCTGCGGTCGTTCCGCGAGTACTGGCTGCGACAGCACGGCCGCTCCTGATACCTGTTCGCGTCTCGGCGGGCTTCGGAGGTGGATCCAAAGCGCGCGCCCCGGACCGGGCGGGCTCCGCCGTGCTTCTGGAGGGCGGCGAGCGCCCTCTGCGTTTGTCTGTCCTGGTCCCAGAGGGCTGTCGCCGCCCTTCAGGAATAGAGCGCTCATTTCCGGAGGGCGCTGATCGCCCTCCAGAGTTGGATGGCTCATTCCGAAAGGGCGCTGAGAGCCCCCTAGGAATGGATGGTCTATTCGCAGAGGGGGATGAGCGCCCCCCGGGAATGGGAGGCTCCAACAGAAAGGGCGCTCGGTGCCCTCCAGGATTGGACGGCGTGCTCTCCGGGGGCGGCGGGTGCCCTCGCGGTGCGGGAGACCGGTTCCTCGGAGGCGGCCGGAGCCCTCCCGGAGCGCGCGGTCTGGAGAATCGCCCAGTCCCGAGGTGCCCAGGTTCGGCGCGGGATGCGTGCTATCCTGACGTCCAAGAGAAGGACCGGGGAGCCCCATCCCCTTTCCCTTTGCCCGTGATGTGGAATAAAATCTCCACAGATAACAACTCCGCAAGGGAGCAGCACGCCATGAGCCAGCCAGCCGTCGCGGCGCTCGCGCCTCTGCCCTTCGAGCTTGTCTTGGACGACGGAGAGCCTTTGGAGACCGAATGGCATACCTTGCAGTATCCCCTCCTGAGGAGGCTGTTCCGCCAGGTGATGGCGGAGCAGGGCCGGACCGACTTCTACACCGGCGGGAACATGTTCGTGTACTACTCCCTCGAGCAGGCCTGGGAGGTCGCGAAGGAGGTGGCGCAGGGGCTGGAGCCGGAGGAGCAGAAGGCCTTCCGTGGACCGGACGTCTTCTGGGTGGGCGGCGTCGACCCCAACCGCGAGCGCAAGGTCTGGATCGCGTGGGAAGAAGGCGGGCGGCTGCCGGACGTCATCGTCGAGTTGCTGTCGCCCTCCACGAAGCGCAAGGACCGCACCGAGAAGAGAGATCTCTATGCCCGGGTCTTCCGCACGGCGGAGTACTTCATGCACGACCCGGATGCGCGACAGCTGGAGGGGCTGCGTCTGGCCGGCCGGTCCTATCGGCCGATCGAGCCCGATCCACAGGGCCGGTTGTGGAGCGAGCAGCTCAAAGTGTTCTTCGGCGTCTGGCACGGCGTCATCGAAGGACGGAAGGACGCCTGGGTCCGGCTCTACCGCCCCGACGGGAGCCTAGTACCGACGCCGGAAGAGCAGGCCGAGGCGGCAGACCGGCGAGCCGAGACCGAGCGCCTGCGAGCCGACGCGGAACGCCAACGGGCCGACACCGAGCGCCAGCGGGCCGAAGCCGAACGCCTCCGGGCTGAAGCCGCCGAGGCGGAGCTCGCTCGATTGCGGGCCTTCCTCGAAGAGCGCGGCGGGGGGTGAGGAGTTCGCGGAAAAGCAAGGTTTTCTTCCAACCCTGTATTCGGTTGGTCGGCTTAGGGTTCTTTCGTCAAGAGCGTTGTCGCTGACCGGCCTGCGCCCCCCTGGGACCGCCGGCGTCTCGCCGGCATCTTTCCTCCTGTCTTTTCTCACCGAAAATCATGGCTCGGCACCTCGACGAGCTTCTTGATGGACCAGAAGCGCTCGCCTTTGACCGAGCAGGTGCCGTCTCTCTTCTGGAGAATTCCTTCGACGACCAGGCCGGGGGAGCCGACGATCAGCTTGCGGTGCTCCTGCAGAAGGTCCGGCGAGACCACCGCTTGCGACATGCCGGTCTCGTCTTCCAGGGTGATGAAGAGGAGGCCCTTGGCGGTGCCGGGACGCTGCCGCACGATGACCGAGCCGGCGGTGCGCACCCTCCTGCCGTTCGGCAGCTTGTCGAGCTCGGCGGCCGGGGTCACCCCCTTTGCATTGAGCTGCGGACGAATATAGGAGACGGGGTGCGGCCCGAGGGTGAGCTGCGCCCCCGCGTAGTCGGCCATCGTCTCTTCGGCCTCTGTCATCTCCGCGAGCGGCGAGGGCTCCGGATCTTCCAGGTGGTCGAGGAGCGGACCGGCGGGCCGGGCGGTGCGCGCGACCTGCCAGAGCGCAGCCCGCCGGGTCAGACCGAAGGAGGCGAGGGCTCCGATCTCCGCCAGGGTGGCGATCTCGGGCGCGTGCAGGTTCGAGCGGCGGACCAGGTCGTCCACGCTCTCGAACGGCGCGCGCTTTCGTTCCTGCTCGATCACCTTTGCGGCGCTCCGGCGCAGCCTTTTGACGAAGCGGAAGCCGAGGCGGATCGCTCCGGCCGGCGGCGCCTCGCCGGTCCGCCGGTCCCGCCGGCCCTCGGGGATCTCGCGGTCCTCCCATTGGCAGCGGACGTCGGAGATCTGCACGTCCACCGGCCGGATCTCGACGCCGCGGCGCTGCGCGTCCTTGACCAGCGTGGCCGGATGATAGAAGCCCATCGGCCAGGCGTTGAGCAGGCCGAGGAAGAAGGCGGTCGGGTGGTGCGCCTTGAGCCAGGCGCTGGCGTAGGCGATCAAGGCGAAGCTCGCCGCGTGGGACTCGGGAAAGCCGTAGAGCGCGAAGGAGGTGATGCCCTGGACGATCTCGTCCTGCGCCTTGCCGGTGATCCCCCGGTCGGTCATTCCGCTCCGGAGCTTCGTGACGATCGCGTTCATCCGTTCGACCGAACGCTTCGAGCCCATGGCCCGCCTCAGCTCTTCGGCCTCGCCGCCGCTGAAGCCGGCGGCGACCATGGCGACGCGCAGCAGCTGCTCCTGGAAGATCGGCACGCCGAGCGTGCGCGCCAGGATCGGCTCCAGGCTCGGGTGGGCGTAGGTCACCGGCTGCCTCTTGTTGCGCCGCTCGAAGTACGGGCTCGCCATGTTGCCGGCGATCGGGCCGGGGCGGATGATCCCCACCTGGATCACCAGGTCGTAGAACCGCTCGGGATGGTTGCGGGGCAGCGAGTTCATCTGCGCCCGGCTCTCTACCTGGAAGACCCCGACCGTGTCCGCCTTCTGGAGCATCCGGTAGACCTTGGGATCGTCCGGCGGCAGATGCGCGAGGTCGACGCTCACCCCTTCGTGGGTGCGGATGGTCGGCACCATCTCTTCGAGCGCGTTGAGCATCCCCAGTCCCAGGAGGTCGACCTTGATGATTCCCAGATCGGCGCAGTCGTCCTTGTCCCACTGGACGACCACGCGGCCGGGCATGGATGCCGGCTCGAGCGGGACCACCTCGTCGAGACGGCCGGCGGCGATGACCATGCCTCCGGTGTGTTGGCCGAGGTGCCGGGGCAGGTTGTGGATGCGCAGCCACTGCTCGGAGAAGAGCTTCATCCGCGGTTCTTCCGGGTCGAAGCCGGCGGCGGTGAGCTCGGCCGCGAACGACTTCGGATCACCCTGCGCCACGTCGTACGTCCAGTGGGCGAGCTGCTTGGCCAGCTTGTCCACCTGGTCGGGGGAGTAGCCGAAGACCTTGGCCACCTCGCGGGTCGCCGAGCGGTCGCGGTAGGTGATGACGTTGGCGGTCATCGCCGCGCCGCGCTCGCCGTAGCGCTTGTAGACGTACTGGATGACCTTCTCGCGCTGGTCTCCCGAGGGGAGATCGAGGTCGATGTCCGGCCATTCGCCGCGCTCTTCGGAGAGGAAGCGCTCGAAGAGGAGCTCCATCTTGACCGGGTCCACCGCGGTGATCGACAGGGCGTAGCAGACGGCGCTGTTGGCCGCCGAGCCGCGGCCCTGGGCCAGGATGTTCTCGCGGTGGCAGAACTGGATGATGTCCCAGACGATCAGGAAATAGCCGGCGAGGTCGAGCTTCTCGATCAGGTCGAGCTCTTTCTGGATCTGCGCCTGGGCCTTCGCCGTGAGCGGCCGGAAGCGGGCGCGCGCGCCGTTCCAGGTGATGTGCCGGAGGAAGGAGGACGGGGTTTCACCGGGCGGCAGCGGGTACTCGGGAAAGCGGTAGCCGAGGTTCGCCAGGGTGAAGTCGAGCCGGTCGACGAGCTCGGCGCTGGCCGCCACCGCCTCCGGCAGGTCGGAGAAGAGGCGCGCCATCTCCGCGGGGCTCTTCAGGTGCCGCTCGCGGTGGCTGCCCAGGAGGGCTCCGGCCGCGTCGAGGGTCGTGTGATGGCGGATGGAGGTGAGGATGTCGTGGAGCGGCTTGTCCTCCCGCCGGGCATAGCGGACGCCGTTGGTGGCGACCAGGGGGAGGCGGAGCTTGCGCGCCAGGTCGACCAGGGCGCGGTTGCGGTGCTCTTCCTCGCGGAGACGGTGGCGCTGCAGCTCGATCTGGACCCGGCCGCCGAACCAGACGGTCAGCCGCTCCAGCGCCCGCCGCGCCGCGTCGGGTCCGCCCAGCGCGAGCTCGCGGGCGATCAAGCCGTTGTCGTCTCCGGTCAGGCAGCGGAGGCCGGCCGCGTGCTCGGCCATCAGGTCCCAGGAGACGCGGGCGTGTCCCTTGGGCCGGCCGAGCGCCGCACTGGTCAGCATCCGGCAGAGGTTGCGGTACCCGGCTGCGCTCTCGACGAGGACGGTGATCCGAGCGCCGTCGGGCGGCAGCTCTGAAGGGGGTGAGGGCTCCGGAACGATCCCGAGCGGGCCGCGTCGTCCGGGAGGGAGGAGCGGCTCGTCCTCGAGGACCAGCTCGGCTCCGACGAGCGCCTTGAGCCCGGCCTGCTTCGCCGCCTGGTGGAGGCGCGGCGCGCCATAGACGCCGTTGATGTCCACCAGCGCGGCGGCAGGCAGACCCAGCTCCGCCGCCTGCTGCACGAGATCCTCCGGCAGCGACGCTCCCTGAAGGAACGAGAAGGAGGACGCCATGTGGAGCTCGGCATAGGGAACGGTCCGGGCGCGCGCGGCGCGGCTGCCGGAGTAGTCCCGCTGCTTCGCCTTCTCCTTGCGCGCTCCCGGCGACGTGCCGAGCTTCCGGAGGTTGTACCCGAAGTCCCGCGGCGGAGGTTTCGGGAGTTCGTCGTCGCTCACACCGGAAGATTAGGCGTCAACAGGGCGTAAATCAACCCTCACCCCACCCGGGTTCGCGTGAACGCGGGCGCGTCGCTCGCCGGGAACGACTCGTAGGAAGCCTCATCCACGGCATGGATGTCCTCCTGCTCGTCCGGCCCGATGCGCCGCGCCCCTTCCGGCAGCGGCCAGGAACGCCCGGTTACCGGTGAGGTGACGGTCTCTCGGTGGTCCCGCGAGCTCAGGTTCCTCCAGGCCTCCGGATCCTCTGCCCTCTTGATCCCGAGGGCTCCCCGCAGCGCCAGAGCCGCGCCGGTCAGCGCCAGGGCCAGGGGGCCGGCCGCAAGTCGATCCTCTCTCCGCAACGCATAGGCCAGAAGGGCCCCGCCGGCTGCCAGGGAAACCACCCGCTCGATTGTTCCGAGGTTCTCTCGTAGATTCATCGTGCCTCCTCGCAGGAAACTTTCCTCTGCGCAAAAGACTCAGACCGCAAGCACCATGCCAGCCGCGGTGCTAGGATCGAACAGCCCTATGGTGACCACCGACACCGCCTCCGATCCGGACGCCCCGGTTCGCACCTGGCGTGACGGGCCTGTCCTCATCGTCCGTATCGACCGGCCGCACGTGCGCAATGCGGTCGATCGCCGCACCGCGCTCGCCCTGGGCGCGGCCTGGGAGCTCTTCGAGCGCGAGGAGGACGCCCGCGTCGGTGTGCTCACCGGAGGCGACGAGGCGTTCAGCGCGGGCGCCGACCTCAAGGATCTCGAGGGATTGGCGCCCGGCGCCTTAGGGGAGGACGGTCCCCTCGGCTTCACCCGGCGTCTGGTGAGCAAGCCGACGATCGCCGCCGTGGCAGGCTGGTGTGTGGGGGGCGGGCTGGAGATGGCTTGCTGGTGCGACCTGCGCGTCGCCGACGAGACCGCGGTCTTCGGCTGCTTCGAGCGCCGCTTCGGCGTGCCGCTGATCGACGGCGGCACCCAGCGCCTGCCGCGGATCGTCGGCCTCGGCCGGGCGCTCGATCTCATCCTCACCGGCCGCGCCGTTGACGCCCGCGAGGCCCTGGCGCTCGGCCTGGTCACCGAGGTCGTGCCGGCCGGGCGGAGCCTCGAGCGGGCGTTGGAGCTGGCGCAGACGATCGCCGCCTTCCCGCAGCTCTGCCTTCGGAGCGACCGGCAAGCCCTCTACGCGGGGTTCGGCCTCGATCTGGCCGCGGGACTGCGGATCGAGGCCCGCTGCGGCGCCGAGGTGCTGGCCGGCGGCGAGCCGGAGGCCGGCGCCCGCGCTTTTCGTAAGGGGAAGCGATGAGCGAATTCCGCAATCTCGAGAAGACGATCCGCCGCCCGCGCACAGCCCTTCTCCTGCTCCTCACCGCCTGTGCGCTGCGGGCCGCCGAGCCTCCGGCGCCGGACCCACTACGCGATCTCGCGCGTCTGCGGCAGGACTCCAATCCGGCCCGGCTGGACGCCTTGAAGGAGATCCTCCGCGAGCGCGGCATCCCCTTCGAGCTCCAGCCCTTCGAATCGAAGGAGAGCCCGCTCGGCCGCAAAGCGGGGACGAACGTGGTGATGACGTTCGGGTCGGGAGCCCGCGAGATCACCGTGGGCGCCCACTACGACGCCTTCGAGTGGAAGGACAACGGCAAGATCTCCCAGGGCATGGTCGACAACGGCGCCGGAACGATCGTGATGGTGCGGGTTGCCGAGGCGCTGAAGGACCGGCCGCTGCGCCATCGCATCCGGGTCGTCCTCTTCGACAAGGAGGAGATCGACCTGGGGGGATCGAAGGCCTACGTGGCGGCCCGGAAGCCGGGGGAGATCGCGGCGGCGGTCAACGTGGATATCGCCGGCTTCGGGGACACGGCCCTCTATGGAATGGGGAAGACCGAGGGAGACGCCCTTCTTCACGAGGTCCTGGGGGTGATCTGCGGCGAGCGGCGCCTCACCTGTCTGGAGTTTCCCAAGTCTCCGCCCAGCGACGACCGCAGCTTCCAGGCCGCCGGAATCCCGGCGATCTCGATCGGCTTCCTCCCGCGCCTCCAGGCGTATCAGGCCTGGCTGTTCCTGAACGGCGGCAAGGACTCGGGTCTCCAGGAAGGTTATCTGCCGCCGATCCTGAAGATCAACCACACTCCCGAGGACACGCTCGACAAGGTCGACCCCGGAACCCTGGACCTCGCCACCGGTCTGGTGCTGGACCTGCTGCTGCGGCTGGATTCGGCGATGGAGTAGAGGGAGGGCGAACCATGAAGATCCATCCGGGTGCTCCGTACCCCCTGGGGGCGACCTGGGACGGGACGGGGACCAACTTCTCCCTGTTTTCGGAGGTTGCCGAGCGGGTCGAGCTCTGCCTGTTCGACGATCAGGGCCAGGAGACCCGCGTCGAGCTTCCCGAAGTGACGGCCTTCTGCTGGCACGGCTATCTGCCGGACGTCGTGCCGGGGCAGCGCTATGGCTATCGGGTCCACGGTCCCTGGAACCCGGCCGAGGGGCACCGCTGCAATCCGGCCAAGCTCCTCCTCGATCCCTACGCCAAGGCGATCGAGGGGGAGGTCGAATGGAACGAGGCTGTCTTTCCCTACCATTTCGGCGATCCGGACGGGCCGGGAAATGACGCCGACAGCGCTCCCAGCATGCCGAAGTGCGTGGTCACCAATCCGTTTTTCGACTGGGGGAGCGACCGGCATCCGGACACTCCGGCCTACCAGAGCGTGATCTACGAGGTCCACGTCAAGGGATTCACCATCCGCCACCCGGACGTTCCGGAGGAGCTGCGCGGCACCTACGCGGGTCTGGCGCACCCGGCGGCGGTCCGGCATTTCAAGCGGCTCGGGATCACCGCGGTCGAGCTGATGCCGATCCACCACTTCATCCAGGACGGCTCTCTCGTCGGCCGCGGGCTGCGCAATTACTGGGGGTACAACTCGATCGGCTATCTCGCGCCGCACGACGGATACGCGGCGGCGGGCGGCTTCATCGGCCAGCAGGTGCAGGAATTCAAACAGATGGTGAAGACCCTGCACTCCGAAGGGATCGAGGTCATCCTCGACGTGGTCTACAACCACACCGCCGAGGGAAACCATCTGGGCCCCATGCTCTCGTTCAAGGGGATCGACAACGCCGCCTATTACCGCCTGATGCCGGACGACCGGCGCTATTACATGGATTACACCGGCACCGGCAACAGCCTGAACATGCGGCATCCGCACGTGCTGCAGCTGATCATGGACTCGCTGCGCTACTGGGTGCTGGAAATGCACGTCGACGGCTTCCGCTTCGATCTCGCCGCGACCCTCGCCCGCGAGCTCCACGACGTGGATCGCCTGTCGTCCTTCTTCGACATCATCCAGCAGGATCCGGTGATCAGTCAGGTCAAGCTGATCGCGGAGCCCTGGGACGTGGGAGAGGGAGGCTACCAGGTCGGCAACTTTCCGCCTCTCTGGCACGAATGGAACGGCAAATACCGCGACGAGGTCCGCGACTTCTGGCGGGGTGAGGAAGGAGCGCTCAACGAGTTTGCCTATCGCTTCACCGGCAGCTCCGATCTGTACGAGAGCGACGGCCGGCGGCCTTCCGCGAGCATCAACTTCATCACGGCGCACGACGGATTCACGCTGGAAGACCTGGTCTCCTACAATGAAAAGCACAACCAGGCAAACGGTGAAAACAACAACGATGGCGAGAGCAACAACCGCTCCTGGAGCTGCGGCGTCGAGGGTCCCACGGACGATCCGGAGATCCGGGCGCTGCGCGGCCGCCAGAAACGGAACTTCCTGGCCACGCTCTTCCTCTCGCAGGGGGTTCCCATGCTCCTCGGCGGCGATGAGATCGGGCGCACGCAGCAGGGGAACAACAACGCTTATTGCCAGGACAACGAGATCTCCTGGTTCGACTGGGACAAGGCAGACCGGGAGCTCTTCCGGTACGTCGCGGACCTGATCCATTTCCGGCATCGCCATCCGGTCTTCAAGCGCCGTCGCTGGTTCCGGGGGATTCCGGTCCGCGGCAACGAGGGGCGGGACATCGCATGGATCCGGCCGGATGGGCAGCTGATGACCGACGAGGATTGGAGCGAGGGGTTCGCCAAGTCGCTCGCCGTGTTCCTGAACGGTCTGGGCATCGCTAACCTCGACGAGCGGGGTGAGCCGGTCGTGGACGACAGCTTCTACGTCCTGTTCAACGCCCACTGGGAGCCGCTGACCTTCCGCCTGGCGCCGGACCGTCCGCACTGGGGCGAGCGTTGGGCGAAGGTGATCGATACGACGTCGACGCTCGTCCGCGACGATGGTGGTAAGGACGGCGAGGAGACCGGTGAGGGAGAGCAGGAGGTCCACAACCTCGGCGATCAGATCGAGGTGCAGGGACGGTCGGTGGTGGTGTTGAAGAGGGTAGACTAGGGGCCGATGCCCGCCTTCGACAGTGAACGAAAGTACGACGTCATCATCGTCGGCGCCGGCCCGGCCGGCCTGAGCGCCGCCCTGATCCTGGGCCGTGTCTGCCGCCGCGTCCTGGTGATCGATTCGGGGAAGCCGCG
>DASPXX010000093.1:0-7580 GCA_035637095.1 Thermoanaerobaculia bacterium
CGGGCGGCCAGACGGTGGATATGGGTGTCGACGGGGAAGGCAGGCAGGCCGAACGCCTGGTTGAGCACCACCGAGGCGGTCTTGTGCCCGACTCCGGGGAGCTCTTCGAGCTCTTCGAGCGTCCGCGGTACCTGTCCTCCATGGCGCTCCACCAGGATCTCCGCCAGCCGCTTCAGGTTCTTCGCCTTCGTGCGGGAGAGGCCGATGCGCCGGATCAGGCGCTGGATCTCGTCCGCGTCGAGCGCAGCGAAGGCCTCCGGCGTCGCCGCCCGGGCGAACAGGGAGGGGGTGACCTCGTTGACCATCTTGTCGGTCGTCTGGGCGGAGAGCACGACCGCCACCAGAAGAGTGAAAGGATCTTGATGGGCAAGCGGGATGTCGACCTCGGGGTAGAGCCGGCCGAGGATCTCCAGGATGCGCTGGGCTTTCTCTTTGCGGGTCATTAGACGCGGATCTCTATCACAAGCCGGGATCGTCTGTCGTGCCCAGGCGTCACGAGCGACTGCCTCGATCTGGGTCCGCTCCGTAATGTGAGCCGTAACAATTTCCGCCTAGGATACGCCTAGGTAGCAACCGCGGTGTGGACCACGGCAGGGCGTGGCCTGGTCCCCAGCGAAACAGGTTGACACCCTCCATGAAAGGCTCCCGTGACGGGGGCCTCTTTTTTTAGCAAAGTGAAGCTGTGACGGCAGCGTGGCAGAATAAAGCTCCCCCTTTCTGAGAGGGCGATCTTCTCCGATGCGCGCTTCTGCACAGTGCCGTGCGGCCCTGGGCCGTGTCTCTCTCCGCCACCTCGCCGGAGCGGCACTGCTGATCCTGCTCGCCGCGGCGCCCGCCGCAGCCGTTCCCCTCTCTGTCTCGCCCTGGCGGAGCGGCTGGGCCTATCTTCTCTATTCCGTCGCCGCCGGTCTCCTGGTCGGCGGCGGAGTGCGCTGGCGGATCGTCCTCCTCAAGCAGCGGACCCGGCGGCTGGAAGATCTCGTCCGTGAGCGCACCGAGAGCCTCGCCCACTCCGAAGCCGAGTCGCGCGCGAGGGCGCGGCGCCTCGCCGAAACGGTCGGGGACCTCGAACGATCGGAGCGCGAGGCGCGTGCGGCCAAGGAGGAGGCGGAGCGCGCCAACCGTTTCAAGAGCGAGTTCCTGGCCAACATGAGCCACGAGATCCGCACGCCGATGAACGCGGTGATCGGCATGACCAGCGTCCTCGCCAGCACCCGCCTCACCCCCGAGCAGCGCGAATATGTGGGAACGATTCGCAGCAGTGGCGAGTCGCTCCTCGCCCTGCTCAACGACATCCTCGACTTCTCGAAGATCGAGGCGGGGAAGCTGGCGATCGAGGCGTCCCCGTTCTTGCTGCGCCAATGCGTGGAGGAGGCGGTCGACCTGCTCGCCTCCGGAGCGGCGCGCAAGGGGCTGGAGATCGGCTGTCTCATCGACCCTGCGGTGCCTTCCCTGATCGAGAGCGACGTCACCCGGCTGCGCCAGATCCTGGTCAACCTCCTGGGCAACGCGGTCAAGTTCACCTCCACGGGAGAGGTCCTCGTCCTGGTCGAGATCTCTTCCCCGCCACCTCCAGGACGCTCGCGCAACGAGATGGTGGAGCTCCGTTTCGCCGTGCGCGACACGGGCATCGGCATCTCGACAGACCGCATGAATCGCCTCTTCCGCCCTTTCAGCCAGGCGGACTCGTCGACCACCCGGCTCTATGGCGGCACGGGTCTGGGCCTCGCGATCAGCCACCGGCTCGCCCAGGGGCTGGGCGGGAGGATGTGGGTGGAGAGCGAGCCGGACGCGGGCTCCACCTTCCGGTTCACCATCCGCTGCCGGATCATCGACGCGACTCTGCCGCCCTACCTGGCGAGCCGGCCGCCGGATCTCGAGGGCCGCTCCCTGCTGCTGGTGACGGAGGCGCCGCAGGTGGAGCGCGTCGTGCGCTGGTACGCGGAGCTGTGGGGGATGAGCCTGAAGACCGTCCGCTCGGAGGTCGAGGCGCTGGCGCTCCTGCGGCGCGAGCCCCGGCCCGCCGCTGCGCTGGTCGACCTGAAGAGTGGCGGCCTCGATGACCTGGCTTGTGCTCTCGCGTCCTCCGGGGTTCCCCGCTGCCAGCTCCTGCCGCTGAGCACCGAGACCTCCCGCAGGGAGCGCCCGGACGGTGGGAGCTCCCTACGGCGTCCGATCAAAGGCGCGCGCCTCCACCATGCGCTGCTGCAGGCTCTCGGCAAGGGACCGCTGGCTCCACGCGAGAGAGAAGGCGTGGGCAGGGCCGCCGAGAGCGGGCTCCCGCCGCTGCGCATCCTGGTCGCCGAGGACAACGTGATCAACCAGAGGGTGGCGCTTCTCTTGCTGCAACGGCTGGGCTACGCGGCGGATGTGACTGCCGACGGGGAGGAGACCCTGGCCGCGCTGCGCCGGCAGCGCTACGACGTGGTCCTCATGGACGTCCAGATGCCCGGAATGGATGGGCTCGAAGCGGCGCAGCGCATCCGGGCCGAATGGCCGTCCGGAGAGCGCCCGCGGCTCATCGCCGTGACGGCCAACGCCCTGCGCGAGGACCGCGAAGCCTGTCTGTCCGCGGGCATGGACGACTACCTGAGCAAGCCGGTGCTCCTCGAAGAGCTGCGCGCCGCGTTGTGCCGTGGCGCGGGCGCCGCCGCGCCGTCTCCGTCGCTCTCCGCCAATGCGGCCGGCACCGACGGAGACCTGGAGGCCTTCGATCCGAAGTACATCGATCAGCTGCGGCAACTGCAGTCGATGACCGGTCAGGAGCTGGTCTCTCCGATCATCGACCGCTTCCTGGAGGAGGCCCCACGCCGGCTGGCCGAGCTCCGCCTCGCCCTGGCTGCCAAGGACAACCTCAATTTCGTCTTCGTCGCGCACGCTTTCAAGGGGAGCGGCGCCCAGCTCGGCGCCCGCCGGCTGGCGAAGATCTGTCATGAGCTCGAGATGCGGGGACGCCGGGTGGAGTGGCCCGGGATGGAGGAGGTCATCGCCCATCTCCAGGCCGAGATCGAGCGGATCGCGCCGTTGCTGCAGGCGAAGGCTGCGGAGGGCCGGCAGCCGGGTGCGCGGCCCTCTTAGTGGAGGCTCACCGCTGGCGGATCGCGTAGCGGCTGCGGTTGGCCCGCCAGTCCGAGTCGTCGTGGCCGGCCATGTAGCCGAAGTCTCTGAGGTCGTTCGCCGTCTGGAACTCACCGGCGTCGACGATCACCTGCACGATCTTCTGGAAGCCCTGCCGGCGCAGCGTGTCCACGTTGGTGCGGAAGCCTCGGTCCTGGTCCCAGAGCTCGTTGTCGCTGCCGGGGCGCCGCAGCAGGCCGCGATACAGATCGCCGAGGACCCGGACGGCATCGTTCTGCCCCAGCCGGTCGTAGCGGGAGCCGGCATCCTGCGCCAGGGCCAGCGCCACGTCGTGCACGCCGAGGGCGCCCATCTCATAGATGTGCTCCGTATCCTCCCGGCCCACCTCACCCTGCGGCGCCACACCCAGGATGGAGCGGTAGAGCCGGTCGGTCAGCTCCACGGCCTCGTTCCAGCGGCCGCGGTCCACCCGGCCGTTGCCCACCTGACCGGGCGCGGACTCCAGACCTCCATCGATCTGGAACGTGATGCGCCCCCACTTGAGACCACCCTTCATCTCATAGTTGCCGGCCACTTCGTAACCGAGCTGGGCGATGCCGTCGCCTCCACGCGAATTGACCTGGACGAGCGCCCAGTCGGGGCCGGCCTGCAAGAGATCGATGTTGCCTCGGCCGGCTGCCACGGTGAAGCGCGCGTTGATCGGCCGCTCGACGCCGGCGCCGTTGATGATCGCCGTGCCGACCAGATGGATCTTGACCCGGTCGCCCACGCTGACGGGAATCGGCTCGGCCGGCTTGACGCCGTAGGTCGCCGAGCGTCCCTCGACATAGGTCTGGAGAGCGATCACCTCCAGCGGCCCGGCCGGCTGGGCGGCCCGCCGCGCAGGCGCGGCATAGAGAGCGGGCGCGGTCAGTGCAAGGAGCAGTGCCGCCGCCAGTATCTGCAGAGTTTTGTTGCGCATCCTGAACCTCCCTTCACAGAAGCGATGCCATAGACCCGATACTGCAAAGGGCTCGCCAACCCTCCTTCATAGAGAAGGTGAGCCCGATTTGTCCTCCACAGAGGACGTTTCAGCGATGTCGTTCCCTGCAAACGCTTCGAGAGCCTCGCGGAGGAGGCGGTCGCCCTCCTCCGAGTGCTTCGGGGAGAAGTGGAAGGGGACGAGCCGCTTCGCCCCCGCCCTGCGCCCCAGCAGCCCGGCCTGCCGGCTGGTCAGGTGATGCTTCTCGGCCGCCCGCTCGGCCTCGTCGGCGGCGAAGGTCGCCTCGATGAAGAGGAGGTCGGCATCCTGGGCCAGCTCGATGATGGCGGCAGCATTGGCCGCATGATAGACGACATCGGTGACATAGGCGATCTTCTGCCCCGGGACGATGCGCAGGACCTGGGCGCGCAGCGTGCCGAGCGGGACGCGGACCTCACGGGGCTCACCATTGTCGCGCCAGCGTACCGCGATGGGCGTGTCGTCCGCGTCGCCCCGGGCCACGGCGGACTTGAGATCGCGCAGCCAGGGGCCGGTGGGCAGGCCCAGCCTCTCGAGGCCGCTCTTCCAGACGTTGACGTGGAACTTCTCCTCCAGAGCAAAGCCGAGGCAGGGGATGCGGTGATCGAGCACCGCGGTGCGGACGCGGAACGTCTCCTCGTCCACCAGGACTCCGCCCGGAAGATCGACCGGGGTGGTGGCCGGGCTGCGCCGAAAGCCGCGGCGGCTGCTGAAGCCGGCCGTGGCGCCGGAGCCGCCCGGGCCGACCTCGGTGACCCGGAAGAGCAGCTCGTTCTCATAGCTCTCCACCAGGTTCCAGGTGTAGGCGGCGAGCTTGTGCTCGACGCGGTCGAGGAACCCCGGCGGGCCGAAGAGATGGACACGCTTCTCCCGGCCGAGGAGGACGCGCAGCATGGAATCGAACCCGGAGAAATGATCCATGTGCGCGTGGGACACGAACGTATGGGTCACCTTGAGGAGCTGCCGGGAGGAGAGCGCGTGGAGATCCCCCAGATCGAAGAGGAGTGCCCGCTTCTCGAACAGGAAATCGATGTAGACCCCCGGATCGCCGAACGGGTCGTTGATCAGGCGGGGATGGAAGAGGGGCTTCATCCTGGGGGAGAGGATAGCGCGAGCGCACACGCCACCCTCTCCCCAAGAACGACTGCCTACAGGCGGCCCCGGAGCGCCGCTTCCACCAGATAGGAGTAGCGCATGGAGAACGCGGCGGCCAGAGCGAGCCAGAGAACCGCTGCGCCCGCCCAGGCGACCGCCCGGGCGCGCGCATTGCCGACCACCCGCGAGACGGCGCGTGAGCGCGCCAAGGCTGCCAAGGAGATGACGATGACGACCAGGGCCAATGCGATGGCGCCGATCAGGAGGTTCTCCAGATGCTGCGCCCCTTCGGCAACCGAGGCCACCTTCACTCGATTGGCAAGGAAGTCGAGAGAATAGCTCTCGATGGCCCAGAGGAGGAGGGCGGGCCCACAAGCCAGGACCGAAAGCAGGATGGAGAAGGGGAGCCCAGGCAGGGGGGCCGCCCGCTCCGGCCTGCGGATCAGGGCGACGGCCAGACAGCCGGCGATCACCGCGGCTGCCAGGGCTCCCGCGATCAGAGGCGGGTTCGCCTGGTTGACCGCGATCGAGACGGACACGACACCTCCGAGGCCGGCCTCGGCCATTTCCCTGAACACCTTCATCACAGATTGGGCTCCAAGCGCCGCGCCTGCCGCTGGAATGATGGCGACCAGCAAGGCCGCCACACGCCAGGGTGCGGGGCACGAGGTGGATGGGGCGCCTGCACGAACGTCGTCAACTCTCTCGTCAAACGTGGCAGTTTCCATGATCGTCCCTCCTTGGGAGAATGGTCTGCGGTGCAAACCATGAGGAGAGAATACCGGCCGGAGCGCGCGCTGTCAAGAACCAGTTTGTATCGTAGACTTTCTGGGGAGGGAGATGGGACCTACCGTTCCACCCAATAGTTCGGCGCTTCCTTGGTGATGATCACGTCGTGGGCGTGCCCTTCCTTCAGGCCGGCAGGAGAGATGCGGACGAAGCGGGCCCTGGTGCGCAGGTCCTCGATCGTGGCGCAGCCGGCCAGCCCCATGCCGGCGCGCAGACCGCCGGTGAGCTGGGGGAGCATCTGGTGGACGCTCCCCTTGTGCGGCACCATGCCCTCGATTCCCTCGGGGACGAGCTTGGCGAGGCTGCCGCCGGTCGCCGCCGGACCCTCCTGGAAGTAGCGGTCGGCGCTGCCGCGCGACATCGCGGACAGCGAGCCCATGCCGCGGTAGGCCTTGAAGGTTCGGCCCTGGTAGAGTATGGTTTCGCCCGGGCTCTCCTCGGTGCCGGCGAAGAGCGAGCCGATCATCACCGAGTGTGCCCCGGCGGCGAGCGCCTTGGTCACGTCGCCGGAGAACTTGATGCCGCCGTCGGCGATCACCGGCACGCCGTGCTCGGCCCCCACCTGGGCGCAGTCCATGACCGCGGTGACCTGCGGGACTCCGGCGCCGGTGACCACGCGGGTGGTGCAGATGCTGCCCGGCCCGATGCCGATCTTCACGGCGTCGGCGCCGCGCTCGATCAGGGCCAGGGTGCCCTCGGCCGTGGCCACGTTCCCGACCACGATGCGCACCTCCGGGAAGCGCTCGCGCACCGCCTCCAGGGAGCTCAACACGCCGCGGCTGTGGGCGTGCGAGGAGTCGATCACCAGGAGGTCGACCTTGGCGCGGACCAGCGCCGCGGCGCGCTCCAGAAAATCTCCTGAAGCGCCGATCGCGGCGCCGCAGCGCAGGCGGCGGAGCTCGTCCTTGCAGGCGTTCGGGTATTCGAGCGCCTTCTGAATATCCTTGACCGTGATCAGGCCCTTCAGGTTGCCGTCCGTGTCGACCACCAGGACCTTCTCGATGCGGTGCAGGTGGAGGAGGCTGCGCGCCTGCTCGAGCGTTGTGCCCTCGGGCACGGTGACCAGATCCTCCTTGGTCATCAGCTCGCTGATCTTCTTGTCGAGATTGTCCTCGAAGCGCAGGTCGCGGTTGGTGAGGATACCGACCAGGTGCCCCTCCTCGGAGGTGACGGGGACGCCGGAGATCTTGTAGTTGGCCATCACGGCGAGGGCTTCACGGATGCTCTGGTTGGGACGCATGGTGACCGGATCGACGATCATCCCGGCCTCGCTGCGCTTCACCTTGTCGACCTCCTCGGCCTGGGACTCGATCGGCAGGTTCTTGTGGATCACGCCGATGCCGCCCTCCTGGGCCAGGGCGATGGCCAGGCGGGACTCGGTGACCGTGTCCATGGCGGAGGAGAGGATCGGAATGTTCATGTCGATCCCGCGGCAGGCGCGGGTCCGCAGGTCGACGTCGTTGGGATGGGCCTCGGACAGGCCGGGGACGATCGAGACGTCGTCGAAAGTGAGAGCGAGGCGCGGGTCGAAGTCGATCATGAAGGGGTGAGGATATCACCCCACAGTCACGGCCGCGCCGTGGCACTTCTTGTACTTCTTGCCGGAGCCGCAGGGGCA
>DASPXX010000094.1:0-14126 GCA_035637095.1 Thermoanaerobaculia bacterium
CTACGGACCACCTTCGAAGCGGAGCAGGGGGAGCCCCGGCAGGTGATCGCTGGCGACGGTGGCCTGCCGCTGCCCGTCGTCGACCTGTCTGCCCTTCCGGCCGGGCGGCGGGAGGCGGAGGGCGGCCGGGTGGCCCGGGCCGAGGCTCTACGCCCGTTCGACCTGGCGCGCGGGCCTCTGGCGCGCTGCCTCCTGATGCGCCAGGCGCCGGAGGAGCACGTCCTCGTGGCGGTGATGCACCACATCGTCAGCGATGGCTGGTCCCTGGGCGTGCTGGTCCGCGAGCTGGGTGAGCTGTACAGCGCTCTCCTGGAGCGGCGCCCCGCGGCTCTCCCGCCTCTGCCGGTCCAGTATGCGGACTTCGCGATCTGGCAGCGCCGCTGGCTGGGGCAGGGGGCGCCGGAGCTCCTGGGCTGGTGGCGCCAGGAGCTGGAAGGGGCTCCGCAGGTCCTCGACCTGCCCACCGACCGCCCTCGCCCGCCCGTCCAGACGTTCCGCGGCGCCGGGGAGCCGCTCGCCCTGCCCGCCGGGCTCGCCGGCGCCTTGCGCGAGATCGGACGGCGCGAGGGGGCGACGCTGTTCATGGTCCTCCTCGCCGGATTCCACGTCCTGCTCGGCCGCTGGAGCGGCCGGCGCGATCTTCTGGTGGGGTCGCCGGTCGCCAACCGCAACCGCGCCGAGACCGAGCCGCTGATCGGATTCTTCGTCAACACCCTGGTCCACCGCGGGCGGCTCGGCAGCGCACCCTCGTTCCGGGAGCTCCTCGCGCGGGTCCGCGCATCGTCCCTGGGCGCCTTCGCCCGCCAGGACCTCCCCTTCGAGCGCCTGATCGAGGGGCTCGGCGTCGAGCGGAGCCGCGGCTGGACTCCCCTCTACCAGGTCCTCTTCGCGCTCCAGAACGCCCCCTCCGGTCCCCTGCGCCTGCCCGGCCTGACGCTCCAGGAGATCGTGCTCGCCACGGAGACGGCCAGGACCGATCTCGTCCTGTCCCTGGCCGAGAGACCCGGTGATGGAGATCTCCGGGGGAGTTGGGAGCACAACACCGACCTGTTCGACGCCACCACCATCCAGCGCCTGGGCCGGAGCTTCGCGCTCCTCCTCGGCGGAATCGCCGCCGGCCCCGACGCGCCCATCGCCGCGCTGCCTCTGGTGTCCGACGAGGAGCGCGCGCAGCTGATCCACTGGGGTACCACGGCCGCCGAATACCCGAGTCACGCCTCCCTCGGCGCGCTGTTCGTGGAACAGGCGTCCCGGGCTCCGGCCGCGGTGGCGCTGGTCTCCGACGAGGGGGAGACCACCTGGGGCGAGTTGGAGCGGCGCTCGCTCCTCGTCGCGCGTCGCCTGAGGGCACTCGGAGTGGGATTGGAGGAGCGCGTCGCCGTGGCGGCCGACCGGTCGCCGGACCTGATCGCCGCCCTGCTCGGCATCCTACGCGCGGGCGGCGCCTATCTGCCTCTCGATCCCACCTCTCCGCCCGAGCGGCTCGCCTGGATGCTGGAGGACGCCGGCGCCCGTTGGTTGCTGGCAGATCGCCGGCTGCCCGAGGCGCTGCCACCCGAGGCGCTGCGCCCCGGCCTCCGCGTGCTCTTCCTGGACGAAGCGATCCGCGAAGGCGCCCCGGACAGCCCTCTGCCCGAGGTGCCGCCGGAGGCCCTTGCCTACGTCATGTACACCTCCGGCTCCACCGGCACGCCCAAAGGAGTGGCGGTCACCCATCGCAACGTCGTCCGTCTCGTCCGCGGGGCCGACTACGCCGACCTCGGCCCCGGGCAGGTCTGGCTGCAGGCCGCGCCGGTCTCCTTCGACGCCTCGACCCTGGAGATCTGGGCGCCGCTCCTGAACGGCGGCCGGCTCGCTCTGCTTCCCGCCGGGCGCGCCTCGCTGGACGATCTCGCCCGGGCGATCGCCAGCCATGGCGTGACCTCCCTCTGGCTGACCGCGGGCCTCTTCCATCAGATGGTCGACGAGCGCCTGGAGGGGCTCCGCCCCCTGCGCCAGCTCCTGGCCGGCGGCGACGTCGTCTCACCCGATCCTGCGCGCCGGGTGGTGGAAGCCCTGCCGGACCTCGCCTTGATCGACGGCTATGGTCCCACCGAGGGGACCACCTTCACCTGCTGCTACCGGGTGACCGGAGCGGAGCCGGCCGGCTCTCCGCTGCCCGTCGGCCGGCCGATCGCCAACACGCGGGCCTTCGTCCTCGACGACGACCTCCGGATGGTGCCGGCCGGCGTCGCGGGCGAGCTGTTCGCGGGGGGCGACGGCTTGGCCCGCGGCTATCTGGGGAGACCCGACCTCACGGCCGAGCGCTTCGTGCCCGATCCCTTCTCCGGGCAACCCGGCGAGCGGCTCTACCAGACCGGCGACCGTGCGCGCTGGCGTTCCGACGGGACCGTCGAGCTCCTCGGGCGCCTCGACGGCCAGGTGAAGATCCGCGGCTTCCGGGTCGAGACGGGAGAGGTGGAATCCGTGCTGGCCCGCCACCCGGCCGTGCGCCAGGCCGCGGTGGTGGCCCGGGATGGAGCCGGCGGGAAGGCCCTGACGGCCTACGTCACCTTGTCCGAGCCGCTGCCCCCTGCGGCTCTCCAGAGCTTCCTGCGCGAGCGTCTGCCCGAGCCGATGATCCCGGCCGCCTGGGCCGTCCTCGACGAGCTCCCGCTCACCCCCAACGGCAAGGTCGACCGCCGGGCGCTCCCCGCTCCCGAGGCCTCCCGACCGGACCGGGAGAGGCGCGAGCCGCGCACACCGCTCGAACGGGACGTCGTGGAGGTCTGCACCGAGGTCCTCGGCCGCGAAGAGATCAGTCTCGACGACAACTTCTTCGCCCTCGGCGGGCACTCGCTCCTCGCCACCCAGCTCATGGCCCGCCTCGGCGACCGGCTGCGCATGGAGCTCCCCCTGAGCCTCGTCTTCGACGCGAAAGACCTGGGAGACCTGGCGGAGCGGATCACCGCAAAGGAGCTGGGTCAGATCGACAAGGACGAAATGGATTCCCTGCTCGACGAGATCCAGGACCTCTCCCCCGAGGAGATGAGGGAGCTGCTCTCCAGGTCGTCGGAATGAGCTCGACTTTCGAAGACAACCGAGATATATTCTGGGAATAAAGTACGCGTCGAAGCGGACTCGGAGGTCTCGAGAGCCATCTGAGGTAGAGGGCATAGCCTGCTCAGGGGGTGGAGGATTCGCGCGGTATTACGAGCCCAGCGGCTGGAGGAATTCTTGAGGCGCCTTGCCAGGCGTCTGCCCGTAGCTTCCGCGGACGAGGCGCTCGAGGAGCTGGCGGACCTTCTGCGTGCCTCTATCCCGGATCTGGAGCTGAGATTGGACTTACCCTCCAAGCCCGGGGGACCGGCATGGCTTGATGCGGAGCGCAACGGCCGCATGGTTTCGATTGAATGGCGCCCGCGTCGCGGGTTTGGCATCTCTCTCTTGGATCTCTCCCGGCCTCCTCAAGAGGGGCTCTTCGAGGGACCGGACAAAATCCTGGCAGACCCCGGCGCCGTCCGTGACCATGTTCTTGTCCTCTTGGGCGGCGAAGCCGAACATCAGGCGTGGCTCGATCCCGTGACTGGAGCGCTCAAACGCTGACCGGGCTCCCTCGCCGGGCGACGACCGGTTCTGGAAGGACGAAGACCATCCGTCTCGGGGCGAAGGCCGTCACCGTTTGGGCGGAAGCGATCCCTCCCGGGGCGAAGGCCGCCGGAGGGCCATCCGCTCGACGACGTCCTCAGGCCTTGAGGAGCGTCGACGAGGATCACTTGGTCGTGCGCGCTTTTTCGATCTGCGGCAACAGGATGTCCTTCACGTAAGACCAGTCCGGCTGCAGACGAAGCGCCTCGCGGGCCTCCTTGTCGGCGGATTCGAGGTCGGGCGCAGGCTGATTCAGGTGCGCATACGCCAGAGACATGAGCCCTTCCGGCTTCCCCCAGTCGGGCAGCGGAGAGCTCGCCACGGGGCTCCCGGAGACCTCGACCATGCGCCGGTAGAGCTTGAGGGCACGCGCCCGATCTCCACCGCGGTCGACAGGCAGGTAGAGGTAGGGAACGGCCTCCACCCAGAGCATGCGGGGGTTGTCGGGTTCCAGCTCCTTCGCCCGCGCCAGGAGCCGCTGGTAGCGTTCGATACCCTCCCGGCGTCCCGCGGGATCGAGGAACTGGGCCAGCCAGCCGTTCACCCCAGCCGCGGCCGCATAGCTGTCGGCGAAGTCGTCGCGCAGCCGGATCGAAGCCTCGAAGTCTGCCGCTGCACTTTCCAGATTCGCCCGCAGGTCCTCCCGGCTCATCCCGTGGCTCGCGCCGTTGATCGCCAGGCGCCAGCTCGCGAAACCGGCCCAGTAGTGCGCGAGGTAGCCCCAGGCAGGATCGGCGGTGAGCGGCACGACCGTCCCGCGCAGACGTTTGAGCCCGGCGAGGTCCGCCCGGTAGTCGGCGGTCATGATCTGCCCTTTCGCGGTGGTCAGCTGCCGTTCGGCAGTCTTCGGAGGCACGGATCGGCATCCGGCCAACAGCACCAGCATGAAGGCGGCGATGATGAGGCACGTTCCAATTCGAGGTCGCATTGTGGTCCTCCGTCGTCAAGTCCAGCCAACGAAGGACATCTTTTCGTCTCGATGGATCGACCGCACGCGCGAATCGCTGAGCTGCCAGGCCCCGTCGCCGAACGGGCCAACCGAGGGGTCGACCTGGCAGCGAGGTCAGCGGACCAGGCGCCGCAGCTGCTCTGAAGCGGCTCGGCTCGCAACGATCTTCGTGCCGCCGCGCAGCTGCACCAGGAACCGCCGCGCATCGTAGGGACGCAGGAGCTCGACCGCCTCCAGATTGACCAGATGGGAGCGGTGCACCTGGCAGAAGATCTCCGGATCGAGGCGCTCCGCCAGCTCGGCGAGGCTGGTCTGGAGCAGATAGCGGCCCGACTCGCAGAACACCTCGACGTAGTCGCCGCTCGCCTGGAGATGGTGGATCGACCGCACGTCGATGGGGACGATGCCGTCGCGGGTGCGCGCAAACAGCCGGCGCAGAGGCGTTCCAAAGGCGGTCTGCGCCCTCTCGGCCGCCGGCACGGCGCTCCTGCTCATGCGCTGGCGCACGCGATCGAGCATCGTCCGGAAGCGCTGGCGGCCGAACGGCTTGAGCAGGTAGTCGAGAGCGCCGACCTCGAAGGCGGCCAGCGCGAAGCGATCGTGCGCCGTGGTGAACACGATCTCGGGCTGGTGATGGAGGCGCTGGACCACCTCCAGCCCGGAGAGCTCCGGCAGACAGACGTCGAGGAACACCAGGTCCGGCCGCAGCTCGTCGATCAGGCGTACGGCCGCGGCGCCGTCGCCCGCTTCTCCCACCAGGACCAGCCATTCGACGCCTGCGGAATACTCCCGCAGGTTCTTGCGCGCGTGCGGCTCGTCCTCCACGATCACGGCGCGCACCGGCATCGCTTGCGTGCTCATTCGTCCTCCTGAAGATGGCGGGCGGGGAGATCGAGGACCGCTGCAACTCCGTCCGGAGCGGTCTCGAGGTCGAGCCTCGCACGCATCCCATAGAGGGCCGCCAGACGTTCCCGGAGCAAGCGCAGGCCTACTCCGTGGTTCCCGTCCGGCGGCGCCGCGCCCCCGGGACCGTCGTCCTCGACGCGGACGATCAGCCGGTCCTCCACCTGCCGTGCGCTCACCGCGAGACGGCCTCCGGCGGCGCGCGGAGCGATGGCGTGATGGATCGAGTTCTCGACCAGCGTCTGGAGCGCGAAGCTCGGCACGACGCAGTCGAGCGTCTCGCTGGCGGCGTCGAAGGTCACGCGCAGCCGGTCCTCGAGACGGAGACGTTCCAGGTCGATGTAGCTCTGGACGAACGCCCACTCGTCCTGAAGGGTCACCTCGTCCCGCCCTTCGCGCTGGATGCGAAGGCTATAGCGAAGCAAGTCGCCCAATCGCTCCAACGCCTCCTCGGCGACTGCGGGGTCGCGCCGCACCAGCCCGACCAGGGCGTGGAACGTGTTGAGGATGAAGTGGGGATTGAGCTGGCTCCGCAGGGCCTCGAGCTCCGCCCGCGCCCGCAGGGCTTCGGCACGGGCCGCCCGGGCGGCGTTGTGCCAGGCGTACCCGAGACCGAGGAGGCTGCAGTAGACCAGCAGGTCGATCAGCACACGCCACGGCAGGAGGCGAAGAAACTCGAACCGGACATTCGAAGAGCCATGGAACAGCGCCCCCTCGAGCAGCGCGAGCGCCATCCAACCGGCGCTCGAGGCGAGGAGGAAACCGACCAGCACGGCCACATGTGTCGTCAGGAAGCGGGCCCTTCGCCCTTCCGGCAACGGCAGCCTGCGCGGCACCCGCAGCACCGCCACCCCGAGCAGAGCATTGGGCAGCACGTTGATGACAGCAGCGCGCACCGCCAACCCCAACGGCATGCCATTGACGACGAACAGAGTGAGATAGATCGTCGCGATGGGCAGCCAGGCGAGGGCATAGAGCCACCCTCGTGCTCGCCAGGGAGAAGGAGCCACTGTCATCTCGGTTCGATGATACGGCTATTCCACCCCCATCTCCTTCAGCACGCCCTCCGCCGCCTCGCCGTGCAGCGTCTCCAGCAACCACAGGAGATACCGGACGTCCGCGTTGACGTTCCTGGAGACCTCGGGGTTGTAGCCGAAGTCGCCCGCGACGTTTTCCCAGACGCGGTCGAAATTGACTCCGACCAGCTCGCCGCGGGCGTTCAGGACCGGGCTCCCCGAGCTGCCGCTCGTGGTGTCGGCGTCCGCCAGGAAGGCGACCGGCACGTTCTTGAGCTTCGCGTCGGCCCAGCGGCTCGACGGCGCCTTCGGCGCGGCGGCGAGCACGGTCTTCGGCGAGGCGAAGGGTTCCTCGCCGGTCTCCTTCTCGACGATCCCGCCCACGGTGGTCTGCGGCTCCAGCTGCACGGCGTCGCGCGGGCTGTAGCCCTCGACGTGCGCCAGGCTCACCCGCAGCGTGCCGTTGCCATCGGGAGCGACCGGCCGGCCGGCGTGGGCGAGGACCGCCCGCTGCCACTGCGGCCGCAGCCGCGAGATGGTCCCCTTGATCCGGTCCTCCCGCACCTTGCGCTCCTTGAGCTCGCGGTCGAGCGCGAGCGCCAGGTCGAGCAGCGGATCGCGGCGCGCCGCGAGCTCGTCCAGGCTCTCGTCGAACATCCGGTCGCGCTCCGCGCCATCGGTCACCTTGGTACGGGCGATCAGGTCCGCGGCCTTGGCCCGGACCGCGTCCGGCGTGCGGACGCCGCCGAGGAGCGCGTCGACGGCCGCCACGCGGCTCCCCTCCGGCAGGGCGGCGTAGCGCTGGAGGAGGTCGGCGAGGATGGCTTCCTCGGTAGGCAGGTGCATGCGTTTCTGGTCGCGCTTCAGCCGGTCGCGGAGCCTCTCGCGCTCCCGCTCCATGTAGTCCGGCTCGCGCTCCAGGTCCGGCTTGACCTTCTCTCCCGTCCAGCGCACCAGCGTCAGGGCGAGCTCCAGCGGCTTGGGGCCGCTCTTCGTCTGGTCGAGCAGGAAGTCGTGGTCCCAGGTGCGGAGCTCGCCGTCGACCATCTGCGCCAGCTCCTTCTGCGCCGCCACGGCCTCGGCCTGCTCGGGCCGGCGGGCGGCCCAGGCGAGGATCTCCTTCTCCGCCGCCTCCTTCTTCTCCAGGATCCGTCCGCGGTGGATGCCCTCCACCTGGCCGCGCGAGTTCTTCTCGCGGTTGGCGAGCGACTTCAGGCGGTCGGCGAGCGCGATGCGCGCCTCTTCGGAGGTCTGCGACGCGGCTTCCATGAGGTCCATCCAGGACCGGTAGAGCTGGGCGCGGCGGGGGAAGTAGAGCTCGGCGCGCTCGCGCATCTCGGCGAGCGTGAGCGACCGGTAGGTCACGCCGGGGTACCCGGCCACCAGCACGAAGCTGCCCGGCCCGACGCCGCGGGACGCGACCGGGAAGAAGTGGGGGGGCTTGAAGGCCTGCGTCCCCTTGCCTTCCGCGACCGGCTCGCCCTGTGCGCCGGCCCAGACGCGGAGGAGCGCGAAATCGCCCGTGTGGCGCGGCCAGCTCCAGTTGTCGACCTCGCCGCCGTACTCGCCGACGCTGCGCGGCGGAGCGAAGACCAGGCGCACGTCGGGATACTCGATCCCTTCGAGCAGGAGGTAGCTCACCCCGCCGTCGAACGCCTCCACCTGGCAGCGCCGGTTCGGCTGCTCCTCGCAGGCGGCGACCAGCTCCTTTTTCTTGCGCTCGATCGCCTGGTACCGCGCCAGGTCGTCGGCCCCGGCCGGCACCGCGGCCTCGACCGCGGCGGTGACGTCGGTGCTCTTGTGGGGGATCGTGACGCGCGTCCCCTTGCCGGACAGCTCCTCGTCGCGCGTCGAGGCGAGGAAGCCGTTCTCGATCAGGTTGCGCTCGGGCGTCGAGTGCTGCTGCAGGATGTCGAAGGCGCAGTGGTGGTTGGTGACGACCAGACCGTCCGCGGAGATGAAGCCGCCGGAGCAGCCGGTCCCCACCTTGACGGCGGCGGCGAGGAGCCCGGCCCCGTCGCGGCTCCACAGCGTGCCGGGAGGGATCTCCAGCCCGAGCTTGCGCAGCTCCTGCGGATCGAGCTGGAGGACCTGCTGCGGTGTCCATTTCCCTTCCACGGCCAAGGCCTCCCCGGCGGCGAGCCCACAGAGCAGTAGAGCGATGAGCGGTCGGATGATTCTCATGGCGGGGGTAGTGTAGACGACGCGGCCCGCCCGCGGTCCTCCTCTCCGGATTGGCCAGGTCTTCTCTTTCTGCGCAACGCGATCCCCCTCTTGTTGTAGAATTCCAGGTCTATGGAACCTGAAACCGCACACATGATCCATGTCCTGAGAACTGTCATGCGGGTCCTCGGATTCCGCAATGCCGATCTCGAACGCAAGCTGGACCTGAGCACGAGCTACCTGAGCCGCCTCTTCTCGGGGGGGATCGAGCTCCGCTTCGAGCACATCGTGCTGCTCGCCAGGGCGATGGGGCTGCGCCCGGACGAGATCTTCCGCTTCGCCTATCCGGAGTCGGGGGAGCCCCCCAGCGAGGCGGCGCAACGCCTGCGGCTGTCGACCGGAGGCTTCCAGCTCCCGGTGCACCCGCCGGCGGCCCAGCAACCGCCGTCTGCGGCATCGCCGAGCGAAGCGGACCTGGAGCGCCTGATGGCCAGGACGCTCCGGCGGTTCTTCGGCGAGATGGCGAAGCTGGACGAAGGTTAGTGGGGGCTCGTGGGCTGGCCCAGATAGAGCGGCAGCGAGGGTTTGTTCAGCCGGTACGTCCCCTCGCGGGCAGCGGCCTGGCAGATCTCTGCCGCGTGGCCGGTGAGGGAGCCGCAGCTCGCCGCAGCCTTCTCGGGCTCGAAGGCGGCGAAGCTCTCGACCAGCCCCTCGAGGCACAGCGTCTGGTCCTCGACCGGCTGGTCCGGGCAGGCGTTGGCGATCAGCTCGGGCTTCTGGGCGACAGCCGGTAGAGCCGCGAAGCCGGCGCCGTGGAAGCAGCCGCGGCGCTGGTCCGTGGGGAGCGAGCGGCAGAGGTCGGCCAGCCTGGCGCGGTCCCCGCCGAGAGCGCCGAGCATCCTGGCCGCCTGATACCGGTAGCAGGCGGCGGGGAAGCGGGTGTAGGTGTCGCACGGATAGAAAGGACCCTTGCCGGTCCATTTCGCGGCCCCCTGGTCGAACAGCTCCATGTACACGCCCGTGACGCAGTAGTAGTCCATGGCCGGGGTCGCGAACCCGGCGCAGCCGTCGATGGATTTCTCGACGTCGCCGCCGGTGACCAGCATCAGCGCATGCCCCATGCCGTGCGCGCAGTTGCCCGGCCGCCGGATGTCGGCCATGGCGCCCTGGGTGCAGATCGCGGCGAGCTGCGGGCGCATCTGGTCGAGGGTGCTGCCGCCGAACGCCTCCTTGAGCACGCCGTGGAGGCAGGCCGAGCTGCAGCGCGAGCCGCATTCGTGGAGCGCCCGCCCGAGGTCCTTGAAGTGGCTGTAGACGGCCCGCCCCAGCTCGTGCGCCTCGCTGTGGCAGAGGGGGTTCCGCGCCTCCAGGACGTCGAGGATGCCCTGCGTCCCGAGGGTGTCCAGGTAGCTCGCGAAGACCTGGCGCCGCTGGCTCGCCTTGAGCATGTAGTCGACGGTGAACCTGGCCTTGAGCTCGGCCGTCTCGCGGGTGTCGTGGGTTTCGGGCCGCGGCTCGCTCCGGCCTTCCATGTCCACGCGCGGTGGCTCCTGCGCCCGGGCAGGGCAGCCGCAGAGGACGGCGAGGGAGAGCGCCAGAACGGGGAATCGCATGGCGGTCTTTGTAACACAGCCCTCGGGTCCGGTTCTTGCTGATACCGGCTTTCAGCCTCTTCACCACTTGAGGAGCCGGAGGTCCCATGGCCGGAAGTACGTCTGAACACAGCGCTTCATCCCGACGCGAGAGCATTCTCGTCGTCGATGACGAGCCGGGTGTCCGCCGGCTGTTACAGATCTTCCTGACCGGCGCGCGGCACGAGTGCAGGACGGCGAAGGACGGCGCCGAAGCTCTCTCCATCGTGGCCGAGGAGCCGCGGCCCGTCGTCGTCCTGTCCGACGTCGAGATGCCCGGAATGTCGGGGCTCGAGCTCTTGGAGCGCCTGAAGGTCCTCGATCCGCACATGCAGGTCATCATGGTCTCCGGTGTCCAGAGTCTGGACATCGTCCGGAAATGTCTGGTGGCCGGAGCCTACGACTACATCATCAAGCCGTTCGAGCAGGAGGATCTGCTCAACACCGTAGAGCGGGCGATCGAGCGGGGCCGCCTCATCCGCCAGAACGAGGAGTACCGCCGCCATCTGGAGCGGATGGTGGAGGAGCAGACGGTGGAGATCCGCCAGACCCGCGACATGGCCCTCCTCACCCTGGCCAAGCTCGCGGAATCGCGCGACGCCGTCACCGGCCAGCACCTGGAGCGCATGGCGGCCTACAGCCGCCGCCTCGCCGCGGAGCTCGCCCAGGGCGGCCCCTACCAGAGCCAGATCAGCGACGAGTTCGTCGAGGACCTGTTCAAGTCGAGCCCCCTCCACGACATCGGCAAGGTGGGGATCCCCGACGCCATCCTGTGCAAGCCCGGGCCGCTCGACGACGCCGAGCTCGCCATCATGCGCACCCATCCGCTGATCGGCGGCGACACGCTGCGCCAGGTCATCGACCTCTACAGCGCGCGGACGTTCCTGACCATGGGCATGGAGATCGCCTATTACCACCATGAGCGCTGGGACGGCCGCGGCTATCCCTGGAGGGTCGCGGGCGAGCTCATCCCGTTGCCGGCCCGGATCGTCGCCCTGGCCGACGCCTACGATGCAATCACCAGCGAACGTCCCTACAAGCCCGCGTACGACCATCAGGAAGCCGTGCGCCGGATCATCGCGGGGCGGGGCAACCATTTCGACCCGGTGATCGTCGACGCGTTTCTCGCCTGTCATCTGGAGTTCGCGGCGATCCATGCGGAGCTCGTTGACCAGATGCATAGAGAGGAGGCGATGGCTTCATGATCGCCGAGGATCTGCTGCGGACCCTGAACCCGGAGATCCCGGACCTTGCGGGCCGTCGCGAGGTGGGGAGTCTCCTGCCTTCGGGCGAGGACGCGGGAATCGAGGTGCTCCTGCGCAGCGCGATCGAGCGGGGGCTCTCCATGGCCGCCGCCCTGCCGGGCCGGAGCCGGCCGGTCCCCTGCCGGGCCGTGGCCCTGGAACGGGCGGCCGGCACGGCCGGAGAGGTCCTGGTCCTGGCCGGATTGCACGTCCCGGACGACGTGCGCTCTCTCCTTCTGACCGTCGTGGATCCTCCTCTGCGCTACAGCCTGAAAGCGATCGTCCTGCGCCGGGGCAAACGGCCGGTGGTGCTCGTCCCCGAGCGGATGCATCAGTCCAGGGGCCGGGTCGCCGACCTCGTCCGCCGCTCCGAATGGCGCCGCAACGACGGGGTGGAGGTCGTCCGCTATCGCAACCGCAAGGGCTCCACCGTGGCGGCGATCCTCGACGCGAACTTCGACACCTCCAATCCCGCGATCCGGCCGGACGTCGCGGTGGTCATCGCGCCGGCCATCCTCAAGCGCAAGGAGGTCTTCGGCCTGCTCGCCCGCACGATCCTGGACGATCTGGGCCGCGACGGCCGCAAGGTGGTGGTCCTGCGCTTCGACGCCAGCTACATCGTGGGGGAGAGCACCATGGACGCCCGCCTGGTGTGTGAAGGGCGCCCCTACTACTACTGGACGTTCGATCATCTCGCCGCCGACATCGAGGCCTCCCTGGCCTGGCTGGAGCGCCGCTTCCGGCCGCTCCGCCGCTCCCTGGTCTCCCTGTCGCTCTCGGCGATCCCGGCGCGCCGCGTGGTCGCCGATGGGGCGGGCGCGCCCGTCGATCTCTGGATCTCCCCCTTCGGCTGTCCGGACGCGCAGGACGTGCTGTGCAACTACCTGGCCGGGCTCGATCTGTTCGAGGCCTACAGCCGCGGCGAGGGGCCCGAGACCCTCCTCATCCATGGCCGGCCGATGCACGGCCCCACCCTCTACGGCCAGGCCCTCGAGGGGAAGCTGGCCTACCTGGACGACGCGCGGCGCGACCTGTCGCGCATCCGCATGCCGGTCGTCTGGATCCTCGGCACCTACGACGGCTGGGTGAGCTCCACCCGGGTGCGCGAGATGCTCGACGCGCCCGAGGGCGGCGTGCGCGAGGTCCTGGAGTGCGCCACCGGCCACCTGCTCAAGAGCGGCGCCGAGACCATCGAGCTGTTCAAGCTGGTCGCCGGGTCGCTCTCCAAGCACCTGTTCGGCGCCGACCGGCCGGCCCGGAACCCGGATCTGGCGGTCTATGCGCGCCAGAACGAGGCCGAATGGGCGCGCGTCCGCCGGCTGGACCTCGGCGACGCCGCCGGCTTCTGGCGCGAGCACCTGCTGGGGCCCACAGGCGACGAGGTCGGCTACGACGTCCTGCTCAACCACCCCGAATATCCGCGTTTCCTCGCCTGCCAGGCCGAGCAGCTCGACCCGCAGCCGGGCGACGACGTGGCCGATCTCGGCTGTGGCACGGGCAACTTCCTCCTCTCCCTCCTCGACCGCTATCCGGCCGGGACGACCCCGGGATCGATCACCTGGCTCGACCTGGTGCCCGAGGCGGTGGAGCGCACCGGCGAGAAGGTCCGCGACTGGTTCTCCGTCCGCGGGATGACTCCGCCGCCGTGCCACGGCGTGGTGGCGGACCTGGAAATCTCGCGCCTGATCCCGGTGGCCGACTTCCTGAGCGGCACCCTTCCCGGTGTGGAGGGGCTGGTCGACCGCATCGAGGGGCTCTCGGCGGCGACGGCGCGCAAGCTGACGGCGCGCCAGGGCGGGGATCTCGATGCCGTCCTGCGCGGCACGCCGGCCGATGCCGCGCGGGTGGAGCGGCTCTGCCCCGAGCTGCGGGGCGGGGAAGTGGAGGTCGTCCTGGAGCTCGGCCGGGCCGCGCGCCGCGTCCTCGGCAAATCCCTTCCCGGAGATGCCGCACGGCCGTTCCGCCATCTCCGCTTCGGCGCCGCGTCGGCGAAGCTGCGGCTCGACCTCCCGGACGCCTGCTACGACCGCATCGGCGCCTCGCTGGTCGTACCCTACCTCTGGGATCCTCTGGCGACCTTGCGCGAGATGCACCGCCTCCTGCGGCCTGGTGGTACTCTTGTAGTCTCTTCATTACGGCCCGACTTCGATCCCTCCAAGCTCTACAGCGAAGGGGTCGAGATCCTCAAGCGGCGGGCCGAGGAGGGAGACGTGGCAGCCAGCCGGCATCTGGAGGCCCTGCGGCATTTCGCCAACATGGTCAGCCGGCTCATCGAGTTGGAGGAGGACGGCCGCTTCCGCTTCCATGACGTCGCGGCCCTGAAGGCGGTGGTGACCGAGGCCGGTTTTTCGCGCGTCCAAGCCCTCCGGGCGTTCGGCGCCCCCCCGGTCGCCATCGTCGTACGGGCGGAGAGGTAGGTTGGTTACCGGACATCCGAACGGTTTCGAGAAGGCGTTTCAGGAGGAGACCACCAGCCTCTTCGTCGAGCGTTCCCGCTTTCTGCTCTGGGCGGCCCTCGTCCTCTATCCCGCCTTCTGGCTCCTCGACCTGCTGATCGCGCCGGAGCTGGCTCTGCTCTTCCTGGCGATCCGCG
>DASPXX010000095.1:0-8223 GCA_035637095.1 Thermoanaerobaculia bacterium
GGACCGGCCGCGCCAGCGCGCCGCCGAGGATCAGGGCAAGAGCCAGACACAGGGCTTTTCTCATCATTTTTCTCCTCGATCGTCCTCTCAGATTCGCTGTTCAGGAACAAGGGGAAATGGACGGTGGGGATCTTAGCGCTAGAATCTCCTCCGTTCCAAGAAGGAGATACGCTCCCCTCGGACCTCTGGTTTGGAAATGGACGCCCCCCTTCTGCTCCCTCTCCCCGTGGGGAGAGGGCCGGGGAGAGGGGCAATGGGATCAATATGTTGATGACCCTTGCCCTGCTGGCGGGCGTGGGAGCCTTCGCGCTCCTCGTCGCGCTCGTCGCCTGGCTGCAGCGCAAGCTCTTCATCGTGCGCCAGCTGACGTTCCCGCTGTGGATCGGGGCCGCGGCGGCCGCCCTGGAGGTGTTCATCCTCCTCCAGCCCGACTACCGGCCGGTCGAGATGCAGCGGGCGCTCGGCTGGCTCCTCCTCTTCTGCGGTCTCGCCCTGGTGCTGCGGCTCCTGGCCCTCTACCTCTTCGAGATCCACCTGGTGGCGCAGCGGGGGATCCGCCTCCCTCCCCTGCTCTCCGCCGTCACCATGGTGGTGGTCTACCTGGTGACCGCTCTCATCACCCTGCGCCTGACCTTCCCCAACCTGGACATCAGCGCGCTCGTCGCCACCAGCGCCGTGACCTCCCTGGTGCTCGGCCTGGCGCTCCAACCGATCCTTTCCAACTTCTTCGCCGGCCTGGTGGTCAGCCTGGAGCGGCCGTTCCGCATCAACGACTGGATCCGGGTCGGCGAGCACGAAGGGCGGGTGGTGGCGATCACCTGGCGGACCACCCACCTGCGCACGCGCGACAACGACAACCTGGTCATTCCCAACGGCAAGCTCGCCGACGAGCGAGTGCTCAACTACTACTACCCGCACCCCATGCACCTGGAGCACATCAAGGTCGGAGCCGACTACCGCGTGCCGCCCTACCGGGTCCGCCGCGCCCTGCTGGAAGCGGTGACCGGCGTGGCGGGGACGCTGGACAAACCGAGCCCCGACGTCTATGTCCTCTCCTTCGACGAGAGCGCCATCCTCTATGAGCTGCGCGTCTGGATCGAGGACATGGCCCAGTCGACGCGGATCGCGAGCGATCTGCGGGCACGGATCTGGGAGGAGCTCAAGAAGGCCGAGATCAAGATCCCGCATCCCGTCCGCACCCTGGAGATCGAGCCCCGGCGACGCGAAAAGCGGGAGCCGGCCGGGGGACCGCCGGCGGCGCGGCTGTACGTGGCCGAAGGGCCGGAGCGGGGCCGGACCCTCGCGCTCGACGGCGGCGCTCCGGTCACCGTGGGGAGGTCGCGCGGCTCTTCCCTGGCGCTCACCGAGCCCAATGCGAGCAAGGAGCACCTGCGGATCGCCTGGGAGAACGGCGCCTGGGTGCTGACCGATCTCGGCAGCAGCTTCGGCACCAAGGTCAACGGCCAGCCCACACAGAGCAAGGATCTCTCCCCCCTGGATCGCATCGCGATCGGCGACACGGTTATCATCTTCGAGAGCCATGGCGACTGAAACCCCGGGGCAGATCGGCCCCTACCGCGTCCAAGAACAGACCGGCCGGGAGGGCGGGACGGTCCTCTACCGTTGCCTCGAACCGCACGGCCGCCCCGTGGTGGTGCAGCTCCTCCCCGCGCTCCTCGCCGAGGACGCGAAGGCCTACGAGCGCTTCCGGACCGAGGCGGCGGCGCTCGCCCGGGCAGACCATCCGAACATCCTGCGCATCCTGGGGACCGGCCAGGAGGGGGAGCGCCCCTATCTCGTGCTGGAGGACTTCCAGGGCAAACCCCTCTCCGAGGTCCTGCGCTCCCGGCAGCTCAACACCGCCGAGGCGTTCGCCGTCATGAAGGCGATCTGCCGCGGGCTCGCCCACGCCCACCAGCACGGCGTCGTCCACCGCCACATCTGGCCGAACGTGGTGCGCGTCTCGCCCGACCTCGCGCAGGTGAAGCTCGGCGACTTCGGCTTCTCGCGCCTCGACGCCCTCGCCATGACCGGCACGCTCAGCACCGGAGCCTTGAGCCTCGGCGCCTTCCACTATCTGGCGCCGGAGCAGACCGACGGGCGGCCAGTCGACCACCGGGCCGACCTCTACTCCGCCGGGGTGATCTTCCAGGAGATGCTGACCTGCCGGCCGCCCGGAGGGAAGATCGCGCTGCCCAGCCAGGTCAACAGCGCGCTCCTCCCGGAGACCGACGTCGTGGTCTTGAAGTGCCTGGCGCGCAACCCCATGGAGCGCTATGCCACGGCGATCGACCTCCTGGCGGCGATCGAAAAGCTGGAGGAATCCATGCGGGTGCGCCTCCTCTCCGAGCTCCGCACCATCACACAGCCCGGCTCGCGGTCGAAAGCGCTCCTCTGGGGGGTGATCGCGCTCGTTGTGGTGGCTCTGGTGGTCGCGGGGATCGTGTTGATGCGGTGAGCTTCTCCCGGCCTCATGGTAAAATCCCATAGCCGTTCGGGTTGGTCGCTCTTCGAGGAGGTCGCATCATGCACCTGAAAGCACTGGTTGCCCTCGCCGCTGTCGTCCTGTCGTCGTCCGTTCCGGCCATGGCTGCTCCGCCGGTGCCGCGGGGGCCGGAATTCCGGATCAACGCCAACACCCGCGTCTCCAACTTCTCGCCTTCGATCGCCGCCTTTCCCGAGGGTGGCTTCGTGGTCGTCTGGGCCGGCGCCGGGGTCAACGCCAGGTTTCTCGACGCGGAGGGAAGGCCCAAGGGCGGCGTCGTCCGTCTCGGGGGATTGACCGACGTCGATCAGGTCGTCGCCGACCGCGACGGCAGCTTCCTCGTGGTGTGGGCCGGGCTCCCGTCAGGGGAGGCCGCAACGGCCATCTACGCGCGCCGCTTCAACCGCGACGGCACGCCGCGAGGGAACCGGATCCGGGTCAGCCTCCCCAGCGCCTCCAACCGGTATGACGCTGTGGCCACCATCGGACCCGATGGCCGCTTCGCGGTCGCCTGGAAGGCGGACATCCCCATCCCCGGCAGCGAGGACGGACGCTACACCAACGCCGTGGGCCGGATCTTCACCGCCCAGGGGACTCCGCTCACGCCGGAGATCACGCTGCGAGCCGGCTCGGAGCCCTCTCCTGCCGGAGACGACACGATCGACGCCCTTCCGAGCAGCCTGGCCCTGAGGCCCGACGGCACCCTGGCCGCCCTGGTTCAGGAAAACTGGGCCTGCTTCCAGAGCTACCTGGTAGAGGTGCCTCCGGGCGGCGAGCCCTCCGCTCCGCAATCGCTGGGCTCGATCCTCTGCAGTAACTTTATCTTCAACAATCTCGTTGCGGCATCTCTTGCCATGGGCAAGGACGGCAGCCTGGTCGCCACCTGGAGCGATTACGACATCGAGGCCCAGCGCTTCGCACCGGACGGAAAGCCCCGGGGGGACTGGTTCCGCCTCGCCCAGGAGCAGGTCTCCTATCAATACGAGCCGCACGCCGCTCTGCAGGCCGGCGGGACCTTCGTCATCGCCTGGACTGAGGAGGACCGGGATGGTGACGGCTACGGCATCTTCGGACGCGCCTTCGCGGCCATCGGAACCCCGCGCACCCAGGACTTCCAGATCAACACCACGACGGAAGGAAATCAGTACCACCCCGCGATCGCCGCCGGCCGTCAAGGCCCCGCCGTCGTCGTCTGGGTCCAGGAGCCCATCCCCTACGGAAGAAGCGACATCTTCGCGCGGGTGCTGTCGCCGGAGAGGTAGGGGGACCTCACCCCCTGGCCCGCCAGCGAAGGGCAGGCACAAGACCTGCCCCTACAATTGTCCGTTACGGCCAGGTTCGTGTAGGGGCAAACCCTTGTGGTTGCCCTCGGTCTCGCCCTCACGCCCTCCCGGGAGAGGGGGATAGGACGGGGCGAGGGCCGACAAACACCTCTCGGAGCTGGCTCTCGAGATTCGGGACCTCCTCACCGCCCCACCGGATGCGACGCACCCCCGCCAGGGGTTCAAACCCCTGGCTACCATGAGAAAGCGGTCCGCTTCCTTCTGCACCGCACCGAGGACGGAAGAGAGCCCGCGGCGGATGACGCCGAGAGAGCGGCCGATCTGGCGCAGTTTCCCCCGGGAATGGATAAACTTGAGCGTCCGTTCTACAATGTGAGTGCCAACCACTCAAACTTCCGCGAGGAAGTGCGAGACGGGGGCTCGACCGCGCAGGCGGCGGTTCTCGGAGGGAGGAGAGATCCATTGGACTACAAAGACTATTACGCCACGCTGGGGGTCAAGAAGGACTCCTCGGCGGACGATATCCAGAAGGCGTACCGCAAGCTGGCGCGCAAGTACCACCCGGACGTCAACAAGGACCCGGCGGCCGAGATGAAGTTCAAGGAGGTCGGCGAGGCCTACGAGGTCCTCAAGGACCCGGACAAGCGGAAGAAGTACGACCAGTTCGGCTCGCACTGGAAACGGACACAGGGCGGCGGGCCGCCTCCGGGCTATGAGGGGATGCCGTTCGACTTCAGTGGTTTCGAGGGGTACGACTTCAGCGGCTTCGGCGGTCCCGGTGGCGGGGGCGGCCCCGAAGGGTTCAGCTCGTTCTTCGAGATGCTCTTCGGCTCCGGCGGCCCGGGCGGTGCCGGAGGCCGGCGAGCGCCCCGCGGCGCCGGGGCCCGGGGGCGCATGCGCGGCGGCGACACCGAGGCCGCGATCCAGCTGACGCTCGAAGAGGCCGTGCGCGGCGGGACGCGGGAGATCACCCTCTCCGACGCGGAGACCGGCCAGCGCAAGACCCTCTCGGTGCGCATCCCCGAAGGGATCCGCCCGGGGCAGAAGATCCGCCTCGCCGGCAAGGGCCAGGCAGGATTCGACGGCTCCCCGGCCGGCGACCTGCTGCTCAAGATCGAGATCCTGCCCGATCCGCGGTTCCGGATCGAGGGCTCCGACCTCTATACGACGGTCCCGGTGACCCCGTGGGAGGCGGCGCTGGGCGGCGAGGCCGAGGTGGAGACCCCGACCGGGCGCCTGCGGGTGCGCATTCCCGCCGGGACCTCCTCGGGGCGGAAGATCCGCCTGCGCGAGCGGGGGTTGTCGGCGCCGGGCGGCACGAAGGGGGACCTGTTTGCCGAATTCCGGATCGTGGTCCCCGAGCAGTTGTCGGAGCGCGAGCGGGCTCTGTTCGAGCAGCTCGCGGAAGAGTCGGAGTTCCGGGCGAGAGCCTGAATCGAAGGAGGGATTGACCCATGGATATCAATAAGCTGACTCAGAAATCACAAGAGGCGCTCCAGAGCGCCCAGACGAAAGCCCTGCGCTTCGGGCACCAGGAAGTGGAGGCCGAGCATCTGCTCCTCGCGTTGCTCGAACAGCCCGAGGGGCTCGTGCCGCGCCTGCTCGCCCGGATGGACGTGCCGGCGGCTGGACTGGTCGCCGAGCTCGAGCGTGAGCTGTCGCGCCGGCCGAGCGTCTCCGGCCCCGGCGTCGAGGCCGGCAAGATCTATGTCTCCAACCGGCTGCAGAAGGTCTTCCTGCGCGCCGAGGACGAGGCGAAGCGCCTGAAGGACGAATACGTCTCGGTCGAGCACCTGGTCCTCGCCATGATCGAGGAGGGCTCCTCGGTGCCGGCCGGCCGCGTGCTCAACCAGCTCGGTGTCACGCGCGACCGCTTCCTCGCGGCGCTCACCGCCGTCCGCGGCAACCAGCGGGTGACCAGCGCGATGCCCGAGGTGGCCTACGAGGCCCTCGACAAGTACGGCGTCGACCTGGTGGCCCAGGCGCGGCGCGGCAAGCTCGATCCGGTGATCGGCAGAGACGCCGAGATCCGGCGGGTGGTCCGCATCCTGTCGCGCAAGACCAAGAACAACCCGGTCTTGATCGGCGAGCCGGGCGTGGGCAAGACCGCGATCGTCGAAGGCCTCGCCCAGCGCATCGTGCGCGGCGACGTGCCCGAGTGGCTCAAGGACCGTTCGGTCTTCTCGCTCGACATGGGCGCCCTTCTGGCCGGCGCCAAGTACCGCGGCGAGTTCGAGGAGCGCTTGAAGGCCGTGCTCAACGAGATCAAGCAGGCCGAGGGGCGCATCCTCCTCTTCATCGACGAGCTCCACACGATCGTGGGCGCCGGGAAGACCGAGGGGTCAACTGACGCGGGGAACATGCTGAAGCCGATGCTCGCCCGCGGCGAGCTGCACTGCATTGGCGCGACCACGCTCGACGAGTACCGGAAGCACATCGAGAAGGACGCGGCCCTGGAGCGCCGCTTCCAGCCGGTGCTGGTCGAGCCGCCGACGGTCGAGGACACGGTCTCGATCCTCCGCGGCCTGCGCGAGCGCTTCGAGGTGCACCACGGTGTGCGCATCCAGGACAACGCCCTGGTCGCCGCGGCGGTCCTGTCGAACCGCTACATCACCGACCGCTTCCTGCCCGACAAGGCGATCGATCTCATCGACGAGGCCTCGGCCATGCTGCGCACCGAGATCGACTCGATGCCGCAGGAGCTCGACGAGGTGACGCGCCGGGTCATGCAGCTCCAGATCGAGGAGGCCGCGCTCAAGAAGGAGAAGGACAAGGCGAGCCAGGAGCGGCTGGAGCAGCTCCGCCGCGAGCTGGCGGATTTGAAAACCCAGGCCGATGCCATGCGGGCGCAGTGGGAGGCCGAGAAAAAGTCGATCCAGGAAGTTCGCACCCTGCGCGAGCAGCAGGAGCAGGTGCGCCTGGAGATCGAGCGGGCCGACAACTCCAACCTCGAGAAGATCGCCGAGCTGCGCTACGGCAAGCTGCCGCAGCTCGAAAGAGAGATCAAGGAGAAGGAGGCGCAGCTCGAGGCGAAGCAGTTGAGCGGCGGGCAGCTCCTGCGCGAAGAGGTCACGGAAGAAGAGGTGGCGGAGATCGTCTCGAAATGGACGGGCATCCCGGTGACGCGGCTGGTCGAAGGAGAGCGGGAGAAGCTGCTGCGCATGGAGGAGCTCCTCCACCAGCGGGTGGTCGGCCAGGACGAGGCGGTGCGGCTGGTCTCCGACGCGGTGATCCGCGCCCGGGCCGGCATCAAGGACCCGCGGCGGCCGATCGGCTCATTCATCTTCCTGGGCCCCACGGGCGTGGGCAAGACCGAGCTCGCCAAGACGCTGGCGCAGACGCTCTTCGACAGCGAGGAGAACCTGATCCGCATCGACATGAGCGAGTACATGGAGCGGCACACCGTCTCCAGGCTGATCGGCGCCCCTCCGGGCTACATCGGCTACGACGAAGGCGGCCAGCTCACCGAGGCGGTGCGGAGGAAGCCCTACACCGTGATCCTGTTCGACGAGATCGAGAAGGCGCACCACGACGTGTTCAACGTGCTCCTGCAGATCCTCGACGACGGGCGGGTGACCGACTCCCAGGGCCGCACGGTCGACTTCAAGAACACCGTGATCATCATGACCTCGAACATCGGCTCGCCGCATCTGCTCGAAGGGGTGACCCCCGCGGGCGAGATCACGGAGCCGGCGCGGCAGGCGGTGATGCGCGAGCTGCGGTCCCACTTCCGGCCCGAGTTCCTGAACCGGGTGGACGACATCGTGCTGTTCAAGCCGCTGACGCTCCCCGAGATCGAGCGCATCGTCGACCTGCAGACCGAGGACCTGCGGCGGCGCCTGACCGACCGCGGCGTCCGCCTGGAGATGAACGAGCCGGCCCGCCTCTTCGTAGCCCGCGAAGGCTACGATCCGGTCTACGGAGCCCGGCCGCTCAAGCGGTTCCTCCAGCACGAGCTGGAGTCGAAGATCGCCCGCGCCCTGATCGCCGGCCAGGTCACCGAAGGCTCGGTGGTCCAGGTCGACTTCCGGGACGGCGCGCTGGCGGTGGACATCACGGCGCCGGTGGCGCGGGAGGAGGCGGTGGGGGTGGAGGCGTAAGGCTTTCAGGAGGAGTTTTTCGAGCCCGGCCGGTCACTCCCCTGCGCCCAACCGGGCGCGGAGCCGTGCGAGCTCAGCTTCCGCCACCTCGGCGCGCCGGCGTTCGGCCTCCTCGCGTGCTTTCGCCTCTTCCGCGCGCTGGCGCTCGGCCTCGGCGCGCTCGTCGCCGGTGGGGATCATCCGGCCGTCGCGATCGAACAGGCGGATCCAGGTGGCGTCCTCCTTCTCGATCCGGCCCTGCCAGAGCCCGAGATCCAGGCCCATCCTGGCGCTCCAGAAACGCCCTGAAGCCGCGGGCTTCCTCGGCTGGTACGCACCGCCCACCAGTCCGAAGCCTTCCAGCGTCCGGGTCTCG
>DASPXX010000096.1:0-2176 GCA_035637095.1 Thermoanaerobaculia bacterium
CCGCTCTCGGATGTACGCCTCGATCTGCTGCCAGTAGCTCTGGCCATTCCGGATTCGCTTGCAGTAGGCGCAGATTGGCAGGAGCCCCTGCAGCCGCTTGACCTGCTGGAGGGCCGCTTCCAGAGTCCGGACGCGCTCCGCCAGGCTCTGCTGAAGCGTGATGATCCGCTCACCGGCCTGAACGCGCGCCCGCAGCTCTTCGGGGAAGAATGGCTTGGTGACGAAATCGTCGGCTCCCGCGCGAAGGGCCTCTACGATGTCAGCCTTCTGGTCCCTGGAGGTGACCATGATCAGGTACGTCCCGCCCGCCGCTCCGCCGGCCGCCCGCGCCTGCCGGCATACCTCGATCCCTGTCATGCCCGGCATCATCCAATCCAGAATCGCCGCCGGCGGTGGGCTCTCGCCCTGGAGGATGTCCCACGCCTGACTCCCGTCCGAGACTGCCACGACCTCGTATCCCCACGTGGACAAGGTGCGCTCGAGGAGGTGACGCGCCATGGTGTCATCGTCGGCGATCAGGATCTTCATGTCATTCCTCGCCGGCTACACACGCAAGCAGCCCGCTCAGTTCGCGCTCGAGCGGCGCCAACAGCGTCAGCGCGCCGTCCAGACCCCCGTCTCTTCCCAGCTCCTCCAGCCGCTCCGCAAGGGACGCCGCCGGGACGGCTCCCATGGTGCGAAGCTCACCTTTCAGCATGTGCGCCACGCGCGTCAGTTCCGCGACATCCGCACGGGCGATGGCATCCCTCAGCGCCTGGATGTGGGCGGGACCGTCCGCGACGAAGATCGCGAGCAGCTCTGACAGCAGCTGCCGGTCGCCCCCCACGTAGGCGAGCGCGGCGGCCGGGTTCCACCGCGATGCGCCGAGTCCGATTTGCATCGACAAGGTCATGCTTCCCTCCTCAGACACGCTATTGGTTGCGCAGCTTCCGCCACACTGTTCCGACGACGGCGTAGCAGGCAAGACCCCTGCCAGACAGCGCCCAGCCAAGGAAAGCTCAGGAATGAAGAGCTTGCGCGGGGGCATGATCGGCTGAACCGCTCTCGGCGATGCCCAAAAATGGCACTGCTGACGTACGATGGCACGAGGCCCTCCACGCCGGGAGGGATCCGGTCGTGGCCGCCGGCCGCGTCTCCGGAGTCCTTTGCCCTCGATGAGGAGTACGCTACCTTAGCGGGGATTATTCATTCACGAGCATGAACGCGCGACCGGGTGGGTGGCGCCGGTGCGGCTTCCGGCCGGCCGGGCGGAGTGGGACCCCCGAGTCCCGTCCGCAGCTCGAAGAGCTGCGTTCGGGCGAGCGGGTGACGGAGCCTGGCTGGCCGGAAGCCGCACCGGAGTCAGGACCCGCCCGCCTCACGCGTGATCTGCTCTTGGACAATGTGGGTTAGCACCATGGCCGACGAACGGCGGCCCGACCGAGACGATGCCGGCGCAAGCGATGAGATCAGGGATCGTCTCCGAGAGAGCGAGGCCCTGCTCGCCATCTCGGCGACGGTCAGCTCCACCCTCGACCTGCGCGAAGCGCTCCGGCGCATCTGCCGGGAGCTGACGCTGCTGCTCGGTGCCGACACCGGCGCCGGCTACCTCCACGACGCCGCGTCCGATCAGCTCTCGCCAGTCGCGGGCTACCGCGTCCCGAAGGATCTGCTCGCCACGCTCCTCGCGGCGCCGCTGCCGCTGCGGGAGCAGGGGTTCTACGTCCCCCTCTGGAAGGAGCGTCGCCCGATCTTCTCCGATGATGTCGCCGCGGACCCTCGCTTCAGCCACGAGCTGTTCCGCCTGTTCCGCCACCAGTCCGGGCTCCTTCTGCCTCTCGTGCTCGACGACGCCGTGGCGGGAGCCTTCTACCTGGTGTGGTGGAAGGAGTGTCGGCGGTTGACGGAGCGGGAACTCGCGCTGGTGGCCACGGTCGCGGGACAGGTCGCGACGCTGCTTCGCAACGCCGCGCTCTTCGAGAAGGCGGAGCGTGAGCGACTGCACCTCGAGACCATGTACGAGATCTCGCGGCGGCTGGCCGCGGTCCAGGACACGGCCGAGCTTCTCTCCCTCCTGGTCAACGAGGCCGCCGGGCTCCTGGGCGTCGAGGCCGGCGGTATCCGGCTGCTCGAGGGCGATGACCTCGTGGTCGGCGCTCGGACGGAGTCGGCCGCGCCCCTCATGGCACGGGCGCGG
>DASPXX010000097.1:0-7115 GCA_035637095.1 Thermoanaerobaculia bacterium
GGCGGCTGTCGGTCGTCATGGCCGATCCCTCGGACGTGCTGAAGATCGACGAGATGGAGATGCTCCTCGGCCAGCCGGTGGAAGCCAAGGTCGGGGTCCGCTCGGCGATCGAGGAGATCCTCCAGAAGTCGGAGAGCGCCCAGCGCGTCCTCGACGAGGCGAGCGAGGACTTCCGCATCCAGCTCGTCCAGGAGGACGACGAGGGCGAAGAGATCCTCTCGATCGACCGCATCTCGGCCGACACCAGCCCGATCATCAAGCTGGTCGACTCCACGATGTTCAACGCCATCCAGCGCCGGGCGAGCGACATCCACATCGAGACGCGGGACACCGAGGTGATCATCAAGTACCGCATCGACGGCGTCCTCTACCAGGCCATGGAGCCGATCGACAAGCGGCACCACCAGACGATCATCAGCCGCATCAAGGTCATGTCGGAGCTCGACATCGCCGAGAAGCGGATCCCCCAGGACGGCCGCTTCAAGCTGCGCCTGAAAGGGCGGACGATCGACTTCCGCGTCTCCATCATGCCCTCGGTCCACGGCGAGGACTGCGTCATCCGCATCCTCGACAAGGAGTCGATGAGCGAGGAGTTCAAGAACCTCCGCCTCGACATCCTGGGCTTCGACGAGGAGACCCTGAGGAAGCTCCGCAAGTTCATCCGCGAGCCGTACGGGATGGTGCTGGTCACCGGGCCCACGGGCTCGGGCAAGACGACGACCCTCTACGCCTGCCTGGCCGAGATCCAGTCCTCGGAAGACAAGATCATCACCATCGAGGACCCGGTCGAGTACCAGCTGCGCGGGATCACCCAGATCCCGGTCAACGAGAAGAAGGGGCTGTCGTTCGCCCGCGGCCTGCGCTCGATCCTGCGCCACGACCCGGACAAGATCATGGTCGGCGAGATCCGCGACGAGGAGACGGCCCAGATCGCCATCCAGTCGGCGCTGACCGGCCACCTGGTGTTCACCACCGTCCATGCCAACAACGTGGTCGACGTGCTGGGGCGGTTCCTCAACATGAACGTCGACCTGTACAACTTCGTGTCGGCGCTCAACTGCGTGCTGGCGCAGCGCCTCGTGCGCAAGATCTGCAAGCATTGCAAGCGGCCGCAGAAGGCCTCGCGGCAGCTGCTCGAGGAGAGCGGCCTCGACCCCGCGGTCTACTCCGACTTCACCTTCTACGAGGGCTCCGGGTGCATCGAGTGCAACGGCACGGGATTCCACGGGCGCCTGGCGGTCTCCGAGCTGCTCGACCTGTCGGATCACATCCGGGAGCTGATCCTGGACCGCCGGCCGGCTTCCGAGATCAAGCGCGCCGCCAAAGAAGAGGGGATGACCTTCCTGCGAGAGTCGGCGCTCGAGATGGTCCTCCGGGGAGTGACGACTCTGCGTGAGATCAACAAAGTTACCTTCGTGGATTGAGAGCCTGCTCGGCTTCGAGCCGATCGCGGTGCCGCCGCACGTCTTCGCGCTCGATGCGGAGAGCCTGCGCTACGCACAGATCCTGCGCGACCGCCAGGGATATCGCGTCCGCGGCTACCGCGCGGTGGACCTGCCGCGCGACGCCTTCCACGCCGGCCTGCTCGGCGGTCCGCTGCGCGACCCGGACGGCTTTCAGGCGCTGGTGGGTGGCCTGGTCCACGGCATCCAGGGCGGGGTCAAGGCGGCTTCGCTGGTGATCCCCGACGCCTGGCTGCGGGTCGCCTTCGCCGAGAGCGGCGAGCTGCCCAGGGCGGCCGATCAGCGGGACGAGGTGCTGCGCTGGAAGCTGCGCCGGCTGGTACCGTTCCGGGTCGACGAGCTGCGGGTCAGCGCCGCCGAGGTGGCGCCCCTCCCCCGCCAGGAGGAGCCGCGCCGGCTCCTCCTGGGCTTCGGCATCGAGCAGCTCCTCGGCCAGCTCGAAGCGGCGTTCGCCGCCCACGGTGTCCGCCTCGGCTATATCTCCAACACCAGCCTGTCGCTGCTCGCGGCTCTCGACGGGCGGCCGGAGGAGATCCTCGCCCTCACCCTGGTCGAGGAGCACGGCTACACGCTCGTCTTCGCCCGCGGCGGCGAGCCGATCCTCCACCGCTACAAGGGGTTCGCCGGCGGTCTCCCCGAGGTGGGGCGCACCGGTCTCATCGTGCGCGACCTGAAGCTGACCCGCAACTTCCTCGACGAGCAGCTCCCCGGCGTTCCGCTGCGCAAGGTCCTGCTGCTCGCCGCGCCGGAGCTCGAGCCGCTCTGGGTGGACCTCCTCTCGGAAGGCCTGGGCGAGGCCACGGGTCCGCTCGACGGCCGCTCCCTGCCGCCGTTGCGCGCCGAGGACACGGCCGTGCCGTCCTGGCGCGATCTGGCGCCCATGCTCGGGGCGGCCCGCGCGGAGGTGGCATGAGCCTGCCCGCCGAGAAGCCGGTCGCGCCGCGCGCGGCTCCGCCCGCCTCCCCGCGCCGGGGCGGCGGTCTGAACCTGGCCCGCCGGCCGTTCGTCAATACCCGGCCGGTCACCCGGGTGTCGATGCTCCTCTGGGTCCTCGGGCTGCTCCTCCTCTTCGGCAACGTCTCGTTGTTCTGGAACTACCTGTCGGGCTCCGCCGAAAAGCGGGCCGAGCTGGACCGGCTGGTGCAGGACAGGCAGCGCCAGGAGCAGACCGTCGCGCAGCTCCAGCAGCGCCTCGCCTCGCTCGACTTGGAGCAGCAGAACAAGAAGGTCACCTACCTCAACCAGAAGATCGCGGAACGGACCTTTTCCTGGAGCCTCCTGTTCGATCGCCTGGCCGAGGTGCTGCCCAACGACGTCCGCCTCACCCGCCTGGCGCCGCGTCCGGTGGACAAGAAGGCCGGCGGCCGTCCGGAGGACGAGCTCGCGCCGCGCGACGACCGGGTGTTGCTGGTCATCCACGGCAAGTCGAAGAGCGACGAAGCGCTGCTCGATTTCGTAGACAGACTGTTCGCGCACGACTCGTTCGACGAGCCGGACTTCTCTCGCGAGACGCGCGAGCAGGATGACAACCTGGTGGATTTCGACGTGCAAGCGATCTACATTCCGGGCGGCAAGTCGCAGCGACCCGTCGTCGAGGAGGTGTCTCCGCCGCCGGCGATCGTGGAGACGCCCGCGCCGCCTGCGGCAGCCACCAAGCCCAAGCCGGGATCGGGGATCGACGAATGATCAGCCGGGACGAGATCTTCCGCCTGCGCCTGTGGGTCTGGGTCCCGGCGCTCCTCTTCTTCCTGGCGAACGCCACGGCCTACGTGGTCTACCGTTTCGGCTTCGCCGACCGGGTGGAGTCGCTGGAGACGCGCCTCAAAGAGACGCACGAGAGCCTGGCGCCGCTGGCCGCCCAGCGGACCCACCTGGAGAAGCTCATCGAGCGCTCGCGGCGCAACGAGGTGGAGATCAGCCGCCTCTATGACGAGCGTTTCTCGACCCGCAGCCAGCGCCTGACCCGGGTCACCGCCGAGGTCAAGCAGCTCGCCCGCACGGCCGGGTTGAATCCGCTGTCGATCAGCTATCCGGAAGAGCGGATCGAGGAGTATGGCCTGATCAAGCGCTCGTTCTCCTTCTCGGTCGACGGCACCTACCTGGAGCTGCGCAAGTTCATCAACCTCCTGGAGCTGTCGCAGTCCTTCCTCACGCTGGAGGAGGTGAACCTCGCCGGCGAGGAGGGCGGCGACCAGGGGGGGCCCGAGCTGCACATCCGGCTCCTGATCTCCACCCTGTTCGCCCGTGAGGGGAGCGTTCCGGCGCCGCGTCCGGCGACTGCGCGAGGGGTGTCGTGACGGAGAGCCGCACCAAGCTCCTGCTGGGGATCCTGGCGTTCATCGCGATCTTCGCGGTATGGACGGTGATCCGCCCGGGCGACGCGGCCACCCCGGCCGGCGGCGGATACGATGCGGCGACCGCTCCGGTGGGCCGTGTCCCCGGGGCAGGGCGCCCCTCCGCCGCCAAGGCGCCGGTCGAGCACGTGGAAGAGCTGCGTTTCGCCGCGCTGGCGATCCAGCCCCGGGAGTACACTCCAGGGCGGGACCCCTGGCGATTCGTCGACCCGCCGCCCCCGCCGCCGCCTCCCCCTCCGACGCCGCCCACCGCGGCGGAGCTCGAAGCGCGGCGGCGCGCGGAGGAAGAGGCGGCCAGGTTGCGGGCGGAAGCGGAGGCCCGGGCGGCCGCCGAGGCGGCGAAGCCGAAGCCGGAACCGTTCACCATGTCGTACCTGGGCAACTTCGGCCCTCCGAGCCGGCGGATCGCGGTCTTTTCCGACGGCAAGACGATCTACAACGCCCAGGAGGGCGAGGTGCTCGCAGGGAAGTTCATCGTGGCCGACATCGGCTACGAGTCGGTGGATATCCGGTTCGTGGGATTCCCGGACTGGCCCCCCCAGCGGTTGGCGGCAGGACCCGCCAACCCCTAGAGACGGAGGTAGAGTGTCGAACATGCGCCATGCCATTGCACGGAACCTGCTCCTGCTGATCGCGCTGGCTCCGCTGGCGGGCTGCGCGAGCCACCTCTCCTACCGCAAGGCGGAAATGGCCATGCAGAAGGAGAGCTGGGACGAAGCCGTGCTGTACTATCTGAAGGCCGTCGAGGAGAGCCCGGACAACCTCTCCTACCGGGCGGCTCTGATGCGCGCCAAGATCAAGGCCTCGCAGGTCCACTTCGAGAAGGCGAAGGAATACCAGAAGGCCGGGGTTCTCGAACGTGCCCTGGTGGAGCTCCAGGAGGCCGTGCAGCTCGATCCGACCAACCAGTACGCCCAGGCGCAGCTGGAGACCACGCACCAGGCCTGGCTCGCCCAGAAGCAGGGGCGCGACGGCGTCGAGACCATCGACCAGATGAAGAAGAGGGCGCAGGCGACGCGGCCGCAGCCGCCGGTGCTCAATCCGCGCTCGAACCAGCCGATCTCCCTGGAGTTTCCGGAGGCGGTGCCCATCTTCCAGATCTACCAGGCCCTGGGCAAGGCCTTCGGCATCAACGTCCTGTTCGATCCGAACTTGAAGGACCAGGAGATCTCGATCAACCTCAAGGACGTGACCGCCCAGACCGCGCTCGAGACCCTGATGCGCGCGGCCAATCACTTCTACAAGGTGATCGACGAGCACACCATCCTGATCGCCGCCGATACGCCGCAGAACCGGCGCATCTACGAGGACCTCGTCATCCAGACCTTCTTCCTCTCCAACTCCGAGGTGAAGGACATGATGACGATCCTCCGCTCGCTGGTCGACGCCAAGAAGATCGCCACCAACGATCAGCTCAACGCCATCATCCTGCGCGACACCGCGGACAAGGTGAAGGTGGCCGAGCGCATCATCGAGGCCAACGACAAGTCGAAGGCCGAGGTCGTCGTCGACGTCGAGCTGCTGCAGATCAACACCGGACGGATCCGCGAGCTCGGGGTCAGCCTCTCGCAGTACTCGATCGGCCAGCAGCTCGACCGCGGGACCGGCAACCCGCTGCGGGTCTCCGACATCCCCTACATCAATCAGGCGGACTGGATCCTGACCGTCCCCAACTTCGTCTACAACTTCATCAAGACGAGCTCGAACGCCCAGCTCCTCGCCAAGCCGCAGGTGCGCATCACCGAGGGGGAGAAGGCGAACCTGACGATCGGCGACCAGGTGCCGATCCCGCTCACCACGTTCAACACGCAGAACCAGGGGGTGGGCGGCACGATCGTCCCGATCACCTCGTTCCAGTACAAGGACGTCGGCATCAAGATGGAGCTGGAGCCGCGGGTCCACCACAACCAGGAGATCACGCTCAAGGTCAAGATCGAGGTGTCGAACATCAGTCGCTTCATCGAGGCCTCGGCGGGACAGAGCCAGCCGGTGATCGGCACGCGCTCGTTCGATTCCGTCATCCGCCTGAAAGACGGCGAGACGAACTTCCTGGCCGGCCTGATCCGCACCGACGAGCGGAGCAACGACAGCGGCGTCCCGGGCCTGTCCGAAATCCCGCTGATCGGCCGCCTGTTCGGGGACAAGCGGAACGAGAACGAGCGGACCGACGTGGTCCTGACGCTCACGCCGCACATCATCCGCAACGCCCAGATCACCGAGGAGGACCTGCAGCCGATCTGGGTCGGCACCGAGGCGAACATCACCTTCCGCGGCGGCAGCCCGCGCGTCGAGTCCGACGTCGAGGGGCCGTTCGACATGGACGAGGGGACGCCCGAGGAGGTGCAGGACGCGATCCGGCGCCGCCTGCAGCGGCTGCCGCGCGGTTTGCAGCCGGGTGAAGGCGAGGAGCAGCCCACCGAAGATGAGCAGCCGCCCGAGCAGCAGCCGACCGGCATCGACCTGGCGCCGGCCACGCCGCCGGGCAGCATCTTCCAGCCGCCGGTGACGCCCCCGCCTCCGCAGACGGAGGAGGTGCCGCCCGAAGACCAGGAGATGGAGCCTCCGCCGCCCGCGGGGGCCGCCCTTTTTGCGCAGCCGAACGCCTCGGGGACGTCGATGGTGGCGAATCCGGGCGTGATGCTCGCCGGTCTGCGGCGGGAGCGCGCCGCCGAGGATCCGGGCCGGCTGCCCGCGGCGGTGCGCCTGCGCTTGGTGCCCGACGCCTCCCAGGTGGACCTGGGTGAGACGTTCACGGTGCGGATCGAGGCGTCGGCCGTGCGGGCGGTGTCGCATCTGCCCATCGCGCTCGCCTGGGACGCCAAGCGGCTCGCGCTCGAGAAGGTGGAGGCGGGGAGCTTCCTCGGCCGGCCGGACACGGCCGAGGTGCTCACCGACGGCTCCCACCCCGGCCGTCTGACGCTCGGCGCGAGCCGGCTGGGCGACGTCCCGCCGGTCACCGGCGAGGGGACGGTGGCCACGGTCACCTTCCGCGCCCTGGCGGCGGGACCGGCCCGCATCGGCTTCGGCCCCACCCAGGCGCTCGACGCGGCGCTCAAGCCCGTGCTGCCGCTGCGCACCGAGGTGGCGAACGTCAAGGTGCGCCCCCATCCGGGCGAGAAGGCGGAAGAACCGCAGGGCCATCCCGCGTTACAAGGTTGAAGGAGACCGAAAGATCATGATGTTGCGGCGTCGCTCCGAGAGAGGCTTCACGCTGGCCGAGCTGGTCATGGTGGCCGCGGTCCTGGTGATCCTCGCGTCCGTCACCCTGCCGGTCGCCAAGTTCACCGCGCGGCGGACC
>DASPXX010000098.1:0-19233 GCA_035637095.1 Thermoanaerobaculia bacterium
CAGCTTCACGACCGCCCAGGGGCTCCCCCACGACCAGGTGCGGCCGATCCTGGAGGACCGGAGCGGGGCTCTCTGGTTCGGCACCGCCAGGGGCCTCTGCCGCCTGCGCGCGGGCCGGATCGAAACCTGGACGGAGAAGGACGGGCTGCCCGACCACTATGTCCGCGCGATCTATGAAGACCGCGACGGAGCGCTGTGGCTCGGCACCGCCGGGGGGCTCGCCCGCTGGTCCGCGGGGCGTTTCCAGATCGTCGATCCGGCGGAGGGCCTGCCGCGCGAGCGTGTCAATACCGTCCTGCGCGATCGCCGCGGCACCCTCTGGGTCGGCACCGAGACCGGGCTCTACCGGACCGTCGGGGGGCGTTTCGAGCGGCTCCCGGGGTTTCCGCAGACCACCCAGGTCTTCGCGGTGCACGAAGACCGCGAGGGAACCCTCTGGATCGGCACCTCGCGCGCCGGACTCCACCGCCTTCAAGGGGGACGCCTGACCGTCTTCCCTCAGCGTTACGGAATGTTCGACGACACCGCCTACCAGATCTTCGAGGACCGCGAGGGGCGCCTCTGGATGAGCTGCAACCGCGGGATCTACAACGTGCGCAAAGCCGATCTGGAGGCCTTCGCCAAGCGGCGGACCCCGATCATCCCCTCGACCTCTTTCGACGACACGGACGGCATGAAGAGCGCCGAGTGCAATGGAGGGAACCAGCCGGGCGCCCTGGCCACCTCCGACGGGCGTCTCTGGTTTCCAACCTTCCAGGGCGTGGCGGTGACGGATCCCGTCCGGGTCCCGATCAATCGCCGCCTGCCGCCGGTGATGATCGAGGAGATCCTGGCGGACGGCAAGCCGGTCGCGCTGCGGCAGGATGACAAGCCGCTTTCCCTCGACCCCGGTGTGGAGAAGATCGAGGTCCACTATACGGCCTTGAGCCTGCTCGCCCCTGAAAAGGTGAAGTTCCGCTACTGGCTCGAAGGGTTCGACAAGCACTGTGTGGATGCCGGAACGCAGCGCACCGCCGTCTACACCAGCCTGCCGCCGGGCTCGTACAGCTTCCGGGTCGCCGCCAGCAACAACGACGGCTTGTGGAACGAGACCGGTGCGACCCTGCGGCTCGAGATCCACCCGCGCTTCTGGGAGACCTCCTGGTTCCTCGCGGCCTGCGGCGTGCTGGTCTTCCTGGGCGGCATCAGCGCGATGCGGCTGCGGCTGCGCGCCGTCGGCCGGCGGGAGCGCGACCTGGCTCTCCTGGTCGAGGAGCGCACGCGCGACCTGCAACGCGAAAAGGTGCGGGCTGAGGAGGCGAGCCGGGCCAAGGGCGAGTTCCTGGCCAACATGAGCCACGAGATCCGCACTCCGATGAACGCCGTGCTCGGAATGACCAGCCTGCTGCTCGGCATGCCGCTGCCCCGCGAGCAGCGCGAGTACGTCGAGACGATCCGCGACAGCGGCGAGGCGCTGCTCTCCGTGATCAACGACATCCTCGATTTCTCCAAGGTCGAAGCCGGCGCTCTGGACGTCGAGCTCGTGCCGTTCGAGCTGCGCGCCTGTCTCGACGAGGCGGTTGCCATCGTGGCCCCCAAGGCGGCGGCCAAGGGGCTCCACCTGTCCTGCCAGACCGGCGCCGGCCTGCCGGCCGCGATCGAGAGCGATGCGGCCCGCCTGCGGCAGATCCTGGTCAACCTGCTCGACAATGCGGTGAAGTTCACGCCGCGGGGCGAGGTGCGCCTCGAGGTCGAGGCGGGACCCCGGGACGGCGAGTGGCTGGAGCTGCGCTTCGCCGTCCACGACACCGGGGTCGGTATTCCGCCCGACCGGATCGAGCGTCTCTTCCAGCCGTTCACCCAGGCGGACTCGTCGACCACGCGGCTGTTCGGCGGAACCGGCCTCGGCCTCGCGATCAGCCGCCGGCTGGTCGAGCGGCTGGGCGGATGGATGTGGGCGGAGAGCGAGCCCGGCAAAGGCTCGACGTTCTCGTACACCATCCGCTGCCGGGAGGTGGAGGTGCCGGTACCGCGGGCGTCGGCCTTCGCCGACGAGCTCGCCGGACCGCCGCTGGCCGCGCGGCTGCCCTTGCGGGTCCTGGTCGCGGAAGACAACTCCGTGAACCAACGGGTCGCTCTGTTGATGCTCGAGCGGCTGGGCTATGTCGCCGACGTCGCAGCCACCGGCTGCGAAGTCCTCGACGCGCTGCGGCGACAGCGCTATGACCTCGTCCTGATGGACGTCCAGATGCCGGGGATGGATGGGCTGGAGGCGACGCGCCGCATCCGTGCCGAGCTTCCCCGGGAACAGCAGCCGCGCATCCTGGCGATGACGGCGAACGCTCTTCGCGAGCACCGCGAGGCCTGCTTCGCCGCCGGCATGGACGGCTTTCTCAGCAAGCCGATCCTGCTCCCCGACCTGCGGACCGCCCTGCTGCGGACCTCGGGAGAGAGGGAGCGTTCGCCGGCGGGGGAGACGTCCGCTGGCGGCACCGGGGCCCCGATGCTCGATCCGGCGCGCCTCTGCGAGCTCCGCCAGCTCGAAGCGATGACCGGGCAGTCGCTGGTGCGCGAGCTGCTGGACGATTTCCTGACGGGGGCACCCCGTGAGATGGAACGCCTGCGGGATGCGCTCGACGGCGGCGACTTCCCGCGGCTCGCCTTCATCGCCCACTCGCTCAAGGGGACCAGCGCCCAGGTCGGGGCTCTGCGCCTGGCCACCCTGAGCACGGAGCTGGAGAGGCGCAGCCGGACCGCGACCCTGGATGGCGCCGCGTGCGTGCTGGCCGAGATGGAAACCGAGGTCCGCCGGCTGGCGCCCCTGCTGAAGGAGCAGCGGGACCTCACGCCGCCTGTTTCTGCCCGGAGGTAGGAGGGGACCGTGCGGAGGCCTCCTCTTCTCGGCGTGATCGGCAGCGGGACGGTCCTCCCCGACGCCGAGCCCTACGAGCTGGCGCTGGCCGTCGGACGTGCCACCGCCTCGCGGGGAGCGCTCGTCCTCTGCGGAGGGCGCGGCGGCGTCATGGAAGCGGCGGCCCGCGGGGCGCGCGAGGCGGGAGGCCGGTCGATCGGCATCCTGCCGGGCCTGGAGGGCGAAGGGGACGCCAACCCATTCGTCGACTGTGCGATCCACACCGGCCTGGGCGACGGGCGCAACTACGTGAACGTCCGCACGGCGGACGCGGTGGTCGCCCTGGCCGGCGAGGAGGGAACGCTCTCCGAGATCGCCCTGGCTCTGAAGATCGGCGTGCCGGTCGTCTACCTGCGCGCCTGGGAATTCCTCCATGCCCAGCCCCCCTTCGCCGCCGACTGGACCGCTTCACCCGAAGAGGCCGTGGAGATCGCCCTGCGGCATGCCGGTGTCCGTCCCGGGGAGCCGTTCGACCAGCCGCTCCGTTATCCCGATCTCCCCGAGCAGTCCTCGCGGCGACGGGCGGTGGAGGAGTTCTTGGCCGGTCTCTGACGCAGAACCAGGCCAGCGTGTTCTCTCCCCTCGCGCCCCCCCAGCTTTGCCAGCTCCGCCCGCACCTCGGCGACCGTCTCCTGGTCCTTCAGCTTCATCCACAGGGCGAGCGACTTCTCATAATGGTCGCGGGCCTCGTCCAGCCTTCCGGCATTCTGCTCGAGACTGGCCAGCACCAACTCGGTCTGGGCGAGCCCTTCGACATCTCCCGTCTGCCGGCAGAGCCCGAGCCCCTCGTCGAGCGCGGCGCGCCCTGCATCGAAATGGCCCTCCCGGACGTGGACGCGGGAGATCCCGCGCAGGGCCAGGGCGGTGCCATGGGAATCGCCCAGCCGGCGACTCAGGCCGATCGCCTCTTCGAGATAGGGCCGCGCGCCCCGCGCATCCCCCTGGATCTCGCGGAGGTTTCCGAGGTTGACCAGCGTCGTCGCCGTCCCCTGGAGGTCCTCGATCTCCCGCTTGATTGCCAGGGAGCGCTCGAGCAACTCGGTCGCGCGGGCCTTGTCGCCGGCACCGCCGACCAGGGCGGCGAAGTTGTTGAGCGTTTTCGCCTCGCGGGTCCGGTCGCCGATCTCGTGGAGAACGGGGAGCACCTCCTCGTAGATCTGCCGCGCTTCGGCCGGCTTCCCCTGGGATTGGTGGATGAGCGCCTCGGCGGCCCGCGCGCCCGCTGCCGCGCCGCGGTCGCCCATCCTCCGGTAGATGGCGCCGGCCGCCCGAAAGTCGGCGAGGGCGGCGTCCCCCTGGCCCAGCCGCGAGAGCGCCCAGCCGCGCGAGACCCGCCCCATCGCCAACAGGACGGTGGCGCTCCGCGCCTCGGCCTTCTGGACCGCCCGCTGGGCTGCGTCACGGCAGCGGGCGAAGTCGCCGAGCCCCCAGGCCGCATCGAACTCGGCGAGGTCGATGCGGGGATCGGCGCCGTCGGGCGGCGGGAGCTTGCGCATCGCTTCCAGCGTGGTGAGGGAGGATTCGGCGGCGCCGGACTGGGTCTGCGCGGCCGCCAGGCCGAGGCCGTACTCCAGGTTGTCCGGGAAAAGCCGCCACAGCTCTGCATAGCTCTGTGCGGCCTCGGCGGGCTCGAAGCGCATGTCGTGGGCGCGCGCTTCGAGGCGCAACCGGATCTCCCGCGGCAGGCCCTCGGCGAGCGCCAGCGCCTTGCCCGCCGCGGCGGCCGCCTTGCCGTCGAAGCCGAGCCGCGACCAGGAGGCGGCGAGGGCGTCGTGGACGAACGGGTTGTCCGGATCGATGCTCTCGGCCCTCTGGAGCAGGGGGACGGCCGCCATGGCGTCGCGCACCCGCAGGCGGGCCGCCGCTTCGGACCACAGCCGGAGCGATTCGGCGTTCGCGGCGAGCGCCGCCGCTCCCGGTTGGCTCGCGACCTCGCCCCGCGAGCCCAGGCTGCCGAGGAGCCCGCGCGCCGCCGCCGTCGCCAGGTCGAGGAGCTCCTCGCGCGCGCCGGTCTCCCGCGCCCAGGCGATCGTCTCGCCGCTGCGGATGTCCTGGACCATGAGCTGGATGCGGATCTTGTCGCGGGTCTCGTCCGAGGCGCCGGCAGGCCGGCTCACCAGATACGAGCCGGTGACCACGAGGCTCGTCCCCAGGTTGCGGCCGATCCGGGCCAGGCTCGCCGGCGCCGCCTCGTCCTCTCCCAGCCCGAGCTCCCGCCGCATGCGCTCCACGTTGTCGGCCGGGATGACCCGCAACCGCCCCGGAGCGGTGAGCTCGAAGCCGAGGATCTCGCCCAGAGCGGGGGAGATCCAGGCGTCCTGCGGATGCGCCGAGAGGTTGCGGAAGGCCAGGATGGCCACGGCCCGGCGGCCCGACGGAGATGCGGCCGGTGGCGCGGTCGCCCTGGCCGGCCCGGCCGCCCGGTCGGGTCGCGAGAGCCCCAGGAGAGTCACCACGGCCAAGCCGGCCAGCAAGGGGACCAGGAGCGCGATCGCCAGCCGCCGGCCGGTCCGCACCGGCGGAGGTGAGGGCGGGAGCACCTCGTTGATCTTCGCCAGGACCTTGGACATCGGGAGGGGCTGGGTCGCGAGCTCGCTCGGCGGTGGAGCGGGATCGATGCGCTCAATGGGTGCGATGAAGCGGTAGCCGCGGCGGTGGACCGTCTCGATGATCCGCGGCCGGGAAGGATCATCCCCCAGCGCCTGCCGGACCTCGCTGATCGCCTGCTTGACCGAGGCTGGGGAGAGGTGCTCGACTCCCCAGACCTGGTCGAGCAGCGCCTCCTGAGAGAGGATCTTCGGCGCGCTCTCCGCCAGCACCTCCAGCATGCGGAAGGCCTGCGGGCGCAGGCGGATCTCCCCCTCCGGCCCGAGCAGCCGGCTCGCCTCCAGATCCAGCGTGTGCTCTCCGAATCGGTACCTCATGACGTCATGCTCCCGGCCGCGAACGGCTTCTGATGCTCCGAAGGTAAAACACGCGAGCCGCTCAGATCTTGCGGAAAGTAGAACGAGCACGTTCCATATAGAATCCTTCGTCATGCGCGCCCTCCGTCCGCTGTCTCTCGTCCTCCTCCTGTCTCTGCCGCCCACGCTCGCCGCCGCCCAGGCCGACGCGACCTCCCGCTCCTGGAACCAGCCGGTCGAGCCCTTCCGTATCGCGGACGGTCTCTACTATGTAGGCGCCAGCGACATCACTTCGTTTCTCATCACGACTCCCCAGGGTCATATCCTGATCGACGGCGGCTTCGAGGAGACGGTGCCGCTCATCCGCGCGAGCCTGAAGAAGCTCGGCTTCCGCCTGGAGGACGTGAAGGTCCTGCTCAACGACCACGCCCACTACGACCACGCCGGCGGGCTCGCGGAGCTCAAGAAGCTGACCGGCGCGAAGCTCGTGGCGAGCGAGGGGGATGCTCCGCTCCTGGCCGCCGGAGGCCATGGGGACTACGCCCTGGGAGACAAGTTCCTTTTCCCGCCGGTCGTCGCCGACCGCACGGTCCGCGACGGCGACACGGTCTCGCTGGGTGGCGTCACGCTGACCGCCCACCTCACGCCGGGACACACCAAGGGATGCACCACCTGGACGATGAAGGCGAAGGACGGGAATCGGACCCTCGACGTGGTGTTCGCGGGAAGCCTCACGGTCTTCCCTGGAGTGACCCTGGCGGTCAACCCCAGATATCCGGGCATCGCCGGGGACTTCGCGCACAGCTTCCAACTGCTCAAAGGCCTCCCCTGCGACGTCTTCCTGTCGTCGCACGGCTCGTTCTTCGATCTGACCGAGAAGGCGGAACGGCTGCGGAAGGGCGAGACGCCGAATCCGTTCGTCGATCCCCAGGGATACCGCGGCTATGTCGAGGGGATGGAGAGGAGATATCAGACGCAGCTCGCGGAGGAGCGGAAGGCGGCGTCCGCGCCGCCCGCGGAGAAGCCGCCCGAGCCGGCGCCTTCAGGAATCCCTCTGCGGGTCGGCGGGAGCGTATCCCGGCCCGAGCTCGTCGCCTCGGTGCCTGTCGAGTATCCGGAGGCGGCGCGCGAAAGCAAGGTCAACGGCGTGGTGATCATCGAGGTCGTCATCGACGAGCAGGGGAACGTCACCAGCACCCGGGTGTTGAAAGGGCTTCCCAAGGGGCTCGACAAGGCCTCCGAGGACTCGGTACGCCAGTGGAAGTTCAAGCCGGCGATGCAGTACGGGAAGCCGGTGAAGGTCTATTACATCGTGACCGTCAACTGCCAGCTCGACTGAACCGCACCCCCACCCGCACCATCCGCGGCGGCCCCAGGGTGCGGATTGGCGTGCGGCCGATGTCGTAGCGCTCGTCGAGGAGGTTCTCGGCGGCTGCGAAAAGAGAGAGCCCGCGGCCGAGAGAGCGAGAGACCAGGGCATCCACGGTGGTGAAGCTCCCCAGCCGGAGCTGGTTCAGGTCGTCGTCGAATTGCGCCTCGCTCCAGCGCGCCTGGAGACCGACCGAAACGAGCCGCGGATCATCGAAGCGCATCTGGAGGCTGAGCTGGTGGCGCGGCACCTGGGGGAGGCGGAGCCCTTCGAGATCGGGCTCGGCCGGCGCGCTCTCCACCGTGGCATCGGCGAAGAGATAGCCGGCCGACAGCGTGAAGCGGCCGGCGCGTGCCGCGGCCTCGGCTTCGAGACCCCGCGAGCGCGTCCGGCCCAGGTTCCGCCTCTGCCGGGTGATCAGACCCGGCTGGGTGGCGAGCGTGACGTTGGCGATCGTCTGCTCGACGTCCATCCAGAAGAGGGTGCCGCGGGCCGTGAGATGGCCGTTCGGACCTGTCCACAGCGCTCCGGTCTCGCCACCGGTGAGGCGTTCGGCTTTCAGGTCCGGATCGGCCAGGGTGAGGACGTCGCCGACCCGGAAGGCGCGGTAGAGCTCGTTCAAGGTCGGAGCGCGGAACGCCCGGTAGGCCGAGGCGGTCCAGGCCCAGCGCGCGGTCGCCTGGAAGAGTGCCGAGGCCCGCGGACTGAACGCCGACTCGTCGCGCTCTCCGCCTCCCGTCTGGTCGTTCGTCCAGAGATCGAACCGGCCGCCCAGGGTCAGGCTCAGGCGGGGGCTCGCGCGGACCACGTCCTCCAGGAAGAAGCCCTCGGTGCGCTGCCGGCCGCCGGCCGAAACGGGTTGCGATCCCGCGGGGGTGATGACGAGTTCGTCGCTCGTCCCGCGCACCTGCCGCGCTTCGAGCCCCCCCACCAGGGCGTGCCGGTCCCCCAGCGGCCGGGAGGCCTGGAAGGACAGCCCTGCAAAGTCCGACGGAACGCTCTGCGAGCGGATCAGCCGCTCGCTCGTCCGGCCAGGGGAGACGGCGGTGAAGGTCTGCCGGAAGTCCTCATCTCCCCCCGACAGGCGGAGCGACAGCGAGCCCGAGCCCGCCGACCAGTCCCCGCCGGCGCTCGCCTCGCGGATTGTGGTGCCGTTCGTCTGTAGTGGAGTGCCGTTGCCCCGGTCCTCGTCGAACCACGAGGCGCGGGCGAAGAGCCGGTTCTGGACATGGCGCTCCGCGCTGAGCTCCGCGGTCGAGTGGCGGGAGGTCGCGGGGATGTCCACCGGCCCGCGCTCGGCGGGATCGACCAGGATGTAGCCGTCCGTATCGAACCCCTCGGCGGCGAGGCTCGCCCCCCAGGGGCTGCGCGTCCAGGCACCGAAAGCCGAGCCGTCGAGCGTGCCGCGCTCCCCCGCGGAGGCCTCCGCGATCAGACCGGGCTGTGCCGGCTCCCGCCGCAGGAGCTGGATGACGCCGGCCAGGGCGCCGCTGCCGTAGAGGTCCGATCCCGCTCCGCGCAGAACCTCGATCCGCTCGAGCTCGGCCCGTGGGACGCGCGCCCAGTAGATCCAGCCGCCGAAGGGGTCGTTGAGCGGCACGCCGTCGGCGAGCACGAGGGCGCGGCTGGTGCCGCTCCCACCCAGACCGCGCAGCGTCGCTCCCTGGGCCGTGGGATTGGCGAAGCGGCTGCCGGCGCGGCGGAAGAGGCTGAACCCGGGGACCTGGCGCAGGGCGTCGTCCACCGTGGGCGCGGCGCTCGCGGCCAGCTCCGCGGACGAGAGCACGACCACGCTCGCCGCGGTCTCGCCGAGCCGCTGCTCGGTGCGGGTGGCGGTGACGGTGACCTCGTCGGAAAAGGTTTCACCTTCCTGGGCGGGCGCTGCCGAGGCCGCGGCGAGCCATGGGAGCAGGGCGAGGAGCGCGCAGCGGAGAAGACTCATAGTGAGGCGGAGCTGCTTGGGATCGCGATTCCGCAGGCGGCGGCGATCCCCGTGGCCAGCGCCTTGAAGTCGCGGTAGCAGTCGAGGACGGCTTCGCTGAACGCACCGATGGCACCATCGGCCGGCTTCAGGAGGAACATGGGCTTGCGAACATCCTGCGCGAGGAGCATCAGGCTGCGGTAAGGCTTGAGGGTCCCCAGCTTGTGCGGGTCCGGATCGGGAAGGATTGCATTTTCCGGTGCACCGAGGATTTCGTGATGATAGGCGGCCGAGATCCGGTCGATCCAATAGTGTGCCGCCTTGATCGGACGGCCTGCGCGGATGCGCTGGAGGACGATGTAACCGATCGGTCCCACTCCTCCGGTGCGAAAGACGTCGATCGCCTGCCCTAGGACACGAAGTCCATGAAGGGAGTACACATCTGCTCCCAGGGGCATCACCATGAAATCCGAGAGAGTACATGAGGCGCGGTTCAACGCAGTCAGACCCGGACCGACATCGAGCAGCACGAGATTGGCCCCGCATGTGCGCGCCGCCAGCTCGATGACGCGCTGGACGGCGGTGGCTGCGTCATGCGCATCGGGGCCGACGAATCGATCTTCGAGCCGGCTCAGCCCCAGATGCCCCGGCAGGAGCGCCAGGTGCTCCGCCATCTCCATCGGGACCGGGGCCTCCATGCCGATCCCATCCAGCAACGGCTGGAGGGCTCCGAAAATCGTTCGAGGGCTCTGTTCCCGCAGCCAGATGTCCTCCAGCATCTCGACAGGGAGAAATGTCTCTGTAAGAGTCGCTTGAGCGTCCAGGTCTACAGCCAATGTGTCCACCCCGAGCTCCTGGAACATCCACGCAAGGTGGTACACAAGCGTCGTCCTGCCGACGCCACCCTTGGGATTGAAAAAGACGACCGTCTTCATCGTCGTCTCGGCACTGTTGCGGTGAAATAATTTGATCCCAGCTCGAAGGTGACGACAGGGCTTTCATTTCGCGCGAGCTCGGACTGTGCGATCGCGATTCCTCTACCGTAACGGTTGACGAACCCGAGGGTTTTGGCTGCTTCGGCGAGCACGGGATTGCGGTAGGCGGTCCCGCGGGGAAATTGCTCCGGAGTTAGATCGCCGAACAACCCGCCTGGGCTCAAGACCTCAAGCCGGTCATCGAAGTGGTTGACCAGTACCGGAGAGCTCGATCCCTCATAGTTCCGGTGGATGACCGCATTGACGAAGAGCTCGTGCAAGGCGCGAGGTGGGTAATCATAGATAGTCCGTTCCGCGAGACCCTCTGCGGCCGTCGGACGTGCCTCGGCGACATCCTCGGCGAGTTGATCGAGGCCACGAAGCACCGAGAGAAGGTCTCCCGAGAAGCGCCGGTCACGAACAGGCTCGTCCGCCCTGGAGGTCCCTGCATAACGTACATATTGGACGTAGGCCCCGGGAACGAAGGAGAGAGAGTCCTTGCCGAACAGCAGGATCGCCGCGTTCGTCGGGCCGCCGAGCTTGAGGTCATAGAAGCGAAGCGCTGCGAGCTGCTCCGTCAGGCTCCGGTTGTTTTCTTCGATGACCTCGGGCGCGACCGCAAACGAACGGTATCCCACAGCGAACAGGTCGAGCGCAAGATCGTCCAGAGTTGCCTCCCGACAAGGGCGGGCATCCCATGTTCGAGCCAAGGCAACGCGGCGCTCGGCGAGGACCCTCTCTTCGGCTTCGCTGGCGATCGCCCGCCGCGGGCCAACCCGGATCCAGATCCTCCCCTTGTAGCGGACGGGCGGCAGGTCCGAAGGAAGGACCTCGACCACAGCCACATCTCCGCCGGAGGTCGGCAGGCGCTGAACATTCATCGTGGGAAGTGGCTGGACGTTTCCATCCGAGCGAATTGCCGCCAGATTCTGCAAGAGCTGGTCGGTCACCGCCAAGCCGGACGGCTCCCCGTCGTCGCGGACACCAATGAACAGGTACCCAGGCAGGCGATGCTGGGGCATGTCGTTGGCGAAAGCGCAGATGGCCTCAGCGAACTTGTCCGTATTGGTGGAGGAGACGGTCCGCTCGACCCGATCGGACTCCAAGTCCTTTATCAGCCGCAGCATTTCATCCCTGCCCATGACGGGGTGAAGCCTAACACGCCTGCCGATTCCATCCCTTGCCGTGCCGCGTCAAACTCTATGCCGCAGCTTGACGTAGCGCACCGCCTGTGGCACTCTACAGGGGAGGGCCGCATCGGCCCCGAGGAGGCGAACCCGCATGGCCGAGCTCACCCTGGAAGCTCCCGCGATGACCGTGGCACCGCGCGAGAGGACGGAGATCCGCTCTCCCCTCGACAGACGGCGGATCGGAGAGGTCCCGCGCTCGACACCCGCCGATGTCGCCGAGGCCGTGCGGCGGGCTCGCAAGGCTCAGGAGGACTGGTTCCACCGGACCTTCGCAGAGCGCGCCCAAGTCTTCCTCCGCTTCCACGACCTGATCATCGAGCGGCAGGACGAGGTGCTCGACCTTATCCAGCTCGAATCCGGCAAGGCCCGCAAGCACGCGTTCGAGGAGGTCGCCGATACGGCGATTGTGGCCCGCTACTATGCGATCCACGCCGAAGGGCACCTGGAGCCCAAGCGGCGGCAGGGCGCCCTCCCCGGGCTCACCGTGGCCTGGGAGCACCACCATCCCGTGGGCGTCGTGGGGATCATCGCCCCCTGGAACTACCCGCTCTCGATGGCTATCACCGACGCGATCCCGGCCTTGATGGCCGGCAACGCCGTGGTCCTGAAGCCCGATCAGAAGACGCCCTTCACCGCCCTCTGGGCCGTGGCGCTGCTGCGCGAGGCCGGCCTTCCGGCGGACCTCTTCCAGGTGACCACCGGCGAGGGGGCCGTTCTGGGTACGCCGCTCATCGAGAGCTGCGACGCCATCCAGTTCACCGGCAGCACGGCGACCGGGCGCAAAGTGGCGCGACAGGCGGCCGAGCGGCTCATCCACTGCTCGCTGGAGCTGGGCGGCAAGAACCCGATGCTCGTCCTCGCCGACGCCGACCTGGAAGCCGCGGTGGCGGGAGCGCTCCGCGGCTGCTTCAGCAGCGCCGGCCAGCTCTGCATCTCGATCGAGCGGCTGTTCGTCCACGAATCGATCTACCACCGTTTCGTCGAGCGCCTGGTCCAGGAGACGAAAGCCCTCCAGCTGGGCGCCGGTCTCGACTGGCACGCCGACATGGGCAGCCTGATCTCCGCCGAGCACCTCGCCAAGGTCGACGCGCACGTGCGCGATGCGGTGGAGAAGGGAGCCACGGTTCTGGCGGGCGGCAGAGCTCGGCCGGACCTGGGGCCGTGCTTCTATGAGCCCACCCTCCTGGTGGACGTGACGCCGGAGATGACCCTCTTCGCCGAGGAGACCTTCGGTCCGGTCGTCGCCGTCTATAACTTCGAATCGATCCACGAGGCCATCGAACGGGCGAACGCCTCCTCGTATGGCCTCAATGCCAGCCTCTGGACACAGGATCTGGAGCTGGGCCACCGCATCGCCACCCGCCTGCAGTGCGGCACGGTCAACGTCAACGAGGCGTACGCCGCGGCCTGGGCCTCGGTGGATGCGCCGATGGGCGGGTTCAAGGACTCCGGCCTCGGCCGCCGGCACGGCGCCGAAGGCATTCTCAAATACACGGAACCGCAGACCGTCGCGATCCAGCGCGGCCTTCCGCTCGCCGCTCCGGCGGGCGTGCCCGACGAGGTCTTCAGCCGCACGATGAGCACGACGCTCAAGGCCCTGCGCCGGATCCCCGGCCTGCGGTAGAGCCGGGAGGGAGATCCACATGTCCACGCATTTCTTCACCGGGTTCCCCGGTTTCCTCGGATCGGAGCTCGTCCCGCGCGTCCTCGCACGTTCGCCGGAGGAGCGGGTCGTCTGTCTCATCCAGAAGAAGTTCGCCGACCTCGCCCGCCAGCGCGTCCGCGAGATCGAGACGCGGGACCCGCTGATCGCCGGCCGCATCCGCCTCGTCGAGGGGGACATCACCGTCCCCGGCCTTGGCCTGGCCGACTTGGCGGGCCTCCAGAAGGAGGTCACCGAGGTCTGGCACCTCGCCGCGGTCTATGACCTGAGCGTCCGCCGGTCGGTAGGGATGAAGGTCAACGTCGAAGGGACCAAGAACATCCTCGACTTCGCCGAAGGGTGCGAGCATCTCCACCGCGTCCAGTACGTGAGCACCTGCTATGTCAGCGGCATGTTCGCCGGCATCTACCGCGAGGCCGACCTGGCCAAGGGGCAGGTGTTCAACAACTATTATGAGGAGACCAAGTTCCTCGCCGAGGTCGAGGTGCGGGAGCGGATGAAGCGCGGCATGCCCGCGACGATCTACCGCCCGGCGATCGTGGTGGGGGACAGCCGGACCGGCGACACGCAGAAGTACGACGGTCCGTACTTCGTCATCCGCTGGCTCCTGAAGCAGCACGGGATCGCGATCATGCCGGTGGTGGGGGACACGCACCGCACCCGCCTGAACCTGGTGCCGCGGGACTTCGTGATCGCGGCCATCTCGTACCTCTCCGCGCAGGAGAAGTCGCTCGGCAAGACCTACCAGCTCGCCGACCCCGAGCCACTGACCATTCACGAAGTGCTGACGGCGGTGGCCAAGGCCACGGGGCGCGTGATGATCCGGGTGCCCCTGCCGGTCGGTCTGGCCAAGAAGCTCATCGACTGGGTGCCGGGCGTCTACCGCCTGATGCAGATTCCCTCCTCGTCGATCGACTACTTCGTGCACCCTACCTACTACGACAGCGCCAACACCCGAGCCGACCTGGCCGGGACCGGGATCGAGGTGCCGCCGCTCCGCAGCTACCTCCCAACCCTGGTCTCCTTCATGAAGGTGCACCCCGAGCTCAGCTCGGACGCGATGGTGTAGCGGGGAGGCCCGGCAACCTCGCGGAGGTCCGCGAGCCTTTCGCCGCGCGAGCCAGGGAGAGCACACTCCCTGGTTTTTTTGCTGATGGGCCCCCTGTTGCGGTTCGCGAGCACCCCCTCCTTCAGAGGAGGTCGCGCTGCTATTGGTGCTGAACGGACGCCGGCCGAGCCCGTGGGCTGAGCGAGCCGGTCCGCAGCTCTTGCTGGACCGCCTGTCCCGGTCCAGAGCCGGGGCCGTACCTTTTATAGACGAGGAGGACGAAGACGATGAACAAAGCCGACGTCATCCGTGCCTGGAAAGACCCCCTCTACCGCGCCACCCTGAGCACCGAGGAGCTGGCTCAGCTCCCCGGCCACCCCTCCGGAGTTCTGGAGCTGCGGGACGAGCAGCTCCGGACCATTACCGGAGCCCTCGCCGAAACCACGTTCGAGACCTGCACCGAGTTCACCTTCAACAACTTCCGTCGCTGCTGCCCTAAATAAGCCTTAAATAAGGAGAACAGATGAACAAAGTCGACGTCATCCGTGCCTGGAAAGACCCCCTCTACCGCGCCACCCTGAGCGCCGAGGACCTGGCCCGTCTCCCGGCCCATCCGGCGGGGGCGATCGAGCTGAAGGACCATGAGCTCCGCGAGGCGACCGGAGGCTTGATCGAGACCACGTTCAAGACCTGCACGCAGTACACCTATATCTCCCGCTGCTGCCATTAGGAGGTGAGAGATGAAGAAGGTCGACATCATCCGCGCCTGGAAGGATCCTGCCTATCGCGCGGCCCTGAGCCCCGACGAGCTCGCCCAGCTCCCGAGCCATCCATCCGGCATCCTTGAGCTCCAGGAAGAGCAGCTCAAGGACGTCTCCGGAGCCCCGCTCACCATCGCCACCGCATATACCTACGCCAACTGGAGGCGCTGCTGCCCGTAACGGGTTGGCAAGGCTGGTATCGCGCGCTGACGCTCGCCGAGCGGGCCGGTCTTCTTTCCTCTGGGGACGACCATCCTCTCGCGGAGACGGACCGGCACCGGCTCGCTCGGTGGCGTGAGCTGTCCCCCTTCCGCTCCGGAGACCGCCTGGTCCGCCGGCTCGCCGCGGACGGTCTCGACGAGGAATCCTTCGTCCGTCTCCTCGCCACACCCGCCGAGGTCCTGGGGGATCGCCTCGAGGCCCCGCCGGATTGGCTCGCCGAGCTGTCGGAGGCGCTCTCCGGTCCCCTTCCCGAAGGTCTCGAGCCGCTGCCTCTCCCCGAGGAGCTGCGCAGCGATGCCGCGGCCGGCTTCCTCGAGCTGGTGCGTCCTCTGGTGGACCGGGCGCGTCTCCGGCTGCGCGAGGGCATCGAGCGGATCGTGCGGGGCTCCGGCGCAACCCCGTTGTTCTCCGCACCGGAAGCGGAGCGGCTGCTCACCGAGCCGCTCGCCTTCCGCCTCTTGCCTCTCCTCGGCCGCACCCTCGTCCTGGAGCTGCACGTCGCCCGGCTCCAGGAGCTGCTCTCTGGTCATATGCCCGAGGAGCGCTTCGCTTCGTTCGTCGAGCGCCTGCGCGACCGCTCGACCGCTACCGCGATCCTTCAGGAGTACGCCGTCCTCGCCCGCCTCGCCGTGCAGGAGCTCGACCTCTGGGTCGCGGCCTCCCTCGAATTCCTCGCGCACCTCGCCGGCGACGGGCCGGACCTCGTCGCAACCTTTTTCGCTGGCGAGGATCCCGGGCTCCTGACCTCGCTCGACGGTGGCGCCGGAGACCGCCACCGCGGCGGGCGTTCCGTACGGATCGCCGGCTTCGCCTCCGGCGCGCGGCTCGTCTACAAGCCGCGGTCGCTGGCCGTCGACGCCCATTTCCAGGAGGTCCTCGCGTGGCTCAACGAAACGGGCGAGCTCCCGCCGTTCCGCACGCTGCGGGTCCTCGACCGGGGGGAGCACGGCTGGATGGAGTACGTGGCCTCCGGCGACTGTGTGTCGGGGGAGGAGGTGGCGCTTTATCACCGCCGCCTCGGCGGGCTGCTCGCCGTCCTCTACGTCCTCGAGGCGACCGATTGCCATTTCGAGAACCTGATCGCGGCCGGGGACCAGCCGGTGGTGGTCGATCTCGAAGCGCTGTTTCATCCGCGGATGGAGCCCCGGGAGACGCCGCGGCCCGACGAGCGGCTGGCCGGCCAGGTACTGGCCGAGTCGGTGCTCCGCATCGGCCTTCTCCCGTTCCGGATCGGCGAGGGCGACGACATCCCCAGAGCCGACCTGAGCGGCGTCGCGATCGTGGCGGGGCAACCCACCCCGGAGCCCGTGCTGCAATGGCAGGGGACCGGCACCGACGAGATGCGGGTCGTCCGCGAGCGCGTCCTCATGGAGAGGGGGCGCAACCGCCCCTGCCTCGACGGGCGCGAGGTGGAGGCCGGCGCCTTCCGGGACGAGATGGCCGCGGGATTCGCCGAGGTCTACCGCCTGCTGGCGCGCCGGCGGGAGGAGGTGCTCGCGCTCCTCGACCGCTTCGCGGACGATCCGGTGCGGGCGGTGCTGCGCTCGACGCGCATCTATGGCCTCCTGCTCTCCGAGAGCTTCCACCCCGACATCCTGCGCGACGCGCTCGACCGCGACCTCCTGTTCGACCGGCTGTGGCTCGGCGTCGAGGACCAGCCCGATCTGGCCCGCGTCGTGGCGGTCGAGCATGAGGATCTGCATGCGGGGGACGTTCCCGCCTTCCGCGCGCTTCCGTCGTCCCTGGACCTGTGGACCAGCCGGGGGGAGAGGATCCCGGAATTCTTCCGCGAGCCCGCCCTCGTGGCCGCGCGGCGCCGCCTCGCCGGTCTGGGCGAGGAGGACCTGCGGCGCCAGCTCGACCTGCTCCGCCTCTCCCTGGGCACGCAGCTCCTGAACCGCGACGACGTGACCTGGTCGCGGTATGGCGCGGCCGATCCCGGTCCTCCCCTCGCGCCCGAAGAGCTGCGCAGCCGGCTGATCGGACATGCGAGCGCCGTCGGCGCCTGGTTCGAGGAGATGGCCCTGCGCGACGAGCGCCACGCCACCTGGATCGGGCTCGATTTCCGCAACCAGGTCTGGTCGCTCGCCCAGTCCCCGGAGGACCTGTACGCCGGCTTGCCAGGCATCGCCCTTTTTCTCGGTTATCTCGGTGCCATCACTGGCGAGGAGCGCTGGACCGGGCTCTCCCGGGCCGCCCTGGCGAGCCTGCTCGCCCGGCTGGATCTGGAGGACGGGGCTCCCGAGTCCGGCCCCTCCTCGATCGGCGCCTTCATCGGTTGGGGCGGTCCCCTCTACACCGCCGCCTGTCTGGGAGCCCTGTGGCAGGACGCCGGGCTCCTCGCCGCGGCCGGCCGGATGGTCGAGCGCATCCCGCCCCGGATCGGCCGGGACGAGGACCTGGACATCGTCGGCGGCGCCGCCGGAGCCATCCTCGGCCTGCTCGCCTTCGCGCAGGCGACCGGGTCGGAGCGCCCGCTGGAGGTGGCGGTTCGCTGCGGCGAGCATCTCCTCGCCCGCTCGCATCCTGCCGGTCCGGGCCTCGGATGGCTCACCCGGCTCGCGACCGAAAGGCCGCAGGTCGGCTTCTCCCATGGCAACGCCGGCATCGGCCTCGCCCTCGTCGAGCTGGCGGCGGCCAGCGGCGAGGTCCGATTTCTCGACGCCGGCCTGGCGGGCTTCGCCTGGGAGAGGGAGGCTTTCTGGCCCGCGCTGCGGCGCTGGCTCTCTGGAGACGGCGACCAGCCGCCTCCGCTGGAGAGCATGACCGCCATGGCCTGGTGCTACGGCGCTCCCGGCGTCGGGCTGTCGCGGCTCCGCGCCCTCCCCCAGATGCGCAATCCGGAAGCGTGCCGCGCGCTCCGCGCCGAGATCGAGGAAGCCGTGCGGCAGACCGTCCCGCGCGGCTTCGGCGAGAACCACTGCCTCTGCCACGGCGACCTGGGCAACCTCGACTTCCTCCTCCAGGCCCGCCAGGCGCTCGACTGCCCGGACTTGGACGAGGTGATCGACCGCCAGACCCGGACCGTCCTCGCCAGCATCGAGCGCGACGGCTGGCTCTGCGGTACCCGGGGAGACGTCGAATCGCCCGCCCTGATGAACGGCTACGCCGGCATCGGCTACGGCCTGCTCCGCCTTGCAGCCCCCGACCGGGTGCCTTCGGTGCTGGTGCTGGAGGCGATCCCTCTCCGTCCCTGAAGTCCTTGTTGTCCTTGAGGTCCCTTTTCTTTTCTGCCAGGATAGCCCCGCTCCTGGCAGAGATATGCCCGCCGTACGCCATGCCTTGTTGATCGGAATCAACCGGTATCCGAAGGTCCCGAACGCGGATCTCCAGGGGGCCGTCAGCGACATGGAGCTGATGCGTTCCCTGCTGATCGATCGCTTCGGCTTTCCCGCCGAGCACACCCGGACGCTGCGCGACGAGGAGGCGACCCAGGCGCAGATCCGCGGCGCTCTCGCCGATCTCGCCGGCAGGGCAGGGGAGGACGACGTCGTGGTCCTCTTCTACGCCGGTCATGGCTCGCGGATGGCCGACCCGCGCGAGGCGGGCCGCATGATCGAGTCGATCGTCCCTCACGACAGCGGACGCGGCGAGCTGCCCAATCTCGACATCATCGACGAGGAGATCGACCGCTGGGTCCAGAAGGTGAACGAAAAGACGCCTTTCGTCACCCTGATCTTCGATTGCTGCCATTCGGGCTCGGTGACCCGCGATCCCTTCGGCGAGCGGACCCGCGAGGCCCCGGCCGACCTCCGCGCGCCGGCCGAGATGTTCGCCGGCGGACCGGTCCCGGAGATCTTCACCGCACCCCCGGAGGCGGAGGACAAGGGGACGGCTGGATGGCTGCCCGGCCGGCGGCGGGCGGTGGTGATCGCCGCCTGCCGGGCCGACGAGTACGCGAACGAGCACAAGATGTTCACCGGCGAGGCGGTGGTCCGCGACGGCGCGCTCACCTTCTTCTTGAGCCAGGCGCTGCTCCAGGCGCAACCGGGAGCCACCTGGCGCGACGTCTTCGAGCAGGTCGCACCGGCCCTGACGTCGAAATACGGCCGCCAACACCCGCAGCTCGAAGGCCGGCTGGACGAGCTGCTCTTCGGGACCGCGGAGATCCGGCCCGCTCCCTATCTGCAGGTCCTGGCGGTGGGGGACGACGGCGTGGAGATCGGGGGGGGCGCGGCGCATGGCCTGCGGCCCGGATCGATCTGGACCGTGCGCTCGCCCGGTGCCCGCTCCAGCGACACGGGGGAGGAGGTGGCCGTCGTCGAGGTCCAGACGGTGCGCGCGGCAAGCTC